>OMIX01000001.1 GCA_900299195.1 Deltaproteobacteria bacterium
CAGATATTTCGCCGTTTAGCCTCTTCTGCGATTAGCTTTCCGGTAAAGCCGTTGGCTCCGTAAATCATCCATGGTTTTTGATTTTTATTCATGTTCAGCTCACTTCGTTCTTAAGGTTTGATTTAAAAAACTTTCTAAGGCGAGAAAAGCTCTAGCCTCCATGGGAATTCGAATCTCTTTTCTGGGTTTTTTTAATACTTTAGAAACGAACTCACTACCTTTATTTCGAAGGCTTGAGCCCCTTTGTAGCCCGGCTTTTGCGTTCTGGGTTATTTTTTGAGTGAGTTTTAAATGTTCCCCAATTTCATGTTTTACTTTAAGGTTTTCTAGGCGCTGAGCTTTCTCCAGAGTTTTCGCTAAAATGGTGTCCATCCAATCCAGAAAAAGTTCAGAGACGAATAAAGTCGCTCTCTCTAAAGTGATGGCATCCTGTTTTTGATCTTTCTTAAAAAGGATAATGTTGTTTTGAGGTAAAATCAGCCCCAGAAAAGCCGATGAAAACAAAGTGGTGCTTTGAATACCTAACTGGAAGGCCAGTTGAATTTTTCCTTTGAAGCTCGAATGGGAGATTTCCTGGACTAAGTTTTTTAAGTTGGCTTGGGCTTCTGAAAAAGTCATGATCCCAGGATGCGACGGGTTCCCATGAGCCGTTTTCTCTTGAAAAAGCTTGGCCCAAAGCATTTGTCCTTCTGTTTCTAAGGTTTGGTTTAACAGAAGGGTCATTTCTCTAAGGATATCTACTTCTCTTAGAGGCTCGGTTGTTAAAGACTTGCTTTTCATCTACTCTTTTTTTAACAGTTCCGCTAAGGTGATGACAAATGAATAAGGAAAAGATTGGTTATTTACTGATTAACCTGGGAACGCCAGAGAGTCCTCATCCGGAGGATGTGAGAACTTATCTTGATGAATTTTTAATGGATCCGGATGTCATCGATATTCCCTACCCGATTCGATGGATTCTAGTGAAGTTACTGATTTTAAAGGACCGCCCCCATCAGTCCTCGGCCCAGTATAAAACGATATGGACTCAAGAGGGCTCGCCCCTTTACTTTTATACTAAGGCCTTGACCGAACAGGTGAAACACAGGCTTCGCAATCAAGCGGCGGTCGAGATGGCGATGCGATATGGTTCACCTTCCATAGCGAAAGGTGTCGAGGCTTTATTAAGACAACATGTTTCAAAAATTGTCGTTTGTCCGCTCTATCCTCAATATTCCCTAGCCGCTACGAAGTCCTCGGTGGTAGCAGTTAAAAACGTTATCAAAAAATTAAGAAGAGAAGTTCCTGTAGAGTGGGTAAAAGCGTTTTATCGCGAAGAATCCTACTTAGAGGCAGTGGCTAAAGTCAGTGAGAAACACCTTAAAGATGAAAATTATGATATGGCTGTTTTTAGCTTCCATGGGCTTCCCGAAAGACAGGTTAAAAAGACGGACAAGTCGGGAAATTATTGTCTCCAGTCAAAAAATTGCTCACTCAATATCGTAGAAGCTAATGTGGATTGCTATCGAGCTCAGTGTTTTTACACCGCTAAAAAAGTAGCTGAGAAGTTGAACATTCCTGAAACTAAGTATCGAGTTGCTTTTCAATCTAGACTGGGCAGAACCCCCTGGATTAAACCCTACAGTGATGAGCTTTACCAGCAACTTCCTAAAGAAGGGGTAAAACGAGTGGTCGTATTATGCCCATCCTTTGTCGCTGATTGTTTAGAAACTTTGGAAGAGGTCAGTGTTCGCGGGGAAGAAGAGTTTAAAAAACACGGGGGAGAAAAACTGACCTTGATTCCTTCCCTTAACGCCGAGTCGGAGTGGATAGAAGCTGTAGTGGAATTGTTAAAATCGGCTCCAAGAGAAAAGCTTTAAAAGCTTCTCTTTTTTGGATTGAAGTGTTTTTACCGAAACCATCGATCGGCTACTAAATAACTTAAGCCCGATACCGACGAGGCTAAACAGGTACCCCAGATAAGATCAGCAATAGTTACGATAGTGGGCCAATTCTTAACAGTGGCTTGGTTGGTCAAATCGTAAGTGGCGTAAGTGATCAATCCAAAAAGTGCCCCTTTTCCCAAGGCTTCTAGCCAGGAGCGATTTTCAAACGCCGGAGTAATCACAAAATAAACTAGGCCGAAAATAAAGACTGCGTAAAAAAGAAGGGCGGCTTTCCAGTCAAATGAATCTCTAAGAAGAAAGCCCAAGTGGGTTCGGTAAAAGTTTCTTGCTATCCAGCCTAACCAAATCATATCCACGGCAAAAAAAATGGGGAGGGTGACAAAGTAAAGTTTAATCATCATAGAAGAGTCCTCGAGATTTATTTTTAAAGATTAGGCTGCTTTTACTTTGAGGGCAACGGCTTCTGCCGACAAAACTTTGATAATTCTTTCCGCGGCATGACCATCGCCATAAGGGCTCACTTTTTTACTTCGGCGGGTATATTCGAATTCGTTTCGTAGAAGAAGATTACATTCTTGAACAATTTTTTGGAAATCGGTACCCACGAGCTTGACGGCATCTCCAGCTAAAGCTTCGGGGCGTTCAGTGACTTCTCGGGATACTAAAACCGGTTTTCCCAAGGCAGGCCCTTCTTCTTGAACCCCCCCTGAATCAGTCAAAATGAAATGGGCACGATTCATCAAATAAACGAAGGGGACATATTCGAGTGGATCAATCAAATGGATTCGAGAAGAAACCTCTTTCCCACCCATTTTTAAAATTCGGTTCACGGGTTCTTTCACATTGGGGTTTAGGTGTACCGGATAGCAGACTTCGGTGTCAGGGTTTTCTTTGAGCACTGCGAGAATAGCATGACAAAAATCATCAAATCCTTGTCCGAAGTTTTCTCTTCGATGGCCAGTGACTAAAATCAATTTTTTCTTAGGATCTAACGCCTTAAAACAATCCTCAAGTGAGTTTTTTAATGCTTCAGAGGTGGTTGTTTTTTTGAGTACGCTATAAAGAGCATCAATCACTGTGTTTCCGGTTACAAAAATTTGGGAGGGCGAAATATTTTCTTTTAAAAGATTTTTTTTGGCCGATTCGGTAGGGGCAAAGTGAAGATCAGCAAGCACCGAAGTGACATTGCGATTCATTTCTTCTGGCCAAGGTGCGCTGAGGTTCCCAGTTCGTAATCCTGCCTCTACATGGGCTACCGGAACCTTCGCATAAAATGCTGCAAGGCTTGAAGCTAAAGTGGTTGTGGTGTCACCATGAACTAAAACTCGATCCGGTTTTTCTTTTTTAAAGACCTCTTTTAAATTGAGCAGAACTTTAGCAGTGATGTCAGTGACGTCTTGACCCTTTGTCATGATGTTTAAATCGAAATGGGCTTTCATTCCAAAAATCGACATCACTTGGTCTAGCATTTCTCGATGTTGGCCTGTGACGCAGATTTTAACATCAAAGAGATCGGGTCGAGAAGCTAGAGCTGAAAAAACCGGAGCCATCTTGATGGCCTCGGGCCGAGTTCCAAAAATAAGCCATATTTGGGTTCGTGATGAAGTCATGATTTGGGATTTAAAGTTTAAAAAAGAATACTTAGAACTGCCTTTATTTTATCACGGAACTTGAAAAGAAAGAGGCTATTTCACTAATCTTCGGGACATAGCGTCTCGACTGATGAAAATTAAAAGCACGGACCAAAAAATAAAGACGGCAAGTGATTGAATTTGGAAGGGGAAGTCGAGTGTGAGCCAGCGTATCAAAGAGAGCAGAGCCGTTAAAGGTAAGAACGAGGCAAATAATTGCAAGGTTTCGGGTAAGGTTTCTAGGGGAAAATAGACACCGCAAAAAAGAAACATCGGAAAGACAACCAGATATTGTGGGTAAGAGATCTGTTCGATGGTTTGAGAAAGTGCAGCCATCCAAAGTCCCAAACTAGCAAAAAGAAGAGCTCCCAAAAAACAGAAAGGAACGGCTAAAAGACTTCCTAAAGGGGAGAGGTCACCCGAAAGGGTTCCCAAAGTTAATAAAGCGCACGCAGACAAGGTTCCTTTAGTGGCATCCCAAAGCAGCTCACCCCAAAGAACTTCTGATAAGGTAATGGGGGTAGAGGCCATGGCTTTAAAAATTTTTTGATAGTACATTCGGACAAAGGAGCCGTAAGCGGCTTCAAAAAAGCCTTGAAACAAACAGCTTTGCGCTACAAATCCAGCGAAAACAAACTGTCGGTAGCTGACTGAACTTCCGTTGGACTCTATGGTTCCCAACATACTTCCCAAGCCATATCCGAAAGAAACTAAGTAAAGCATCGGCTCTACAAAAGTAGTGACTAATCCGTAAAACCAATTTTTGCGATAAACGTCAAAGTAACGAAGCCAAACACACCGAACGGGCCAAAAACTTTCTTGAAAAGATTCCCAGAACTTTTTCATGGTTTCTCTCCACTATTGAGAGACTTTCC
>OMIX01000002.1 GCA_900299195.1 Deltaproteobacteria bacterium
TCTAAACGGGGAGGTGTTGCAGGCTCTACTCGGAATGCGCCCCCTAAGTTTTGGATGATGCCTTGGGCTCGAAACTCAGTTCCTCCATCGATTTTAAAAATAGAATTAGCTTTATCAAAGAGGGAGCGGACCTCCACAGAACCTTCTAAAACCGATATCTGTTCCTCACTCAGCTGGTTCTCATCTTTTTGCCAGCGAACAAAGAACTCAGTTCCTCTCACCCCTAAGACCGAAGTTGGGGTTTTCAATTTGAACTCTCGAGGTTTTTGTGATTTGGCCTTTTGGACATTCGCCCTTAGAATTCCAAACTCCAATTCGAGTTCAATGTTTTCCTGCTGCGCGGGTTGGGCACATGAAGTTAACTTAAATTGACTGATGGGGCCCAAATCGATGATCGAATCATCTTTTAGAAGTAACTTGGCTCGAGATTTCGTTCCTACGTTGACGACACTCCCGGGGGAGAGGTTGTCACCCGTTTTAATAAAATTTCCCGAACGGTCGGTGATTTCCCCCTCGAGCCAGGCGACCGTGGCGCAAAAATCAGAAGCGTAGATTCTTGAAACGGTGATCATTAGAAGAAGATAAAAACGAGAAAGTGTTTTATTTGAAAATAAAGAAAGCTTATTCATTTGCTAATAAGTTTAACTTTTATAAAATAGCTCCACAATCTTTTAAGGAGAATAAAGTGAGACACGGCGCGATGGTGTTTTGGGTTTTGGGAAGTGTGGCTTTGGCTAAAATTCCAAATACGGAGGAACCTATTTACGCCCGAGCGGTCTTGGCTTATCAAGAAAAAAGATGGGCTGATGTTTTAAAAGGGATCGAACAGCTTTCTCAAAAATCTTCACCCTCCGTTGAGTCGTTAGAACTCAAGGCTCTGATCTTAAAAGCTCAAGGCGACCGAGTCGGAGCTAAAAGTGTTTATTCTCAGTTATTAAATCGCAAAAATACGTCAGATTCTTCACTTCACATCGGACTTTATGCGTTTGAATTGGGGAAAATCTATTTTGAAGATCAGAAGTTTGACGAGGCCAAGAAATATCTTTCTCTAGCGATTCAAGAAAAAGCCAATATTGAGTCCAGCTATTTTCTCCTAGGCAAAATGGCGTGGAATAAAAAACAATGGAAAGAGAGCAGGGAATATTTCTCTAAGGCCTCTCAAGCTGCAGAATATCGAGCCTCGGCTAAACTTTTTATCGCAGAAACTTATCAAAAAGAAAATCAGAGTAAAGAGGCTTTAAGCAGTTATGCAGAAGCGAGAGATTCCGCGCAAGAACAACTAGAAAAAAACAAGTCGCTTTCAGAAGAGACCCAAAAGCTTAATCAGAGCATTGTTAACGTATCGCAAAAAACTGCGGGTTGGAGTGCCTCCAAGGCTTGGTTGAAAGAGGTAGGGTTTTCCTCAGGCTACGATTCCAACGTTTTATTTAGCCCCAACGTTGGAGATTCCACCAACGTCAAAGCAGAAGGTTCGATCAAACAGGCTATCAATTGGAATTTTCAATACAGCCCTGTTTTAGCCTCTTCTCGGTTTCAGAAATGGGGTTACCAAGGAGGAATCAATTATAATTTTAATCAACAAACTCAAGCGGGCCAGTTTTTTGCCCATGATCTTTCCTACTATTTAGGTTGGGGAACAGTTCAAGAAAAACACTACGGTTTTAAAGTTTCAGGTTTGGGCTCTTTGCAATTTCGTAACCAGGGGTTTAGGCCTTTTAGTCTTTCGGGTTCTCTAGGTCCCTTCGTTAAAACTTCCCTCAATGAAGCCTGGTGGATTGGAGGGGAAACCTTTTTTGAGCCCATCAAGGTTTATCAAGATAATTTGATCAGCACCGGGGCGAAACGGTCTGGATGGGCGCAAGTGGCCAGAGTTTATTTGATGAAACGAAATCCTAGTCCTACTTGGTCCCCTTCCGTTTTTCTGAGCGGCACTTTAATGAGGCCATCGGGCATTGAGTTTCAAGGGATTCGAGTCAATTTAGATTTTACTAACACGATGCTGCTTAACTCAAAAACATTTCTCGCTAACACGGTTGGGCTTTTTACTGCAAAGTACCCCGAGAGAAGTTTGGGAGTTCGAAACGACAAAGGGGTAATGCTCGGGGCTGCGGCAGGCCATCAAATTTCTTCCCCTTGGTTATTGATGGCCCAACTGGATTTTCAACGAAATTTCTCAGACGACTCCAACTTTGAGTTTCAAAGAGTGAGCGCCATGTTTTCGGGGAACTATCGGTTCTAAGGGGCTCCACTTCCTTTTATGGAAATGAATCATGAAAAGGAAGTGGGCGCTCTTTTTATTTTTTGCGTACTTTTAAGTTTTCAAATACCCCAGCTGCTTCATGGGAAAAAGCTACCAAAACCGATTGCCGATTGGCTAACTCGGTAGGATCAGAGATATTTGCTTTTAGATATTGCTGAACAGGTTCTAACCCCCCTTCTTTTAGAACAGGAAGCGTCTTTCGGTTGTAATCTCCTCGGCATTTGGCTGTTTGGGTCTCCATGTGGATCTCACAGACAAAGGTTCCATAGTCCCCATTCAGAGTGACCGGGGTCGAACAATTTCTGTCAGAGCAATTTCCTCTAGCTTCAACGTAAAAGTTCTCTTCTCCGATCAAATATTTCGGAAAGGTGTATTCTAATTTTACTCTTTTTCCTTTTTGAACTTTTAATGCAACATCTTCCAGTTCAAAAGTCGCCCAAGGTTTGAGCTCCTCTTTCACTGGAACGGTGTAGGTGTTTTCAGAAATCATGCCCGCAGTTAGGACGTGACTGAGCGAGAGCATTCCAAGAATACTCCAAATGAATGGTTTCATGAGACTTCCTCCTTAAGGTTTTTAACGTGATATTGGGTTGAGCGTCCTTTGCCCGTGCGAAAAAGCATTCCATGGGTTTCTAGAAACGCTAAA
>OMIX01000003.1 GCA_900299195.1 Deltaproteobacteria bacterium
CCTTTTTTGGTCTCTGACGCGAAAGAGGCTAAACTCAACATTAAAGAAAATAAAATAAACTGCTTCATGAGCTTGGGCATAATGGCGGCGGCTTTTACCCGTCAAGCCTTATTTTGTAAGGTCTTATCTATTGTGCCCTCACTCCACCGTCACACTTTTAGCTAAATTTCGGGGCTTATCAATTTCTGCTCCCTTTAAATGGGCCAAATGATAAGCAAAAAGCTGTCCTAGGACGGTGTGAAGTATGGGTTCGGTGAATCTGTGGCTTGAGGGCAGAGGGGGGAATTCATGAGACTCTTGACGAAAGTAAGGGGTATCGGCTCCCCAGGTCCAGATAAAAGCCCCGCGGCTTTTAACTTCTTGTAACGTGTTTTTCATTTTGTCCTGCTGCAAATGGGTTAAAGGGTCAGATACGGAGTCTCCTGTTGACCCTCGGGTGGTTAATAAAATCACGGTGCTGTCTTTGTCGATAAGGGCTAGCGGGCCATGTTTAAGTTCGCCAGCGGGATAAGCTTCGGCAAAGCAATAACTGATCTCTTTAAGCTTAAGGGCACACTCCTGAGCCACATTAAAGAGAACTCCCCGTCCCAAAAAGAAAAAACTTCGAGAAGAGAGAAGTTTTTCAGCGATAAATCGAATTTGCTTATCTCTTTGAAGAGTCTGTGCAATCTGTTCAGGTAGAGCCGAAAGATAGGGATTAAGTTGGGGACGAAAAGAAGATTCCACTCGTTCAATTTGGTAGCTCCATTCGTAGGCCAGAGCCAAAAGTAAACTGACTTGGCTAGTGAAAGCTTTCGTTGAAGCCACACTGATCTCACATCCCGCCTCAGTGAATAAGCAAAAATCGGATTCCAATGAAAGAGAACTTTGTTTTCTATTGGTGATGCTTAGTGTGGCTAAACCTCGATTTTTGGCAGCTCTTAGCGCTGAGAGAGTGTCGGCAGTCTCTCCAGACTGAGAGATGAGAATCACCAGAGTTGAAGGTTGGGTGTGGTTAAAACAATCGCTAAATTCGCTGGCATAGTCGACGGTGGCAGTAACGCCCACAATTTGTTCAAAATAGTGTTTGGCCACAAGGCCTGCGTGTCTTGCTGAACCGCATCCCATCAACTGAACGTGATCCCATAGTTTAAAAGGAAGCGAGTAGAGTTGCGCCGACTGAATGAGTTTAGCTTTGGTATTTAAAACGGCCAGTGGCTGTTCGTAAATTTCCTTCATCATGTAGTGTTCAAATCCAACCAATTCAGAGGAATCGTTGGAAAGCTGGGTCAAAGAAATGTTCTTAGTGGTTAAATGGCCTGAAAAATCGAAAACCTGAAATGAACCCGGCCGACATTGAACGATCTCTGCTGACTTAAGAACAAAACCCTCATTGGTAAATAAGGAAAGCCCTCTAGAATCAGAACTGAGAAGCATGTTGCCGTTAGAGTTTCCAACCCACAGGGGGATTCCCTGTGAAACTCCAATAAGACACCGGGGATCCTCTGGATCGCTCACCACAAAGGCATAAGAACCTCTTAATTTAGGAATCACTCGGGTAATGGCCTCAAGCAGTAGAAATCCTTTTTCAACTTCAATGTCGATGAGATGAGCTAAGACTTCGGTATCCGTTTCGCTTTTTAAGGTTCTGCCTATTTGCTCAATCTGTTCTTTGAGTTCAGAATAATTTTCAATAATGCCGTTATGGACTAAAGTAATTCGTCCAGCTTGATGGGGATGGGAGTTTCCCTCTGTAACTTTTCCGTGGGTTGCCCACCGAGTGTGACCGATTCCAGAAAAGCCTTGAAGAGAGAGTTTGGAGACTTTGTGTTCGAGATTTCTTACAGGGCCCACAGCGCGAACGATATGAGTTCCGTTGTCAGAGAACACCGCAATTCCTGCAGAGTCGTAACCTCGGTACTCCAGTTGTTTCAAACCCTTGATGAGAAAGGAAACAGGATTTTCATTTCCTGTATATCCAATTATTCCACACATAGACTCTTTTCCTCGTGGTGTTTAAAAAGATGCGTTTCAATTCGATTTCTTACTTTGACAGAGGCTGTTCCATCTCCGAACGGGTTTGAAGCCGTTGCCATCGATTGATAAAGCTGGGATTGAGTTTGGGTAAGAGATATCATGAGTTGATAAATAAGGTCGGGGTCATTTCCGACTAACATGGCACAACCTGACTCTACAGCTTCTGGGCGTTCGGTGTTGTCTCTTAAAATTAGGACAGGCTTTCCTAACGTGGGGGCTTCTTCTTGAATTCCTCCAGAATCTGTCAAAATAAATTGGGAATTTTGAATCAGGTAAAGCATTTCACTATAATCGACAGGATCAAGTAAGTGCACATTCTTGAGGCTCGAAAAGAATAACAAAGCTTGTTCCCGGACGTTAGGGTTAGGATGAACTGGGTAGACAATTTGATAGTCGGGATAGTCAACCGCAAATCTTCGTACCGCAGTAAGGATATGAATCAGCGGCTGGCCAAAATTTTCCCTTCGGTGAAGAGTGAACAGAATAAGGCGATCGGAGGATTGTCCCTTTAATTCTCTAGGGGGCTGACAAGTTTTGGTAGCTCCCAGGTGGAGGGCATCTATGCTGGTATTTCCTGTGACTTCAATGAAGCTGGGGTCGATATTTTCCCGAATTAAGTTTTCCTTAGAGGGCTCGGTGGGGGCAAAATGGAGATCCGCCAAAGGTGAGATCAATCTGCGATTCATTTCCTCAGGAAAAGGGGAGTATTTATTTTGTGTGCGTAAACCTGCTTCGACATGGGCTATGGGAATTTTCAAGTAAAAAGCAGAAAGAGCCACTGTGAATGCCGTGGTAGTGTCTCCTTGTACGATGACGAGGGAAGGTGAAAGGGTCTCTAAGAGGGCTTTGATGCGATTGAGACATTCAGCGGTTGTGTAAAAGAGATCTTGATTGGGTTTCATTAAGTTAAGGTCATAATCGGGTTTGATATCAAAAAAATGAAGCACTTGATCGAGCAACTGGCGGTGTTGAGCCGTTGCGACTACCACGGGTTGTAACAAATCAGAGCGATTCAGTTCATGAATGACCGGTGCTAATTTGATGGCCTCAGGACGAGTCCCCAAGGCCACAAGAATCTTCTTTTTAGAAAAGTTCATAGGTATCCTTTTAGAAAAACTAATGGGCAAAATATTGGTTTAGAATTTCTTGGGTAGGTTGTTTGCCTAGGAAACTAAATCCCGAATCTTGAGGGCCGTGGAGTTGTGGATTGATTGAGGCATCCCAAATCACGATTCCTCCAAACCAAGGCCAGTTAGGCTTCCAGAATGATTGAAAAACGGCATCGAAGGCTGCTGCTTGGTGATTTAAGTTAACTTGGCCGCGCTCTGATGTGACATAGAGAAACGGATCAATAAAACAGTTTTCTACGCTTCGGTAGCCTACTTCTTTTAAGATAATATTTTTTTGTGAACCCACTATATTTTCAATTTCAAAAAGAGCATTGTCGATTTGTGTGGCAAAGCGATCTGAAGTCTCCTTAAGAAGTACTGTTAAATTCTGCTGAGAAGATGGGATCTGAGTTCCGGAAGTCGCTAAAGATCGGTACATGTCGATCCCAATGGCATCAAGCTGCTTCCAAAAATCAACCAAGTCCTGCCATATGACTCGCTCTTCCGGCCGTGTAGGGTTGGCTAGATCGACTAATCGATACCTCCATCTAGCCAACTCGCCACCGAATTCGCCAAGCCCCCCTGCGGACCCAGAAACTTTATCGTCTGTAAAATTGATGTCGTACATGACTTGCGTGTTCTGCGGTAATTTGGATTTCACATATTTTAAAAGGGAAAGCCATCTACCGGGAAAACCATGGGGATTTTGCTCCCATTGGTCTTCAATGCCGACCGTCATTGAATATAATTCTGCCCCTATCGTAAATTGTTCAACCTTTCCAAATTGAGCAATTGGCAAATAAAGGTCCAAATAAGTTTTAAACGACTCAAACCATGCATTTGGAGAATCGGGCTGGATATTGCCATGCCACCATAGTTTTTCTTTTCCATTAGGAAGCTTTTCTATTAGCGGAGCATTACCATTAGAGTCCACAACCAGGAAAATAGGGCGAATCCCAACTGTCATGCCTTTTCCATGGATATAATTGATGAGCCGGATGTATCGTTTTCGTTCATTAGGACGATCTGAAGGAGGGGTATCGGGGGTTATCTCTGACTTTCTAGGGTCGGTCATGTGTGCGACGGGCGAAAGAACAATATGCCGAATTCCTGCCGCATAAAGCTCATCCACTCTTTTTTGGGCTTCTGTCTTAGGTTGTTCGCCTTGAGCGGCATCATAGATAAACTGGCCAATTTGGGTCAAAGTCACTCCTGCTTGTTTGGGAATGTCACCCAGCGCTGAGAGGGTACAAAACCAACAAAGCAAGGATAGGTTCTTTAGAGGTTGAAGCAAAAGTGAAATTGTTTTCATAAATAGACTCCCAAAAAAATAATCCGAGAAACTGAGCAATCTTCATACCAACGGTTTACGAAGAACTGAGCCTTACTTTTTTTTAAAAATGAAATGTGGGTTGTTGTAGTTTGCTACAAAAAAGTTGGCCCTGGTTCTTGCATCAATTTTAGAAGGTATGAATAAGTGTTATCGAACTCTAATTTTTATTGAGATCCTATTTTGTTACCGTTCTGGGTTTGCGACCCATCATTCCCTCTATAGCGAAAACGGATTTGTATCCCAACAAAACAGCCTCTTTAGTAGCACCAGGATCCGAACGTCCTTTTTTGAAAATGTTCCACTTAAACCTTTTCTTCAAGTGGGTAACGAATTGTGGTCTCAGAAAATAGGAGATGGGGCATTTTTGTTGACGCCTTCGTATGTCTATTTCGGGACAGGAATCTCGTGGGGACTGTTTCAAGCCTTTTTCGGCTCGGTAGAACTGAGACAACGCAATTACTACTCAAAGGGGCCCCATCGGGAACAAACAGAGGTTCGTTCGACGTTTCAAGCTGGTAAAGAATGGCAACAGCCAATTTCAAAGCCTATTTCACTTGTCGAGGAGATCTATGGCGAGGCAGTGTTTGAAATTCGAAATGAAGGGCAAGATACTTACTCAGCTTTTACAAGATTTGGCTTAAGAGAAAATCAGCTAACGCCTTTGACTTTTGATCTTTTTCTTGAACCGAATTACTCCGCGATCTCTTCTCGAACATCGAGTGATTCCCAATTTGAGCTTAGGCCTTCTTTGCGCATTCGTTATTTTGTTCCTGCTTTTTCTGTAGCGCTGAATTCTGCTCTTGTGTTTCCGATGTTAACCAATGAGCAACCCGATCCCATAGCTCATCAAAGAAAGACTGCAGTGAGGTTCATCGCTGTGGTGGGAGGTGAGTTTTAATGTCCAGCAATGAATGGATGATCTCAGGTTTTGGTATCTGCCTGCTTGGCGTGTCTCTTTTGGTAGTGTTTTTTGGAGTTGAGGATTTGCTTCTCGATGGATTTTTTTATGCAAAAAGAATGGGGCCCAAGTTTATCTCAAACCAGACAACAAAGGAGATGGAACTAAAAA
>OMIX01000004.1 GCA_900299195.1 Deltaproteobacteria bacterium
GAAGTTAGCAGCATTAGGTTCTCTGAGTCTCGTGTTGGCTGTTCAAGCACAGGGCGCTGAGGAAAAGAAAGGTCTAATGATCGGTGGATCATTTGAGGGCGGTTACGCTCATTCGTGGGGAACTGATACCGCTAGAGGTAGCAAGTTCTTCATCGATGACCTTAACTTGAAGTTTAACGTCAACGTATCGGATAAAGTTAAAGTAGTTGTAGATCAGCATTGGGCTGCTACTGCTTCGACTTTTCCTTATGGTAAAGTTGCAACCCACAACTGGGATAGCAGTGCTCAGAACTTTGATAACTTACAGTTAAGTGGCGGCACGGGCAGCGGAACTTTAACGATGTCCACTCAAGCTGCCTATGTTGAGCACAAATGTGGCGATCACATGACCTCTCAGTTCGGGTTTGTGAGAACTCCATTTGGTATGGAAAATATGTGGTCGCGCTATGACAGTCATAGCTACTACTACTCCACAGCGTTCGCAACCCAGTATGGCTACAAGTGGGATGCTGATCTCGGTATCAAATCAACCTTCAATACAGGATTCGGAAACTTAGAGGTTGCTGTATTAGAAGGTCGAGCAAATCCGACTTCGACTGCTCACGACAACATGCCTTCTGCAGCAGCTCGTTGGAGCACCGACACCAAAACTGGCGGCATGACCATTATGCCAGTTGTTTCTACTTACACCGGAAGATGGCGTGGAGGTCCTTTGGATCTAGGCGTTTCCGCTGGTGCTAACATGAAAATGGGAATGTTCGGACTTAATGCTGAGTACATGTATACCGGCATGAGCCCTGCTGATGTTGCTGGCGATAAAGTTAAAGGCCACAATGTTTGGGCAGAGCCTATGTTCGATCTAGGTGTTGTCAATGCCAGCGCTAAAATTGACTACGTCAATTCTAAAACTGGTGATGGCGAATCTACAAGTAACTGGAACCTAAGTGGTGCTTTGACTCACGATTGGGATAAACTCCGCATTCGTGCTGCTTTCACCACTCGGAACTTGAAAGACACCACAACTAATCCTCGTCAACACGATGTCCGTGTGATGTTCGGAACCAAGTTCTAATTTTTCGTTAAGTTAGCGTAGAGGCGGCGGACCTTCGGGTTCGCCGCTTTTTTTTGGTGTCAGTCTCCCATCAAGCTTAAACAGTAGCGGTCATCAACTTCAACTTCTTAGGTCTTTGATTATCTTTGAACTATTTGGGAAAGGGTCCCACTTGAGTGAAGGGAACTGATTTGCCATGGGTAGCGTAGTAGGAAAATCCACTAGGATTACAAACCACATAAGAACAGTAGCTAAGAAGAAACATGTCTACGGTTGCATCGAGAATCAGTTGGTAAGGGCCCAATTCAAGTCGCTTAGCTTGTAAAAGAGAACGGGCCTCCGTAGGAAGATTCCATAACACACAGTGTCCTGGACCATAACTCTCCGGAAAATAGTATCTTTCAGAAAAATAAATTCTATCTGGGTATCGCTGCTGACATTTGTCGAGAAAACTAGGAGTGTCGGTGCAGACAAAAAAGTGTTTTTCTTTAGGGTATCGATCGAGAACTTTAAAAAAATCTTCAGGCTCCAACGGTCTCAATTGGGCTCTCTGGGGATCCCAAGGGGCTCCGTTGCCTAATCGAGCGTGAATACCGATTCTATTGTGAGTTTTCCACTTTTGTTGAAGTAACAGTTCGGCTAGCCGGGGGCCTGGCTTTAAAACTTTGGGTAATAACGACGATAAAATCTGTTTTCGAGGAAGAGATTCATAATCGATGAGATGAATGTTTTTTTCTTTTAATTTGTTAACTCGGGCTTCGGGATAAAATAAAACTGCACCTACTCTCTCGGGTTGAGATGAAATAATGTGGTCGATTTCAGAAGTATCAAAAATTAGTTTAGAGTAATTATCTTTTTCAGAGCTATCCCATTGAAAAGAAAAGATTTCGTTGAGTTGCTTTTGTCGAAACGTGTGGGGCCACCCTTGAAAATATTCGGATTGCCTTAGGTCGAATAAAACCGAAACATTTTTGTTAGGGGCGACTCGCGTGAGAACCAAGTCCAAAAATCTCAATTGGCTTCCGATGCCATCGGGTTGCATTAAATAGATATAGGAAAATTTTGAAAGATCAGTTTTGGGTGAGAATAGGTTTCGATGTGAGAGCAGGGATTTTAGTTTTTGAGCTATCATGATGGGACGCAATCATTTGGTAATAGGCTTGGGAAGCTCCCAGCCGTTGAATCAGATATTGATAAGCTGCTTTCCCCTCGATAGAGATTAATGCCGCGTTGCTCGCGCGTTTAACGAGCTCTAATTGCAATTTTTCAGCGGAGTCTACCTGGGTCAACCCTTGATTAGAGAGAGCCATCTCTTGGGCTTCAAATGAGTTTTGTATTTTAGGGCCCGTTAAAATGGAGTTTTGATAAGCAGCAGGCTCTAAAATATTATGAACCTTTTTTCTAAAACTGCCACCTACAAAAGCGATCGATGAGAATCGATAGAGTTCAGCCAAGTAGCCCACTTTGTCCATGATGAGGGGGCTCACTTCATCGGGAGTCTCTAAAAAATGGCTAAACCTTCGAAATAAAATATTTTTAGATTTGCCCCAGTTTCTAATTTCTAAAATAAAAGACTCATCGGGTTCATGTGGGACTAAGCACCATCTCCATTGCGGAAACTTTTGCGTCATCGCTTCGATCGAAGGTTTTAATGCTTCAAAATCTTCTTTCCACAAACTTGCCGCCACGAGAAGCTGTTTGTTGGGAATAAAACTTCCCCAAGCCGGGGGAGCTGATTGGAGTTTTTGTCTTTCAAGAACTCTCTCAATGCGGGTGTCTCCTAAGGAATGGACCGGCAATGAAGGCTCAAGTTGAAGTAAAATTTGAGTGGAGGATTCCCCCACCGTTCCAATGCACTTCACATATTTCAAGTAAGGTAGCCAAAACTTTAGCATTCGGCTTTTTGCCGAAGGAAAGAAAGCCGAAAATAAAAAGATGGGGATCTGTTTTTGATGGCTTTGAATGATAAGCTCTGGCCAAATTTCTCGATTAATGAGGATTAAAGCCTTAGGGCGCACTAATTTTAGAAAATTAAGAACACTCCAGGGTAAATCTAAAGGTAAATAATCGGCATGATCCCAAGGTGGAAGTTTGCCTGCGTTTTCCCTTCGAGCCTTCTCGAGCCCAATCCCTTTAGCCCCACTAGGTGAAAAATAGGTAAAAAGAATACTCGATTGAGGTTCTTGTTGTTTGATCTTTTCAGCGATGGGAAGGGCCTGTTCTAGCTCTCCGGCCGAAGCAAAGTGAAACCAATAGGGCTTAGCTGCTAAATTCCTTTGAGCCCATTGGGTTTGGGCCACTTTGATTCGGGAAAGCAGCCCGGCTCGGCCTTTGAGTCCCAGTTTGAGTTTGTTCGAAAGCAGTGAGAGAGGAAAACTTAAGGTCCAAAAGACAAAATAGAAAAGTCGATAAAGGGCCAAACTCATAACGCTAAAACATTTCCCATGCGTTTAACGGCTTCTAGTGCCAATTGAGGGGAGATATCCGTTAAACAATACCGTTCTTTTCTGATGCAAGGGGCTTGACCATTTTTGGAACAAGGACGGCACCACATTTCTTTTTCCAAAATAATCGATTTGGGATGAAAGGGAAGACACCCCATTTCTCGGCTGGTGGGGCCTAAAAATAGAATCGAAGGTTTTTTCAAAGCGTCTGCCATGTGCATGAGCCCTGTGTCATTAGCCACCACAAAATCACACGCCTTTAAAACGGCTCCCGATTCTTCAATCGTGCACTTTCCTTGAAGGTTAGTGAAGCGGTCCCCTGGGATATCTTTAGCTAGATCATGGCAAAAAGTATCTGCGGGGCCACCGAAAAGAATCAAATGGTAGGAAGTTTCTGCCACCATCTTTTCAATGAGCTCTCTAAAATAGTTTAAAGGCCATCTTTTCCCAGGCCATTGCGCGGAAGGGATGAGCCCTACTTTAACTTGGGAAGTTTGTGTGATGGGAAATTTAAGGGCAACCGATCGCAAAGCCTCATCAGAAATAAATAACTCAGGCCCCTTGCCATCGTACTTCACTCCCAAAGGTGCAAGAGGCAAAAGATATCGTTCTAAAAAACGACCGAAGTTTTTTAACAGCGGAATTTTAAAGGTAAGAGCCAAAGATCTTCTTAAATAATGTTTTTGAAAATAAAATTTTTGACGAGCCTTGAGAAACGGCATGAGAGCCAAAGTTCTTAGAGAACGGTGAGCATCGTAAATGACATCGTAATTTTGTTCATTAATCCAACGATAGAGTTCAAATAATCCCGAGAGCCCCTCTCCCCTAGACAGAGCCCGTTTTTGGTTGAGTCTTGGGTTGTCTTTGATGAGATCAAAAAAATCTTCTCGAACTACCATGTCAATTTGCGCTTCGGGAAATTGATGGCGCAAGCAGCGGATCATCGCAGTCGTCATGACAATGTCTCCAAGACTACTGAAACGCAGAATTAAAATCTTCTGAATAGTCAAAACTACATTTCCTTTGGAGTGTCGATTCCTAAGAGCTTTAGACCATTAAACAGGACTTGATAGGTCGCCGCCACTAAACTTAATCGAACCTGTTTTTGGATGGCTTCCGTGGCTTGGAGAACCGGGAGTTGATAGTAGAAGCGGTTGAAAGTTTTGGTGACATCGATGAGATAGTGAGTCAGCAAATAAGGTTCATTTTCGTGGGCACAGTTTTTTAAGACGCCTCGGAATTTAGCCAACTCTAAAATCAAAGCCTCTTCTTCAGGAGCGAATGGGTAGTTTTCGACCTGGGGAAGAGTGGTGACCGTCAGTTGAGCCTCTTGGGCTTTGGCTAAAAGAGATTGGCAGCGAACCGCAGAGTATTGAACATAAGGGCCCGTTTCACCGTCAAAGGCCAAAACATGTTCCCAATTAAATTCAATATCCCGTTGTTTGTGAGCTGAAAGATTCCCGAAAATAATGGCTCCAATCCCAATTTTACGGGCAATTTCTTCTTTGCCCGCGAGGGAAGGGTTCTTTTTGGTGCATTCTTCTAAGGCTAATTGAGTCGCTTCTTTTAAAACATCTTCCAGATAAATCACTCGGCCTTCTCGAGTAGACATTCTCTCTTTTCCAAAGTGGACTGTCCCAAAAGAGAGATGCTCGCAACTTTCGCTGAAGGGATATCCCATTTTTTTAAGAACCGCGAAAAGTTGTTTGAAGTGAAGCCGTTGTTGCTCTGAAACGACATAATACATTTTTGAAAAGTGAAAACGCTCAAAACGCTCAATCGCTGCCGCAATGTCTCGAGTTAAGTAAAGCGTGGTTCCATCTTTTTTCTGAACCAGAGCAGGAGGTTCGATATCAGGAAGTTCGACAATGTAAGCCCCTTCACTCAGTTTGGCTTGAGCTTTGGTTTTAATATCTTTTAGGGAACTTTCCATTTTAGGGATATAAAAGCTTTCCCCTTCGGTGTGGTGAAAAAACACGTTCATTTTGGCCAAGGTTTTTTCCATGTTGGCCACACTGATGTCTCGGATCAACTTCCAAAGTGCAGTCGCATCGGCATCCTGGGCTTCTAAGCGTTGAAGCCATTGCGATGTTTTCTCTAAATACTCTGGGTGCTGGTCAAGCTCTTGATGAAATCGAATATAAATATCTAAAAGATGTTTCATAGAACGATCGATGTCGTTCATGGAAATCTGATCCTTGTGCCCCCAAAGTTCAAAAGCGGCAAGAAGCCGAGCAAATTGAGTTCCCCAATCGCCCACAAAATTGATTCTTTCAGTCTTAAAACCCAGAAAGTCGTAAATATTCGCAAGAACATTTCCAATTAAGGTGCTTCGGATGTGGTGAAAGAATAACGGTTTAGCGATATTGGGCGAGCAGTATTCTAAAACAATCGGCTGGGCCGAGTTTTTGGGATCAGAGCCATAGCGGTCTTTTTCTTGAAAGATTTTTGGGAGGGTAGCTTGAAAAATTTGATCCGATTTGAAACGGAAATTGGCGTAGGGCCCCGCGGCTGAAGCGGTAGCGATGGGACTTTGGAAAGCCTGGGATAATTCAATAGCCAGTTTCCCTGCGGGTTTATTTAAAAGTTTTCCCAGTTTAAAGCACGGTAAAGCCACATGCCCCATTTGTAGGTTGGGGGGAGTTCCCATTTCCTGAAATAAGCTTTGCGCTGTGATCTCGGGATGCGAAAGTGAATGGGCGATTTGTTCTGCAAGCTTTTGTTTTAAATTGTAAAAAGGCATCGGAAATTATTACCGAATTATAGCTGAGACTTCAAGGAGAGCTTACGGTGTTTGAGGTCAAAGACGAAGTGTCTTGTTGAAGTGTTTTCTTGTTGAAAAGCTCTTTCAGCAGTTCCGAAGCTGCGGTCAGTGTCCCGAGCGGGTAGGGTAAGGTACAACGCAGCGCGGGTAGCAAGGAATAGAGCCCCCTTTGGCGGGTTTTGGGGTGAATCAGGGAGAGTTCATAAAGCTCTTGCGCCGATTCTTCTAAAGTGTCGATCATTGAACTCCGTTGCTCTTCGGAAAAACAGGTATCGACACCTAACGATGTCGATTGGCTGTGAAGATCCTCCAACGCCTCGGGGAAGTGGAAATAAAATCGCTTTAAAGCTTGTTTAAAGGAATCGGTGAGGGATTCCAGAGAAAACTCAGCCCGTTCGGTCGTCCATAAAATGACTTTTTGGCGGTCTTCATTAAAAGATGAAGTCATAGGCCAAATTTCTCGGTCGGGCTCGGGTAAGACTTCTTCATCTAAAAACAGAGTGAGCGGTTGAACGTTTCTGGGGAGTCGAAAATGTTGGAACTGAAGTTCAAGAGGGTAATAGCTCCATCGACTTAAAATCGAGCGGTCTATGTTTGAATCCTCTAAAAGGGGTTCATCTGCAAAAGCCAGAAGTTCTTTTACGGTTAAATTGAGAACTACATTTTTAGCCGTGATCGATTCTCCCGAGGGCAGAGTGTACTGAAAAACCTTCGATTTGGAGCTGGGCTCAAGAGATTTCACCCTTTCGCTTTTGATTTTGCTGCCTTGAATCGCAAGGGGCCAAGTGGTGAGGGTTGAAACGGAACCCACCAGATTTTCGGGGTTCCATCGAGACAATTCCATCGATTGCAAAGCTGCCCACACTTTCATTTCGGGAGTGATTTTGCGACATCGGCCCATGAGTTTCCAAATGGCCTGAGCGTAAGTTAAAAGTTCAGGTTGTTGGGTAAGAGCCGCCTGTATGAGTTTTCGTTCTTTGGAATTGGGAGGCGACGGATTTTGGCTGAGCCGAAGTTTTAAATCTTGGGGGAGGGAGGAGAAGACATTAAAAACATTCTCAGGACTCCATTTGAAGAGGCGCTTAGAGGACGCCATTTCAGCTGAAAACCAGGAGTCGGCCGAGAGGGAAAAAAAGTGGGAGACCGGTTTTCCCACGGCGATAGTTTGAGACGGTTTGTCAATTTTCAGCCAGCCCATTCGTGGGATTTTTCGCTCCCATTTTTTTTGAGTGGCAAAGGACGGAAAAAGTCTTTCGTACTCTCTAAGTAGCCAAAGTCCGGCAGGTTCGTTGCCGATGACTAAAAGATCTAATTCTTGGGGTATCTTTTGCATTCCTATTTAAGCCCGTTTAAACTCTAGAAGATATTATAGATAGTCCCAATTTGAAAGGAGCCTCCTATGATGAGAGCCTTTTTTGTTTGGCTCGGTGTGGTGATGACTTTTCCGGCACTGGGGGCGGTGTTGTCGGAGCCTGGAGTTTATTCACTTCCTATGAATTGCTCGGAATTGTTACCCGACCCTTCTCCTTTTACGCAATATTTTGAAGCCGTGGGACGAGGATTGGTGTCTTCGAATCGGCCGTTAGCGACTAAGATTTTTAAAGTCATTGCGATTCGAGAAAGGATCAGTGATGCCGCCGACAGACAGCGTGATCAGCACCCCATTGATGTTTTAATTCGAAAGACCCTTTGTTTTTATCGAGACACTAAAGAGCCGCTAAAAGCGGTGACTTATGATGATCCCGATTTTGTTTCCTATTTAAAAGGGGCTATGCCGGAGATTGAAAAGAAAGTGAGTGAAGTGGTTTACCAGTGGGAATTTGACCAAGCTCAACGAAAACAATTCGAAAAGATCGTGGAGAAAAACTCACAATTGATCCAAAAG
Source organism: Deltaproteobacteria bacterium (assembly GCA_900299195.1). Taxonomy (GTDB): domain Bacteria; phylum Bdellovibrionota; class FAC87; order UBA2466; family UBA2466; genus UBA2466. The sequence continues at coordinate 8,145 of OMIX01000004.1, forward strand.
CTCAAAATGGAAGCTCAACAAAATGCCGATTCGGAAGTGAACAAAATAGCTCAAAAAGCTAAAAAACAGGTGGGGGATCCGTAAGTTATGGGGAGTTCTCAGGGGACAATTCCAACTTCTAAGTTTTTAGTTACGCTGGCCAAAGGTGCGGGCGCAATTTTAATGAAGTATTATCATAAGAAGCATCAAATCGAGTTTAAACCGAATGCTGGAATTGTCACCGAAGCTGACAAAGCCTCCGAAGCCTATCTCTTAAAGAACATCTTAAGAAAATTCCCTAAAAGTTCGATAATTACAGAAGAAACAGGGGAGTACCACGGGGATTCCGAACTCTTATGGGTGATCGATCCTTTAGATGGGACTTCTAATTATGCTCACGGTTTTCCTTGGTTTTGTGTTTCGATAGGTGTTTTCGTGAAAGGGAAACCTAAAGCAGGAGTGATTTACCAACCCTTTACTCGCGAAATATATTTCGCGGAAAAAGGCAAAGGGGCTTTTTTAAATGGGAAACGCATCCGAGTTTCTCAAACAAAAAAGCTAGAGGAATCCTTACTGGGAACTGGGTTTTATTATTCAAAATCGAGTTCTCTAGCTGCTGAAGTGGACGTATTTCGTGAGATGAACGAAGTGGCTTTGGCAGTCAGGCGACCCGGAAGCGCCGCTTTAGATTTAGCGTGTGTAGCTTCGGGGCGATTTGATGGATTTTGGGAGAGGGGGCTCTCCTCTTGGGATGTGGCAGCCGGTTATCTTTTAGTCGAAGAGGCTGGAGGGACCGTGACCAATTACCAGGGGAAAAAGTGCTCCATCTTTGACAAATATTGTTTAGCCTCGAATGGGCGAATCCATAAACGGATGCAGTCTATCGTGGGCAAAATTAAATAAGACCTCAAAACAAGGACGTTTCAGGTCTCATTGGGCGAAAGTCAAATGGGAAAACACTGGATAGTTCTTGTGAATAAAGCTCCCAAGGGGCCTCTGAGTTTGGAAGAGGTGAAAAGTCTTCTTGCGGAGAAAATAATTAATCGTACCGATTTAGCTTTAGAAGTTATTGAAGATTCCGCAGAAAAAAAGACCGAGTGGAAGTTTTTATGGCAGTACCCAGAGTTTGATTTAAGACTACAAAACGCGCAAGCTAACCCTTCGAAAACGAATTCAACTCCGACCCCAGAAAATCGAAGAAACTCCCTTTCTGAGGAGCAACTCAAATCTAAAGTTTCTCAA
>OMIX01000005.1 GCA_900299195.1 Deltaproteobacteria bacterium
GAATCTAGAAGAATTCTTTATGTGGCTTTAACACGAGCCAAAACTTCGCTGACCGTTTTTATACCGCAGGACAAAAAAGGCATTCCTCAAGGAAGTTGGGCGCAATTATTAGAATCGGCAGAAACAACTGAACTCAAGTAGCTACGCACCCTATTCCTTTTTTCTAAGAACTGGTGGCTCTTAAGGTTGAGGAGTATTTTTGAGTTGAGTGAGGTCAAACTCTAAGTTCACTAACTTAGCTTTAATTTCCTCTAAAACCCTCTCGTCCATGTGAGGGGTTCGACTTAAGATCCATAAAAATTTTCGTTTGGGTTCGCTGACCACGGAATATTCATAGTCCTTACCCAAATCGATGATCCAGTAATCCCCTTTGAAAGGCCAAAAAAACTGAACTTTCAATTTAGCGTTGGACACAGTATCCACCACCCAAGCCTTGCCCTCTGCTTTGCGTTCTTTGCCGTCAAAAGTTTTATCTCTACAAACATTCACGACTTTGAGGGTCCCATCTGAATTGAGACTATAGTTCGCAAAACTAGCCACACAACCCTGCTGAAAAGGAGCATCATAACGAGCTATTTCATACCACTTACCCAAATAACGATCCAAATCGACATGCGAAACTGTCTCAAGAGGTTTGGCCCCATTGACAGGGGAAACCATCATGGAAACTAACATTCCCATCGAAACCCACCACTGTTTTAAAGCGATCATCGCAGCCCCCGTTCTATTTTTTTAAATCACAGGCTCCAGTTTTACACTCTGCCCCTTTTCGTTTGGGTAAAAAGGGACGGACTCTAGCAAAACAGAAATAGCCCACATCCAATACTGGTTTTATCCAATTTCGTTCCAAAGCCCAAGCCCATTTTTGGTAAGAGGGGATTCTTCTCCAAATTTCAAGAAACGCATCAACTCCCTTCCTAATCGTCCCATCCTCACACTGGACATGCATTTCTAGATTAACCTGTTTGGGGTTTAATCCGTAAGAAGCTGCATTAAATTGAGCCGAGCTGATGTCGACAAAATCAAACGGCACCGTAGTGTCTTTTTTTCTGTAATGGTCGATTTCGGTTGAACACAAATAACAAGCCCCATCGTAAAAGATTTTAAATTCTTTTTTTTCTTGTGGCATAACTCACTCCTCGCTATTTCAGTTTCTGTTTCACACTTTGAATCTTATCTTCCATAGTTTGTAATCGATCAGTTCTCGTTCCTAATTTGATCGTGGTGGTGATTCTAGGAACCCCCTGTTGATGCAAAACCTCATGGCATTTTTTTATCGCTAGGAATACCGTATCCCACTCCCCTTCAATATTAGTTCCGTAAGCATGGAGTTCAGTCTTTAGTCCCGCTTGGTGGAGAATTTTCTGGCATTCGGCGATTTCTTTAGACACCGAAACTCCCACTCCCAAGGGGACGATACATAGATCTACAATCGTTTTCATTTAAACAACTCCTTTTGTACTGTCTCACTGACTTTCGAAAAAATCGATTGAGCGGCCTTAGCATCCACAAACGACAACCGAAGTCGACGAGACAAAACATCCTCAGCCGTTCTCGCCCCTTCAACCCGAACTGCGTAAACCACTTCGGCCCACAAATAGGGGTGGCCCTCCAGGAGTTTTCCAGGGAACTCCTGATGCAATTGAGCGACTTCCAAAGCTCGACTTCCATAAGAATGCATCAGATGAATGCACACCTCTTTTTCAAATTTGAATTTCTTTTCAATTTCCTTAGCTAAAGAGGTTTTATATTTCTCCCCTCCAGCCAGCGGAATTTTATCAGTGGTTGAAGGGCGTAATGGATTGAGTTGCCCTACGCGAATAGCTTGAGAAACCGCATCTAGGGCCATTTTCCTATAAGTGGTCCACTTACCCCCTGTCACAGTCACTAACCCGCTTTCACTCACATTCACCATGTGGTCTCTTGAAAGTCTTGCCGTATCGTGTGACTTCAATTTGGAAACTAAGGGTCTTAGACCGGACCAGCTTGATAAGATATCGGCTTCGGTCACGTCCATCGAGAAATAACGTTTTAACTGACGAAGAATATAATCAATGTCGGCTGGACTTGCCTTGGGATTATCCTCGATAGGGGCCGGGTTATCCGTGGTTCCCACTAAGGTGTGCCCCTGCCAAGGTAACAAAAACAAAACTCGCTTGTCTTCCGTTTTGGGAATGAGCAAACCAGTTTCAGGGGGAGAAAATTTTTTATCAAGAACAATGTGAGCTCCGGAACTTGCCGTCAACATGGCTTCGGCTTTAGGATCATCTAATTTCCTTAGAGTGTCACAATAAGGTCCGCACGCGTTGATGACCACTTTAGCTCGCACTGTAAATGATTGGGAAGTTTCTTTATCTTTAACTTCAACCCCAATCAATTTTCCTTTTTCTTTAATCAGTTTGACGACTTCGGTGTAATTAGCCAAAACTGCTCCTTGCTCACTCGCCGTCAAAGCTAAACATACATTCATTCGAGAATCGTCAAATTGTCCATCGTGATAAACCACTCCCCCTTTAAGGCCCTCAGATTTCAACATGGGAAATAATTCTAAAGCTTGACGAGCGCTGACATAATAACTGTGAGTTAAGCCTTTTCTCCCGGCTAACCAATCGTACAACTTTAACCCCGCCAGATAATAAGGAGCCTCTAAACGACGATAAAGAGGTGTCACCAAAGCTAAAGATCGTGTCAGATGGGGAGCCAACTTTAATAGGGTGCTTCGTTCGTGCAAAGCATCTTTCACCAATTTATATTGCCCCCGATCTACTTTCTTTACTGCTTGCTCTAAATATCTCACTCCTCCGTGGAGTAATTTAGTGCTTTTGCTCGAGGTTCCCGAGGAATAATCAAATCGCTCCACTAACGCGGTTTTAAGCCCTCGGCTAACGGCATCTAAAGCAGCCCCTGTCCCTGTGGCTCCGCCCCCTACGATCAAAACATCAAACGCTTCCGTTTTTAATCTCTCTATGGCCTTCGAACGATTCATACCTTCCCAACTTTATCATCGAATGCGGATTTTTTCTTGGTATTAGTCGAAAGCAAAGTGGGAGCAATTTGAACCAGCTGAAAGGGCATGAGATCGAGGGCTTGCATACTTAAAAGAGAATCTAATAATTGAGTTGCAGCTTTGATCATCTGACCCAAAAACTCTAAGCGCTCGTGATTGATCGAAGGGGAGTTCTCGCTGGAGGAGGATTTGGCTGCTAACACAAACGAGGATTCAATTTTCCCCAAAAGTTGGCGTTCACGGGTTCTTAAGACATTGCCAATGACCTCCATCACATTCGGGTTAATCAGATAGGCTTGATGCCGCTCTTTATCCGGAAATGCCTTTCGAATCACATCGTATTTCAATAACTCAGCCAAGGACAGGGACAGCATCGCTTTAGAAATGCCCGTACGGTCCATTAACTGCTCGGCATTCAAAGGAGTTTCTGCCAAAAAAAGATAGGTCCATATGCGGCCTTCGACTTTTCGAAAGCCCCAATACTGAATGAAATCTCCAATTTGGTCGGCTAAAACATGGACCTCACTTGGAACAGTGGTTGTGTTTTTTTCCTTTTCCATACTCTCTCCCAAACTTCAAAGTTTGCTCCGGGTGCAAAATCTTATCGGCTAGTGCATTGGCTGACAATAAAGCCCCTTTGATTCCCCCGCCACAAAATCCATCGCCGATCACATACAAAGGGGATGTGAGTTTAGCGGTGGCGTAAGACTCTTCTAAGGCTTGAACCACTTGAGAATACCTCCACTTTTTTAACTCCACAGAAGTGAACTCGATTTTGTACTTCTTTTTAAACAATGTGGTCACCTCTGCTAAGATTTCAGCCTCATTCGATTCAAAGTGTTTTCGACTGAATTTTTCATTCATATGAATCGTGAGTGCGCCTTCACTGTCTTTCAGACCCTTTTCGCCATTCTCAACGATAGTTTCAATGGCGCCCTCGGGTTTCAAATTCAATTGGGCATATTTTCGCCGATTGATTTTTGCAAGAAGGGTTAAAGTAGGACGGTACTGAATTCGAAGAAGACTCTCTTTCAAACTGACCATTTGATGAGGGAAAGAGCCATCCAGTAACACGAGAGCTTGAGGTGCCGGAATCGCCAAAACCAGGGTGTGCCCGTAATGCCATCCGCCGGATTCATCCCTAATCATCCAGACTTTTCCGCCAGGTCCTATCCGGATTAAATCAATTTTGGTGTGTCGAAGACAGTCTAGTCCCTTTTCTAGAGCCTTAGGGAGTTGGGTCATTCCTTCGCAACAGATCCAGGAAAGTTTGGGATTGTCTTTTCTAGGACTCAACACACCTAAGTTTTTCCAATCTAAATAGTTCTCAGGTGGAATCTCCGCGGGATCCAAGCTTGTAATGCCGTGATCCCACAAGCAACCAGAGCCTCTGCGAGTGGCAAGACGTCCCCCAACGCCGCGGCTCTTCTCAAAAACGGTGACTTTCACCGAATCGGCCATGAGACGTCTAGCCAGAGTCAAACCCGATAGACCTGCTCCCACCACTAAAACCCCCAAATCGCTTGGGTTAGTTACTGATAGATTAGCCATAAAATATCTCCTATCAAGTTGAATATAATTGGATTTTAACCCATGATTAATTTAAGTTCAATAACTATTGAACTTATTTTAAGTCTGCCTTATCATGAAGTCATGAAGCTAAATTCATCCCACTTCTCTACAATTCTTAAATGTGCGGCAGCCTACAATCTCGCTTGGGGGGCTTGGGTCGTTCTATTCCCTAACCTCGTTTTTGATTGGCTCCAGATGGATCGCCCCAATTACCCTCAGATTTGGCAGTGTGTGGGCATGGTGGTCGGAGTTTATGGAATCGGCTACTGGATTGCAGCCCAAAAACCCTTCATTCACTGGCCCATTGTTTTAGTGGGATTTCTTGGCAAGATATTTGGGCCGATGGGATTTGCCCATTCCCTCATCCAAGGGACATTGCCTCTGAAGTTTGGCGTTTTACTCATCACCAACGACTTCATTTGGTGGCTCCCCTTTTGGGTGATTTTAAAAGCCAATTGGGATTCAAGAAAATTACCAGGAGGAGGAGAAAGCCGATGAGCACCTCAAGAACTGTGTTAATCATAGGCGCAAGTGGAGGCATCGGGACTGCACTCTGTGAGAAACTCCATTTGGAGGGAGTTAGACTCATTTTAGGGGGACGCAGCGAAAGTAAACTGAAGCCCTTAGCAGAACAATATGGAGCCTGTTATTTGGCAGGGAATGCCAAAGATTCGAAATATCTCTCCGAATTGTGCGAACTCGGTTTACAACGTTGGGGAGCTCTCAATGGCTCTGTGAATCTGGCCGGTTCGCTTTTATTAAAAGCAGCCCATTCAACTACGGAAGAAGAATTTCAAGAAACGCTCGAACAAAATTTACTCACTGCCTTTAACTTGGTTCGAACCTCGGTAGCCCACATGAAAAAAAAGGGTGGCTCAATAGTTCTGGTTTCTTCAGTAGCTGCTCGGTTAGGACTTGCGAATCATGAAGCCATCGCTGCCGCTAAAGCTGGCGTTGAAGGGCTGACCCTATCTGCTGCAGCCACTTATGCCTCTTTTAAAATACGAATTAATGCCGTAGCTCCCGGATTGGTGAAAACACCTCTCACCGAAAAACTCACTTCAAATGAAATGATGCTTAAAGCCTCAACTCAAATGCATCCATTAAACCGGATTGGAGACCCCGACCACATCGCTTCTGCTATAGCTTGGTTTTTAAATCCCGAACAAAGTTGGGTGACAGGGCAAATACTGGGAGTCGATGGAGGTTTGGGAAATCTCAGATCGAATCGAGCGTGATCCATGATGAACCTTATTGTTCTCATTCAAGTTTTCGCTACTTTTTTTCTTGCGGGACTCAGTTGGTTTGTTCAATGGGTCCACTATCCTCTCTTTCACTATGTGTCCGAATCTACTTTTTCTGATTTTCATAAAGCTCATGTAGTCAGGACTCAGGTCCTCATTTTTTTATTGCTCCCTGTTGAGATCGTAACAAGTGCAATGACCGCTATTTACGGATTCAGGGGGCTGGCACACTCGCTTTGGGTGGTTAACTTTATTTTTGTCATAGGAATCTGCTTATCCACTTTATTCATCCAAATGCCTATTCATCGTCAGTTGTCTTTAGAAAAATCTTCTAAACTCATTGACCTTTTAGTGCTGAGCCATGGGTTAAGAACTGCTCTTTGGACTTTTAGAAGCGCTTTTCTGGCTCTTGTTTTACTTCACCTGTTCAAGTCCTGAGCGATCCTTCGAATTTTCTCCATGAGTGCCTTCAGGTGTTCTTCTTGGGTGAGAGGATTGATTACTGTGACTCTTAAATAATATTCACCTTCAATTTTAGTTCCCGTAATATATCCCTCACCCTCTTGAAGTAATTGATTCCGAAGTTTGATTTGAACTTGAGACAGTGTTTCTTTTGATTTTAAATCCGCCTCCGGCAAATACCGAAAACATAGAATATTACATTGCGGTTCATGGGCTGTTTCAAAATCGGGACTTTCATTGAGAAGTCGATAAAACAACTGGGTCGTCTCCATGGAGCGATCGATCAAGGAAGCCAAGAAAGCTTTACCATACAAACTCCACACTCCCCACAACCCCAAAGAAAGGGCCCCTTTGGTGCACTCAAAAGTTCTTAACCCACCATCAAACTCGGCTAACCCTTGAGGATCTTGAGGATCGAAAAGATAAGGAGCATCCTGAGAAAAAGCTTCCCAACTATTTTTTTTATTTTTGTAGAGTAAATAAGTAGAAAGGGCTGGAACGAAAAGCATTTTATGTGCATCCCAGGCGATACTGTCGGCACATTCGATCCCTTTCAATAAATGTTTGTGCTTATCTGAAAACAGAAAACTAGCCCCGTGAGCTCCATCCACATGGAACCACAAGTTAAATTCTTGAGCCAAAGATGCAATCCCGTAAAGATCATCAAATGAACCGGTAGGAGTCGTGCACGCCGATCCTACAATCGCAAACACATCTAAGCCAGATTGAGGAGCTTTTATTAACAGCTCACGGGCTTTTCTTAAATCCATCTTTCGTTTCTCATCCACCGGAACTTTCACCAACTGGGAGGTTCCCATTCCCAAAATGCCGCAACCTCTGGCGATACAATAGTGACTATCGCTGCTCGTCATTACGGCGGGTTTTAATCCGTTGATTGACGAAAGCCCCTCTCTCCAAGAATTTTTGTAACGCACATTTCTTGCCGCCAAAAGAGCTGTGACATTGGCCAAAGTTCCGCCATGAGTTCCCACCCCTGCAAAACTTCCCTCTGCCCAACCTATCATTTTTCCAAGTTCCCCAATCACAGCCCTTTCTGCAGCCGTCCCAAAAGGAGCCATTTCAAACACAGCGGCCCCCTGATTCGAAGCTCTCCCAATCAAATCAAAGAAAGCAGCCACTGGAACCACGGGTGGAACTTGATGCCCCATGTATCTGGGATCGTGAAGTCGATGACTTCCACTCAAGGCCTTGCGAGCTAAAGTAGAAAAATCATCGCTATTTTCTAAGAGAGCCTTTTTGGCCAGATCAATCCAACGGCCCGGATCCAACGGAGGAACGCTCCGTCCTTGAGCCTTATAACACTCCGAGTAGTATTCCTCGAAGCTCTGTGCCAACTGATGGAGCAACCGTTTTACTTCACTAGGACTATAGTTCTGCTGTATTCTATCTTTCATAACTTTCCTATTTCTTAAGTTCACTTTAAACTGAAGGGGCTTTGAATGAAATGGCTTTCCATAGGGTTTTTCTTGTTTTCTCTTGCTGCATTTTCCCAACCTGACACTCAAATTCCGGTCCATTCCACCAACCCAAATGAGGGCTCACCCTCCTTGCGTCCAAAGACTGAAAACGAACTTTCTAGTTCTCCTTTCCTTCAGTGTGAAAAGAGCATTTCGAAACTAGTCCCTAAATATTTTGGAAAAAGCAAAAGTCATTTTTCTTTCCAATTGATGCTTGCCTGCTCTGGCCTAGAGGGAGATCCGATCGTAAGAAAAGGTTGGAAAAGCTATCTCCCCGCGTGTCCCGCTGAACCTCCTCGCTCAGGGGATTGGAAATCCGATAAGGACCGATTCATTTCTCAATTTCATATTTGTGCTGATTCTTGTTACCGACACAGTGCTAAAAGATCATGGCAAGAGATTATTTCTGAGGAAAAAAAAGCCGCTCGAAATATTCCAAAGAATATTTTAAGAAAGTACGGCTGGTTTAAGATGATTTCCTCTGAAGAAATTTCAATTCTTAATCGTCATTATCCGGGGCAACAGTGTTGCTACTCAAGGGGTCGACTAGTCACTGACGGCCCCGGGGCTGGAACCCCTGATGTTATTTTCATGGCAACTGGGCTCACACCCAAACGTTTAAAAAGAACTGGCCCCTTAAGAGCTGCTCTTTTTCACGACCGCTTCGATGTTGAAATTATCAAAGAGAAGTTTTCAAAGTGGCCTCAAGACTGGCAGGACTATTGGAATTTGGGCTGGGCGCCTCTGGCCTCTCAGACCGAAAAGTATTGGGGATATGATTCTCTCAATCACTCTTGTGAGCGTTTTCAAAACTAGGGGCACCCGTTTATTTTTTTAATCCCTTGAAGGTGCTCCCAATATTTAAGATATTCTGAAGAAATATGAATAGGAGAAATAGCTCCATCGCTCCAGGACTTTAGAGTGTTTCCGTTAGGATCTAACAAAGCAACGTGAAAACCAGGTTCCGTTTTTCCCAAAATTTGGGTCATCACCTGTTCCGCTGAATTGGTCTCTTTCAAAAATTCTTGATGTGTTTGGATGGCCCTCTCCACATCCATTTTTCGATCTTCGGGCATGTATCCATTAGCCCAAATCAACTTCTCTTTAAGTTCCTTCGTGGCTCCTTTAGAAAAGTCATTTTCATTAATCAAAATACCTAAAGAACATTGTTGTTCAAAATTTTTAACCAGTCGATCTTCTAAAATTTTATGAACTGAAGGAAGTAAATCCTCAGATTTTTTGAGAAGCTCTTTCTCAGCCATATAAACCACAAAAGGAGGAATAAAGGTATCCGCAACCTCTTTAGCCAGCTGGGCACCTCGTCTAGATCCTTCTTCGGATCCCTTTTTTCGACCGATTCCCTCCATCAAACCTATCCAATTTTTTAGCAGCGGAAACCCATATTTCTTCCCCTCTTCGGCACCGATACTAGCCCCCTTTTTAGCCCCTTCTCTTTTTCCTTTTTGAATGGCTTTCTCTCTCTCGTGACCGGCCTCTTCAAGTCCTTGGTCGAGTTTGTCTTGGTACAAGGGTCTCGCATCAGCCAAGATAACCAAATTTAGATCGTCCAATTTTCCCATCTTATTTTTGAATTTTTTCCATGCACCTGAAAATGAGTCGTTCCAGGAATCATAAATTAAGCCTCCGCTATGTTCCCTGACGGCTTCATAAATTCGATGAGTTTTTTTGTATTCCCATATCGGTTTTGCAAACTCAGCTAAAAAACTGAGCACTCGGTCTTTAGATTCAGCGCCCGCTACGACCACCAAGGTGGGGCGTAAATTATCCGGCTGTACCATTGAAATTTGATTTCCATGGTAGTCTGTTAGACTGATGTCAAAATGTTTGTCATTTTTCGGACAGGGGATCTCAATAGGACGATTTATTCTGCCGTTAGATGGCTGTACAGAGGAACGATTTTGGGTTTCCTGTAAGTGCTTGGAGTATTTTTCAGCTCCAGAATCGGCTAAGCCCCCAGGGGCGGCTAAGCTAAAAACAAACAACAACCCTCTTAATATTTTAGAACCTGTGATTTTCACTGGACACTCCAGTCAGTAACAATCTCTAAACCGCAGTCTGAAACTGCAGAATGAGTGCCAGAAATTATTCGTTTAACAGATTTGAGGTTAAACACTTCGAGGGTCAGCAAGCCTACTCAATCATCTCTCGCCAAAGCGCATGGTTACTGCGTAAAGAATTCCCAATTTAAGGATAAAAAGGAACCCTCTAAGATGGTTGTGCAGACTCTCTGACCCCCGAAAGTTTTTAGGTTTGGAGAAGTTCTTTATAGCGATATTTTAAGAGATCCCATTAATCGATACATGGCCGTATCCATCGCGGAATACTCTTCAAACGAGGGATACGCATAGTTTCCGTTGTTCATGGCATTAACACGGTTGAACAACGGAGCAATGTAGCTACCGCGGACTCCTAAAGAAACTTGATTACTGAGAGCGATTTCAGCTCCAGCAAGAAATTGACCCGCCCCCACCGTTCGGTCAAAAGTTGAATTTGAGTTAATTCCATAAGTCATGTTCTGATAAGTAAGTCCCAAAACTCCGCCCCCTAAGTAGGTTTGTACAATCCCTCTAGTTAAATAGAACTTAGCTGATCCCCCATAAGTGTACTGAGTAAAATTGTGACCATAACCTGAATAGGAAATGTAATACCTTCCTTGAGCGACTTCAGCTTCTAAAGATAACAGAGGGATAATAGAAAGCTCTAAAGCGGCTCCTAAAGTATAATTATTACGGATGTGATTGTTCCATCGCCCCTGATACATCGTTCCCCCAGCCATTGGAATCAAAGCGATCCCCACATTTCTGGTTTGAGAAGATTGGACTTCGGTAGAGTTATTTCCCACTTTGTTATTTTTATTACTTTGAGGAGGCTCGGAAGTATTGACTTGGTTTCCCGGAGAATCAGCTCTTTGAGCGTAATCAATAGGACTAGAAACCTGTCCGAAGGTGATATTGTTTTGAATCTTCATCTCGGAGGCATTAGATTCTCCTTCCGAGCTCTGAGATTCATCAGAGTCTGTCTCTGAGGTCATTACTTTAACATTGGCTGGTTTTAATTCTTTGGCTTTAGTTTTAGAGGTCTTACTAGCCTCAGCTCCAAAGACAGTGACAGCTTTAATGAAAAAACTCACGGCAATCAACAGAACCCATAAAAACTTCTTCATACTTCCCCCTAAAAAGAAATTTTCTCTCTCTTGTTTATGAAACTTTCAAATGCGGTAACCGGACTATAGCAGTGTATGTACCAAGTTCTCAAAAATGGCATAACTACCTGTTTTTATTTGACTATATTTAGAGTGACAAATCTGGCTAAATCTTCGACAACTGTCGAACTTTTAGACATTTTTTCCTTGGCCTTCAATTTGTCACAAAAATTCAGACAGTTGTTTGACTGTCTATCTTTTGGACAACTGTCTACTGTTTAGACACCAGGTTCTGTTCCCACTACTAGGAGTTGTTTTGAATTTGCGGTATAGTGCCGACCCAATGGATACCCCAAGACACAAGAAAAACAAAAGGTTTGTTTTTGAAAAGCCTAAACTTAAACTTGAGACCACTACACTCTGGGAATATCCCTCTCAACATTACGGAAAAGCTGAACAGGGAGATAAAAATTATGTGGGAGCAACTCCTTCCTACGTGATTTGGAATCTTTTAGAGCGCTACACTCGAGAAAACGATATCGTTCTCGATCCTTTTTGCGGTAGCGGAACTACCCTGGATGTCTGCACAGATCTAAAGCGACAGGGGATTGGTTTTGATATTGCCCCCTTTAGAGAAGACATTTTAAAAGGGGATGCCAGAAATCTTCCAGTCAAGGGCAACTCGGTAGATTTCATTTTTATGGACCCTCCCTATTCCAATCACATCCAATATTCAGGGGATCCGAAATGCATTGGAGAGCTCGATGCAAGAACTCCACTTTATTATGAGGCGATGGAGAAAGTTTTTGCAGATAGCTTTCGAGTTTTGAAAAACCGCAGATATTTCGCTCTCTATGTCAGCGACTCTTTTAAAAAGGGAAAGCCTTTTTGTCCGATAGGATTTGAACTATTCCAAAGACTCCAAAAACATTTTAAACCCATCGACATCATCTCTGTGGTGCGACACAACCGAACCCTCAAAAGAAATCATTGGCACACTTCGGCTATTGAGGGGAATTATTTCTTACGAGGATTCAATTACCTCTTCATTATGAAAAAAGAGGTTCTGTAGCCCAAACTCAAGAGCAACCGGATGTGGAGCCACAACTCACACAACGCAAGCAGGTTCCACCTCTGACTAAAGTGAACTGACCGCATTCACCACAGGGATCCCCCTCATACCCTTTTGTTTTGGCTAATCGCGAAGCGAGAGCCAAATCATCTGACCATTCCTCATTAGTGATCACCATGTCAGTCTCGCTGTGGATCGTCATTTGCCCTCCAGACGATTCCGCTACCATCGCCATCCCCCCTGAAGAGGTGATCGAAGTCGAAAGAGAAGCGGCTGAATTATAGCTCACGGCTAGCTCTTCCTGCGGAGGCACATGCACTAAGTCAGTTCGCCCTAAATAGTTCATTGCGATATCTCTAAAAATGAAGTCGATAATAGAGGAACAGAACTTGATATTGTCGTGATCGCTCACATGACCATTAGGTTCGAATCGAAAGAGATTGAACTTATTCACATACTCCTCAAGTGGAACTCCATATTGAAGCCCCAAAGAAACAGAGATAGCAAAAGCATTCATTAAACTACGGTAGGCGGCTCCTTCTTTGTACATATCGACAAAGATTTCACCCAAGGTACCATCCTCATATTCCCCCGTTCTCAAGTAAACTCTTTGCCCTCCAATCGTAGCCTTAACGGTGTACCCGAAGCGTTTCTTGGGCAATTCTCGACGAATCGATCGGCGAACAATTTTTTCTGCGATCTCTTTGATGTCAGACCTATTCATTTCGGTTGGCTCCAACTCATCTTCATCTTCTTCAAGATGTGAGAAGATGTTGCTTGCCATTTGAACGTTCAAGGGTTGACTTAATTTTGACCCATCTCGATAAATCGAAATAGCCTTAAGCATTTTTTCCAACTCACGAGATAAACATCTGCGATCTCATCGACAGTGGCTTCATTGGGCATATTGATCGTTTTACTAATCGCACCACTAATAAAGGGTTGAGCAGCGGCCATCGTATCGATATGGGTTGTTGCAGCCAAAAATCTCTGGCCATATTTTCCACATTTATTGGCACAATCAAAGATCGGATAGTGTTCCTCTTTGAGGAAAGGGGCTCCCTCGATCGTCATCGAACCAAAAACAAATCGATTCGCTTCTTCAATCTCTTGGGGACTAAATCCCATTTTAGTTAATAGTACAAAGCTAGGGTCATCTAACTCAGTTCCCTTGACTCCTAACTGAGATCTGCAGAAGTCCTCTCCTATCACATAAGGCGTAATCACATACTGAAGGTCAAAACCGCTCTCAATGGCCTTTTCTATTCTGTCCAACTGTTCCGCATTGAATCCTTTTTTTCTCAAAGACTCCTCGTGAATCACAGGGGATTGTTTAAGACTTAAGTGTCCCACACAATATTTCACAATGGCTTCTACTTCTTTTGGACCATATCCCAAATTTTTCAACGCTCTGGGAACTGACTGATTGATGATCCTAAAATACCCTCCACCTGCCAGTTTTTTAAATTTCACTAAAGAGAAATCGGGCTCTATTCCGGTGGTATCACAGTCCATGATTAACCCTATCGTTCCCGTAGGGGCTATCACTGAGACTTGAGCATTTCGAAATCCGAACTCAGTTCCTAGATTAAGCGCTTCATTCCAAACTTTTTGAGAAGCCTGTTGTAACTCTGTTGGAATCAGTTCCCACTGAATGGGAGTTGGAGTGACTGAAAGACCTTCGTAGTCCTTCGCTTTAGCCCCCATCGCTGCTCTTCTGTGATTTCTAATCACTCTCAGCATGGATTCTCGGTTGGGTTTGTACTTTGAGAAAGCCCCTAAATATTGCGCCATCTCAGCTGAAGTGGCGTAGGCTTACCCAGTAAGAATCGATGTCAAAGCTGCAGTCATTGATAGAGCTTTCGGACTTCCGTAAGGCAAACCCATCGACATTAACAAAGCTCCTAAATTGGCATAACCCAATCCGAGAGTTCGATAGTCGTAACTGTTTTGAGCGATCGCCCGACTTGGGTACTGAGCCATCAGAACACTAATCTCCAGAACCATGGTCCATAACCGACAAGCGTGCCTGAAACTCTCTACATCAAACTGATCTGAGTCATCACGGTAAAACTTGATGAGATTTAGGCTAGCTAAGTTGCAAGCAGTATCATCCAGAAACATGTATTCGGAACATGGATTTGAAGCATTGATTCTTCCCTCGGCCGGACACGTGTGCCATTCGTTAATGGTCGTATCATACTGAAGTCCAGGGTCGGCGCTGGACCAAGTCGCCGAAGCGATCCGCCCCCAAAGTTCCTTAGCTCGAATCTCTTTCGCAATTTTCTTATTAGTCCGTTGTCGCAACGACCAAGTTCCATCATTTTCCAATTTTTCAAAAAAATCATTTGAGACCCGTACTGAGTTATTAGAGTTTTGACCGCTGACCGTTGC
This sequence comes from Deltaproteobacteria bacterium, assembly GCA_900299195.1. GTDB lineage: Bacteria > Bdellovibrionota > FAC87 > UBA2466 > UBA2466 > UBA2466. Next base: position 14,393 of record OMIX01000005.1, read on the forward strand.
ATAGGCCTCATTCTGCCAATCGACATCATATTCCGGAAATTCAATTCGGGTCTCCCCCTGCTGAGCCAATTGCAGAATCCTTGCAATAGCACTGTCGGGAATTTTTACCTTCCTTGCCGCTTTGATAGCTTTTTTTAACTCCCCATTTTTTGAAACATCAATTTCAATACCCTCTTTTTGAAAACAGGCTTGGTGGACTCTAGAAAGACACTCCTTAATCACTTTGGATCCTGCGACTAAAGCAGCGACTTTTTGCTCCTCAATGACTTTCCAATCAATAAAATTTTCGATTTCGGGATGATCTAAATCCAAACACACCATTTTCGCAGCTCTCCGTGTGGTTCCGCCACTCTTAATAGCGCCGGCAGCACGATCCCCAATTTTCAGAAACGACATGAGTCCGCTCGATTTTCCTCCCCCCGTTAACTTTTCTCCTTCGCCACGAATCAAACTGAAATTGGTTCCGGTTCCAGAACCATACTTAAAAAGCCTAGCTTCTCGAATCCATAAGTCCATTACCCCATCCTCATTCACTAGATCATCTTTTACGCTTTGAATGAAACAGGCATGGGGTTGGGGATGTTCGTAGGCATTTTCCGAAGCTTTTAATTTTCCTGTTTTAGGATCGACGTAACTGTGCCCTTGAGCCGGCCCATTGATTCCGTAGGCATAATAAAGTCCCGTATTGAACCACTGAGGACTATTCGGCGCTGCGATCTGATGCGCCAACATATAACAAATTTCGTCATAGAAGAAATTGGCATCCTCATCCCCATCGAAATAACCGTAACGTTTACCCCAATCGGTCCAACATCCAGCCATCCGGTGAAAAACCTGCCTACAATCGTTTTCTCCCCGAGTTTCTCCTTGAGCATTGGGAACTCCGGTTCTTCTAAAATATTTTTGAGCTAAAATATCGGTCGCCACTTGTGACCAAGAATCGGGAACAACAACGTCCTCTTGTGAAAATACTACTCGCCCATCGGCCTCTTTAATTTCAGATTTCCGGGTCTCAAACTGAACCCCTTCATAAGCGGACTTAAGATTTTTAGTAAAATGGCGTCGGATTTTCACAGTTACCTCCAAAGAATATAAAACCGTGCCCATCGAGAATAAACGAAGGCCAGTCCCCTTTTTATTTAGGGTTATTAACCATTTAAAAATTTTTGGGAGTTCACTTCCTACGATTCGAGTGAATTATTTCTTTCACCCTATGTTGCCATATTAGCATATACCATACATTTACGGTCAATGAGGCTCTCACTACTGATCGCGTCTTAAGCGGAGTATCATTCGCCTGTGCTGCGTTAGGTGCTTGGGAAGCTTAGTATTTTTCGTTTAGGTTTTTGAAAAAATTGTTTCGCGTCAAAATGAAAAAGACGGTTTATTCGCATTCTCTCCAATTTTTTCCCCAACCTAAATCTACTTTGAGGGGCACTTTTAAAGGCATCGCTTGTTCCATCTCTTCGCGAAGAATCTTTTCAGCCTTATTTTCCTCCCCCTCAGGCACTTCCAGAACCAACTCATCGTGAACCTGCAGAAGAATTTTCGTATCGAGCCGCTCTTTTTTTAACCGATGATACGTCGATAACATGGCGAGTTTTACCAAGTCGGCGGCAGTTCCCTGAATGGGGGTGTTAATAGCAGTTCTCTCTGCCATTTCTCTTCGCATTCTATTTTCAGAGTTAATTTCTGGAATAAATCGTCGACGTCCCAAACGAGTTGTGACAAATCCCTGCTTTCTAGCCTCAACAATCAAGGAGTTAAGAAAGGATTTCACGCCAGAATAAGTTTCAAAATAGGCATCAATAAACGCTTTCGCCTCTCCAGGTGAAATTTTTAAGGTTTGAGATAATCCATAGGGGGTTTGTCCGTAAACCACTCCGAAGTTAATGGTTTTAGCGACTTTGCGTTGTTCCGATGACACTGTTTTTGTTTTAAAAATCAATCGAGCCGTGTGCTCATGAACATCTTCATTATGTTTGAAAGCCCGCATCAGCTCCGAGTCTTCACTCATGTCGGCAAGAATTCGAAGTTCTACTTGGGAATAATCGGCAGACAATAACTTTTTACCCTGATCAGCCACAAAGGCCATTCTTACATCGTACCGTTTGTCCTCAATAGTAGGAATGTTTTGCAAATTGGGATTAGAACTCGATAATCTTCCCGTCGCTGTGACTGTCTGGTTAAAACTGGTGTGAATTCGATGAGTCTCAGGATGGATTTGTTCAAGTAACCCTTGAACATAAGTCGATTTCAGTTTGTTCAACTCCCGATACTTTAGAATCCATTGGCAAATTTCATGAGACTTAGACAACTCCTGAAGAACACTTTCATCTGTGGAAAGACCGGTTTTAGTTTTTCTAACGATCGGAAGTTCCAACTTTTCAAAAAGTACCTGAGACAGCTGTTTGGGAGAATTGATGTTAAAAGCCCCTCCCCCTAACTCAAAAATTTTATCTTCAACTGAACTAATGTCTTCCGTGAGAGAAGTTTCCATTTCGAGCAATCGCTTCTTATCCACCACAACTCCGGTGTACTCCATATCGGCAAGCACTTCCACTAAAGGAACTTCAGTTTTCTCGTAGAGTCCCAACAAATCGGCTTCAACCAATTTAGGTTTCAACCCATGATAAAGTCGATAAGTGACATCCGCATCTTCGGCCGAGTATTGGGTTGCCTTCTCGATGGAGACTTCGGCAAATGAAATCTGACTCTTTCCTTTTCCAGTCACCTCTTCATAACTAATGTTTTGATGACCTAAATGTCTCATGGCTAGAGCATCTAAATTGTGGGGCTGCTCAGGATCCAAAAGATAACTTTGTAATAACGTGTCTCCAACCACCCCTTGAACCCGCACTCCCCATTTACGAAGAATTTGTAGGTCATACTTTAAATTTTGTCCGACTTTTTTAACGCGGGGGTCTTCTAATAAAGGTTTAAGCCGTTGTCGGACTTCATCGGTGGGCAATTGGCCTTGAATCAGTTCATCGGGTGCTCCGATCGCACAATGTCCCACCGGAATGTAAACAGCATGAGTTTCTTTGAAAGAAATAGAAATTCCGACCAATTTAGCAGAATGAACTGAAAGAGAGGTTGTCTCCGTATCGATTGCAATGAGTCCTGATTTTTCACAATCAGCAATCAGATGATCCAGTTCTTTTAAAGTATCAATAGTTTTGTAATGTCCGGCTTTGAACTTAGCGTTATCGGTTTTAAAATCAAAACGCTTCATCAAATTCTGAAATTCCATTTCCTCAAGAAACGCTTTCAAGAGATCCATTTTGGGTCCCTTATAATCCATCTCAACCCAATCAAATTGGATCGGAACGTCTATCTTCACAGTAGCTAGTTCACGACTTAAAAAAGCAATGTCCTTCTCTTGGCGTAGGGTTTCTCTTCTTTTTTCTTGCTTGATTTTGTCCAAATTTTCATAGATGCCTTCCATGGATCCAAATTGATTAAGAAGATCAGCGGCTGTTTTCTCACCGATTCCAGTAACCCCGGGAATGTTGTCGGAAGAGTCCCCCATCAGGCCTAAAAAATCGATCACTTGAGTCGCTTCGACTCCAAACTTTTCTTTAACCCCCTTAGGATCAAAACGTTTATCCTTCATGGTGTCGTAAATGGTGATGTGTTCGGTGACCAATTGCATGAGATCTTTATCCCCAGTAATGATCTCGACACCATATCCCTCTTTTTCAGCTCTTCTTGCCAATGTCCCTATGATGTCATCGGCCTCAAAACCCTCGAGTTCAATACGCTTGATTCCAAAACAATCCACCGATCTTAAAATATGAGGAATTTGTAAAATCAAATCCTCCGGTGGAGCCTCTCGATTGCTTTTGTATTCTTTGTAGAGCTCTTTTCGAAATGAAGGCTTGGCCGTATCAAACGCAATCGCAAGTTTGGTGGGTTTTTCCACATCCAACACTTTCAACAACATGTTGATGAAGCCAAAAATCGCATTTGTGGGGAACCCTTTAGAATTTGAAAGCCGTTGAATAGCGTAAAAAGCCCTAAAAAAGTAAGAGCTGCCATCTATAATATAAAGCTTCTCTTTGTGACCTGAATGAGATTTGCTACTCATTTAACAAGCCTTACATCTCTCTCGCACGGTTTCGACCACTGCAGGCATGATGGACAGAATAATAATCGCCATAATCACCCATGTGAAATTATGTTTTACGGCGGGAATGTTTCCAAAAAATAACCCGGCAAGAACAAAAGACACAATCCAAACAATACCCCCCACCACATTATAAACCGCAAAATGGGAGTACTTCATTTTTCCTACACCTGCCATGAAAGGAGCAAACGTACGAACGATGGGGACAAACCTTGCAAAAACAATCGTCTTGCCACCGTATTTCTCATAGAACTTCTGGGTTTTATCCAGGTATTCTCTCCTAAAAATACGGGAATGTTCCTTAAGCACTTTGGGTCCCAAATACCGGCCGACACTGTAATTCAAAGCGTCCCCTGAGATAGCTCCCACAATGAGAAGAGGAATCAAGAGATACGGCTCAAAATCACCTCGAGCAGCGAAAGTTCCAGCCGCAAAGAGAAGAGAATCGCCCGGAAGAATGGGAGCAACAACTAACCCCGTCTCACAAAAAATGATCAAGAATAGAATCACATAAGTCCAGACACCATAATTTTGAATCACCGTGCTCAAATGAACATCTAAATGTAAAAAGACACCTACCAAATGTTGTAAAACTGCTAGCATATTCGCCATCGTTTCCCCCGTTTTTGAAGCCCCAAGAATCGCTGAAAGTAGCTACGAAGTAAACCCAGAATCTGAGTCCTTTCCTTAAGTTGGTATTACGGGGTATACTAGAATCTAAACTCAACATTAACAATATGCGCCAAAGACTTTTCTTTCTCATTCTTGTTTTCTGTCAGATTTCTCGAGCTAACAATTCGGATTACAACTACGGCGTTGAGGGCGGTGCCAATATTTCCAATTTTTCCTCGGAAACAGCATCAGATAATAGAAATCGACTTGGAATTGTGGCTGGCATTTACTGGAATTTTCTCCCCAATCGGCCTTTTTCTTGCGTTACAGGCGGCTACTTGGTGGGCAAAGGAGCTAAAGATTCGCTAGGACGAGCCCTAGTACTTAATTATTTCCAGATAAGAACTTTGGGACGGCTATCTATTTTTAGTTCACAGACATCAAAATTGTTTTTAGATTTTGGAATGAGTGCTGACGGCATCACCCAAAAGGGAACGCAAAATTTTTCCCCCGCCCCGTCAGTGAACAATATTCGAGGCTTTGATGCTAGCTTGCTCGGGGGCTTAGGGTTTGAAACGGATCTTTCTTCAACCACCAAAATTGCCTTCAATATAAAATATATGAGAGGCTTACTCAATGTCCTCGACACGGACATCACTAAATCTTATTCCACCGGAGTGTTGTTCACGACAGCTATTCAATTCTCAACTGCAGCCGAGAAGATCGTTTCAACCGAAGAGAGAGCCAGAGATTACATCAATAGCAAATCCCCAGCTGTGGAGCAGCTAAACTCACCCGATTAACATCCTGTGTTTTGACTCTTATCACTCAAGCTTTTAATCTTAGTGGGTTGAAGCGCACTTACCTACTTTCTTTTTTCCTCATCCTACTCACTTTAATTGTCTTTATTCGTGTACCTTTTTTTGATTTTGTGATTCTCGAAGATACAACCCATTTAGACACCCACCCCCATTTTACCGACCCAAACCCAAAACAAATATTAGAAATGTGGAAGAAACCTTTTCTCAACTACCCTCCTTTAACCTATACATTATGGGGAGTTTCCGCTTTTCTTAGCTCGCCTAAACCGTTAAGCGAAATGTCCCATTCTCAAACGGGTGTTCTTAAGGATTTTCGATTCCAACCTGTTATTTTTCATTCTCTCCTGTCTCTTATACACATCTCCGAGCCCACGAGACGTA
>OMIX01000006.1 GCA_900299195.1 Deltaproteobacteria bacterium
AATTAGTAACAAGCCCCTTACCTTGAGCAAGATTCAAAGCGTATTTCAATGAAATCCAAGAGTCCTCTGCGGTAGGATAGAAGAACCTGAATTGATAAATAACTCCTAAAAGAAATAGGGCTCCTATCGCCCAATTCGACCCCTTAACAACCCATTTCAATTTTAACTTGGACTCATCCATTGTTTTGCGTTGTAGCTCAGCAGCACTGGCCCGTTTGGATTAAATGAAGACAAAAAATGATTCTTCCTTTTTCTATTTTACCCTATTAGAGCGAACAAGCAGAAGGGTTTTCAATTTGCTATTTGGGTAGTTATAAATATCCCCAATGTAAAAGAAATCAGTTTTAACCTACTAGAATTTCATCGAAAAAAACTAGAGTTTGACATTTTGTAGAAACCCCACTTTAACGGCTGCTTACCAAAAACAGTTATGAAAAGTTCCCTTCGCAAAAGATTCGTATTCTTTGTTTTGTTAAGTTCAGTAGGCCGAGGTTCCGTTCATAGCTGGAATGTCTTCGGTCCTGATCAAAGAAAACCGATGACCTCTTATGAATACCCGTATCGCACGATTGGGTATCTGGACAACACCCGTTGCACTGGGGTTTTGGTAGGGAAAAGTTTAGTTCTAACGGCAGCCCACTGTGTGGTGGATTTAAAAACTAAAGAGCTCCGGAGGGACCTTGCCTATTTCAGACCTAATTATATCAATGGCAAAAGTTATCAAAAATCCTGGATCACCCATATTTGGGTAGGAACTTTAGACCTCGAAAAAAATCAACCCGAAGATTGGGCTGTTTTGAAACTTGCTGACAACTTGGGTGAAGGCTTCGGCTGGATGGAAGTGAAGGAAGAAACCGAAGGCCAAATGCAATGTGGAGGATATTCTGCCGATTTTGCCGGAGGGAAAACTCCTACCCTTCATAATAATTGTAAAATCCTTGCGGAGTCTCAGGATATTTTACTGCATAATTGCCACACTACTCGCGGTTCGTCGGGAGCTCCCATTTTTATGATGCAAAATGACAAGGCGTACATTGTAGCTCTTAATGTGGGTGAGTTTCGAGGCGATAGTGAACGGTCTTTATTCCTTCCTGGTTACGAGGCCAAATATGCTAACACAGCTATAAAGCCCTCCCGTTTCTCTAAACTCATTGAAGAGCTCCGCGACAAAGAATAACTGATTCTCCCTTTCATTTTTTAACTAACTAATCTTTGACGTCTCTCCCACCCGTATTTCATAATGGGCAAAACTTAGAGAACCAAGGAAGGGTTTCACCATGGCCAATATTTTTCCTTACAAAGCACTTTATTACGACAATGAGACTTTTAAAGATCTTACCCCTCTGGTCATTCCCCCTTACGACAATATTCCTGCGGGGGAAGAACAAAAATATCTTACTCGAAGCCCTTACAATTTTGCTCATGTCTTGTTGCCTCGAACTGTCGATGAAGACTATTCCCACGCAGCAGAACTCATCAATCAATGGAAAGACCAACACATTCTCAAAGAAACAAGCGTTCCCTGCTATTATCTCTATCAACAATCTTTTGAAGCCTACGGACAGAAACATGTTCGACACACTTTGATGTGTTCGGTGGAACTTCAGCCCTTTTCTGAGGGAATTGTCCGTCCTCATGAAAATACTTACGGGCAATACAAAGCCGATCGCCTCCAAATTTTAAGAAAAACCCAATGCAATTTAAGTCATGTTTTCGGAATGGTGAATGACGAAGAGGGGTTTCTTGAAACCCTTTTTGAAAAGTGGATGTTTTCTACCCCGTTTTTAAAAGCCAAAACGGATGATGGAACGGAACATGTTCTCTGGAAAGTAGAAGGGGCAAAATTCCCTGAAGTAGCGCAGTTTTTCAAAGACAAGCCCATTTACATTGTAGATGGACACCACCGATACGAAAGTGCGTTGATGTACGCTAAAGAATCCGGAGCCTATGGCGACTCCAAAAATCCGGCCTCACAGATGCTATTCGCTATTGCCAACAGTTACGATCCTGGTCTTATCGTTTTTCCCACCCACAGAGCTGTGAAAAAAGGGCAGTGTCCCAACTTAGATCTCGGCAAAATCGAACAGAACTACCAACTGCTTCCATTAAATCCTGAAGCACTCATGAAGTTTGTTGAAAAGCCGCAAGCGACTCCTCAATTTGGTCTGTATTATAAGAATCAATTGTTTCTCGTTATCCCGAAAGAATGGCAAAATGAAGCAGCAATTCTTGGGGGGTCAGTAGCCAAGCTATCGGTGACATGGTCGGATCACAAATTTGCTAAGACCTATTGCGGTATCGACGATTCCAATCGATCCCAAAAAATATCTTATGATAAAGATGCTAAAGCTTTATGGAGCAAGAGGAATGATTTTGATCTCATCATCTTTCATGCCCCCCCTGCCGTTTCAGATGTTACGGGAGTTGCAGATGAAAAAAGGTTTATGCCTCAAAAATCGACCTATTTTTTCCCAAAACTAGCCGCTGGATTTACGATGCGTCGGTTGAAATAATAGGAACCGTTTTTCTCTCAAGCAGGTTTAATTTCTCATCAAGGTTGTTGCAGCCCTAAAATTTCCTTGATCTCTTTTTGGTACCGACGAGCATTATTCTTATTAGCTGCAATCACTTCTTGGTAAAGTTGTACCTTGTGAGCTCGGTCTAATAAAAACTCCTCCAACTCTCTAGCAGACATTCTTTCAAGTCCAGGACGAATATCCTCGATACCCCGAGGCATTCCAAAGCTATCCAAAGATGAGTATTTTCCATTCCAATAGTGGCCGTCTCCATAGTAACTATAGGACTCTTGGAAAGGGCCCTGGTCAAACGGAATCCCAGGATCCAAATAAGGAAGAGTCGCAGACTGAAAATTCTTAGGATCCACTTGAGCAATTTTTCTTTCGTAGTCTTCCAAACTTCGAGTTCGATACGAATGAGAGGGGTCCCCCTCAGGCATGGCCAAAGGAATCACAGACCGGAGCGCTTTCTCCTGAGACCAGCCCTGTTCGATCAAATAATTTCTGACAGCATTTGCAGTTCTCATGATGGAATGCCTGTTTTTGGATTCCAGGCTGGTGATAGAATCAATCACTACAACTTTTTTAGGAGAAGTCGCAGAACCTATCCCTAAGGTTTTAAAATACTGGGACAAAACCTGTGGGTTGGACGCTGTTTTATCGATTAAATCTCGAGAAACCGGAACAAACTTAATGCGAGCCTCCATGGGAGTTCCTGCAAAAGCGGCTCGTGCCATGAGATACGGAATATAGTACCCGTTTCCAATAAAAAGATAATCTGCGTCGCCTTTAACCTGACGAAATAAATTTAAAATAGAAGACAAACTTTTGGGGTCGGAAAAAGAATTACCTTCCTTAAGTTGCTTGGGAAGTTTCCATTGAGAAACATCCAATTTCTCTAATTCCTCAAATTGCGGTGCTCTTGGTGAAAGAAGTTCCGAGGGAACTTTTTCAAGCCGACTTCTAACCGCAGGGCGAATAGAGGCTAAAGAAATCCCTAATCGAGTATACCCTTGTTCGTGTGCGAGACGAGCAAGCTCTTGAGGGCAATCAGAAGTCCCAAAGACTCCAAAGTGAAGCCCCCAAAAAAGAATCAGGGATATGAGGTTTCTCATATCCCTGATTATATCTGAATTAACTAGCTAAACTCTACTCAACCTACCCTTTTAGTAGGAACAGACCCAAGCTTCAATTCGACAGCCTGGTTCCTGACTCATCTGGCAGGCTTGAAGAGCATAGTGCATCGCCACATTTTTTGAAGAATGATAACCCCAAGCTAAATTTTTCCCTACGTTCGATTTAGCAATGGCTGCACAGCCGCCTTGCACCCACACCACAGGTGAACAATCCGCCGCTCCACAGTAGGCATTGGCATCATAGAAAGCATACTGTTGAGAAATTTTTCCCCAACTGATCCCCACCCTGCCCGTCGATTTAGACACCGAAATAGCTCCATAAGAAGCATAATAAGGAGCATAATTAAAAGCCGACCAGTAGGAATAGCCATAAATAGGGAAAACGGGATACGCATACCATGGGAAATATCCCCAGCCAGTATAATATCCGCCCACCCATCCCTTATAAACAAACGGATTATAGTGAGGATAAGCCTGAGCTTTCCCAGAACTGAGGCCAAAGCCCACGAAAAGGGAAATGGCTAAAATAATGTTTTTCATAACGACATCTCCTTTAAAAAAACCGAAGTCAGCTTGGATAAAACTTCTTACCTTCAACGGACAACTGTTGCAAGTACTGACACGGTTGGAACCGTACGCCAAGAGTTCGAGCGAAAATATCCAGATCGCTCACAATGACTTCCGGCCCCACAGAGTCAGCGTACCTCAATAGTCCACCTCTAAAAGGTGCAAATCCCGTCCCAAAGATCATCCCCACATCAATATCTGAAACCTCTCGGACTAAACCTTCATCGAGAATCCTAGCCGCCTCATTCACCATGACATAAGTTAAGCGTTTGATGATGTCCTCATCGGAGATGTCTTTCACGGATTTAACCCCCATTTTTGAAAGTAAATCCGAATCCTCGGTTCGCTTCCCCTCACTGTGAAGATAAATTCCTTTACCCGATTTTTTCCCCAAACGTCCTTCTTTGGCTACCCAATCAATCGCTGTGGGAGGTTGCATTCTTTCCCCAAAAGCTTGAAAAAGAACGTGAGACACTTTTGCTGCAACATCTAGCCCTACTTCATCTAGCAAAGTGATAGGCCCCATAGGCATCCCAAATTTTTCCATCACGTTGTCCATACGAGTCGGAGTGACTCCCTCCAGCAGCAAATACACGGCTTCATTTAAGTAAGGGCCCAGAATTCTGTTCACTACAAAGCCTGGCGCATCTTTAACGACAATCGGTGTTTTCCCAAGCTTTTTAGCATATTGAAAAACGGTCGCCACTGCTTCATCCGAAGTTTCTTGTCCTCGAATCACCTCGACCAAGGGCATTTTATCGACGGGGTTGAAAA
>OMIX01000007.1 GCA_900299195.1 Deltaproteobacteria bacterium
ACTTATCTTGCTCAAGGAAAAGCTGAATCGCTCCTAGATAAGACCAAAGATGATGATCAATACTAATAGCTTTTTGAAATAGTTTAAGTTTTGTCTCTGGGTCATCGATTAAAGTAGCTAATTGGTGAAAAGTGGTTCCTTGAGGTAAAGATATTTCAAGAGCCTCTGCGCAAAGTTCCAGGGTGTGATCCTCTGTCTTTGAATTTGTTAATGCAATAACTTGCGAGACTATTTCCACAAGGCGTGAAGAGCTCTTTTTAATATGGATTTCTTGTCTTAGAGCAGCTATTTGATTTTTTGTGTCAGTATCTTCAACTTCAGAAAATTGAGTCCGAGAGGCAATAAATTGTCTTAAATAGTAGTCAGCTTTTTCTAATTGGTTTAGCTCGATAAGGGTTCTCATCAAAGAAAAATAGTGATGAGGTACCGGATTGATCGTAACCAATCTTTCAAGAAGATTAAGTTGGTAATCTTTGCGGTCTACCAGTTTGATGAGGGAGATTAATAATTCGCAGTTCTCTGGGCTTTGGTTGAGCGCTTCCTCAAGCGCACTAATGGCGGTAGTTTTGTTGCCCTCGAGTTCTTTTAGAACAGCCTCTTTTTGAAGAGTTTTGATTCTGTTTTGGGTTTCAGAATGACTCACCAAAGTTTCAAGTTCTTTCAGTTGAATATCTTCAGGTGAGATCCGTTGTTTCAATAAATCTAAAGTATTTCTCGCCCTAGGGATGTCCTCTCTGGAAAGGAAAAGCTTTATGAGTTCACGGTACGAAACGTCAGAGTTATCTAGGCGAATTGCTTGTTGATACCAGTGAATTTTTTCGTCAATATCGTTAATCAGTGAGGCTAGTTTATTTAGGGGTTCACTCGACAGTGGCCCGAAATCTATGACTTTTTTGTAGAGCTCAATGGCCTGATCCAGATTGCCGTTGGAAGTTTGCTGATCGGCAAGTTTTAAAAGTTGATCAGGATTGCTAAAAATAAGCTGTGCAAACTCTTTAAGAGATTTTCTTTTGAATCTCATTGGAATGATTGGGCCCCTGATGTTCAAAAAGGTAGCATTCTAACAAGCTGTTGTACAAGGTTAGTTGCAGTCCCGTATTTCAAGGTAAGTGACTTGAAACGACATGGTTAAGATGGAAGATTTGAAGCGAAGCAGCAAGAAGAGTCTATTAAACTCAAAAAGAGATGGGTCGAAGTGAAAGAAGCATTTGATTGGTGGACCGGATGGGGATCGAACCCACGACCCTCAGACTGCCAGCCTGATGCTCTCCCAGCTGAGCTACCGGCCCACATTTGGCAGAAAACAAGGCAATATCAGAGCTCAATCCTCAAAGCAACTTTTCTGTTAACCCCTTGTATTCCTAGCGCATACTAACGTCTAAAAAGAGTACATCCGACGAGCAAAAAAGGGCGAATATTCCGCTTAAGTGACCCCTTCCATTTTCATTTCAAGGGGCATGTTCTTTGCTTTTTCCTCCGAGAGTAAGGTGACGAAGATTTTATTAGTTGGTTAATTACAGAAAATGTGTGCGGGGATCCAAAACTATGTTGCGTTCGTATCGTTGGATAGTAGCTCTGATTGTGTTTGGAATTTTTATATTTACTGTCAAAAGTAAAGTATCTCTTAATCATCCTTTTCTCAGTGAGGCTAACTCGTTTGAGTTATTGGGTGTCGAGGAAAGAGAAATTGTAGTGAGTGTTTTATCTCGGATTGAAACCCAGAAATCCCATCAGATAGCTGCCCAAAAACTTCAATCAGTTCTAGAAAATCAAAGTATTCCTCTCTTGGTGTCTGCCACTCACACAGATAATCACATCGTTTTTAAAGAAGGATTCGGAGTTGTGTTTCCACAGTTCTTTTTTCAGTCCGATTCAGTTACTCAAGAGCTTACCCTAGTTCAATTTCTCGGAAATGTAGCAGGACTGAATTTTCCCCATCTGACGTTGGCTAAAAGACCTAAAAATTGACCTAGTCAAGCGGAGCCCAGTAAAGATAGGTTTGTTGTTTCATCCAAAGTGCTTTGGCTAAACTCTTTTGAAGATCAGAATCTAGTAGCTCTTTTACCAGGCCTAGATTTGTTTGCGCTCCAGGGAGAGTTTCTTCAGAAAGCGCCTCAAATAAGTTCAATGATTCTCTTATGGGGTAGATTTCATAATTATTTTGGATACCAGCTTCATTTTTTGCGGTCTCAATAGCTTCTAAAAGACCACCAGACTGGTCCACGATTTTAAGTCCAATCGATTCCTTACCTAGCCATACCCGTCCCCGAGCTGCTTGTTCAGCGGTTTCAAAGCTTAGTTTCCGATTTTTTGCGACAAAATCGACGAAACTGTCATAGAACTGGTTTAACCGTTTCTGCATAATTGCTCGTTCCTCTTGAGTCCAAGATTTGTGCTCAGAGTCGATGGATGCATAGGGCCCCGTTCCTAACACTTCTTTATTGAGGTCGAGTTTTTTGTAGAGTCCGCCAAAGTTAAACTTACCTAGAAAAACTCCAATGGACCCGGTTAAAGTGAGGCGATTGGCTAAAATTTTCTGAGCTGGAGCAGAGATAAAATAGCCTCCACTTGCAGCGACGTCCCCCATCGATACGATTACCGGCTTTTTAATTTTAGCTCGGGCTACCGTGTTAGCGATTTGTTCGCTCGCTAAGACTTCACCTCCAGGACTTGAGACCCTCAATACTATCGCTTTGGTTCTGGGGTCTTTTAATGCTTTGTCGAAAAGGGGTTCGATCCCTTCCGGGGTTACTTGAGATTGTCCGGTTAAGCCAAGTAATCGAGTTTTCTTTTGCAAGATATTTCCGCTCGCAGTGATCACAGCTACGCGGTCAGGTAAACTTAGGCTTTTTTTAGAAAACTGAGATAAAGCAGAAACCTTCGGTGAACCCGATCTTTCACTTTTGATGTCATCGTAACTTCCTATGTGATCTATCAATTTGTGTTTTAGAGCTTCTTGAGAGCCAAATAGAGCAACTCTCAACCAACTGTTCCATTGAGTTCGATCCATTTTTCTTGTTTTTCCAAGGAGATCTACAAGAGACTCCTCGATCATTTTCAATTCATGCTGGGTGGCTTGACGACTCTTTGCAGAACTTTCTTTACGGGTGAAAAATTCGGGAGCCGATTTATAGTCTCCTTTGGCCAAAAATTCCCCTTCGATACCGATTTTATCTAAAGAACCTTTTGCAAAATAATGGGAAATTCTGGCCCCCAACAAACTGATCTCTCCGCTGGGTTCCAAGTAAATATCAGATCCCCCCGAGGCAATAAGATATTCTTTAGTCTTAGCGGAACTTAAAAAAACTTCTACTTTTTTTCCTCGGCTTCTAGCGTTGAGTAGGGCCTCTGCGACCTCTTCTGCAGCTGCTAATCCCAGGGGAAATTCCTCAACTCTGACAGTGATAGTTTCGATCGAACTATGGTTAGCGGCAGATTGAATGCTTTCTAGAATATTGAGTAGTGAGGGTCGAGCCGAACTAAACCAAGAGGCCTCTTTGCCTTCTTCACTTAAATTTTCATCGAGAGTGATGAGTAACTCTCGTGGTTTAAAAATGTTAGAGTTCTGAACTTTGACAGATGTTTGAAATCCCAGGGTGTAATGAGCCGCACTGGGTTTGACCGCCTCATTTGGAGATGGGTGAACTACAGAATAAAGTGATGCCTTGGCTAAATCCCATTGAATGCCCACTTGGAAACGGTGGTCACTTTGGTACCCTGAAGATAAGGTCAGCCCTTTCAGAGGCTCCACGGCTATCGTAGCTTGTGCAGTAAGCGTTTTTGCAAAGTTATTGGAGGGAGTTTCTAGGTCACTCGTTAAAGTAATCCAGGACCAAGGGCGGAAAGCCGCACCTAGGGTGTAAATTGAAGGGCTTTTGACTCCATTGATAGTCGATTGATTGAGCTCTGATACTATCAATCCAAGGCTCAAAACTGGGAGGGGTCGATATTGAAAACCTAAATCCCAACTTAAATTGTTTGAAAGTGAAGGATTGTGGGATGAGGTCGTAGAAATTCGAGTTCCCCAGAATAAATATGGGTTGAGGGCAGAAGCTATTCCTATTTGATATCTCGAAAAGTCATCAGTTCCATTTGAGAGTTTTTCATACCCCAAACCCAATAGGCTGTAAGCGGTGCTTACAGAGAATTCATTGTGATGATTAAAAGTGGAGCCATAAGTAAAAGAGGAAAGAAGTCCCACCCCATTGAGTTCTTTTTCGAATGCCAATGCTGCAGGGTTAGTAAAAAGATTTCTTGAACCGTAACTTTGAGCCACCGATGTTCCGATTTCTATCCCCTGGTTCCAAGGAGCAGAAAGAGCAAGAACGGGTAGGAAAAAGAAAGTAGCTTTAATTGCCTTTTTTACAAATGCCATTTTTCCATTCCTCGATTTGTTGGTGGTTTTTAAAATCTGATTCCGAGAGCGTCCATCCCGCGTAATACGCCAATCGAATACTGTCTTCACAAAGCGGTTTTAACTGAAAAGTTGTAAAGGGTCTGAGAGTCGCTAACGCCATTTCTAAGTTTTCTATGTTCTTGGAATGGAGTGTGGTTTTGTCATTGTAAGCGGGAAGTCCCAAAATAATCTTTTTTTCCGGCGATGTCTTATTGAGTTCCATAATAAAGAAGAAGGTATTTTTTAAAAGCTGAGCATAATCTTTTGGGCTCTTTACCCCGGAATCATAGGCCATCACATCGAGGCCATCTACCCAAGAGAGTGCTTTGACTCCATCTCTCAGCGACCAAAAGTGGCCTGGGAGATTTTGCGGGGATAAAACTGGAATAGCTAACCGCAATTTGAATTTCGGGCTTAGAGAACTTCTAACTCCTTTTAGAAAGGGCTCAAGCCAGGGCTCTGCTTGAGATAGGGGTTCGATATCCAATTCCACTGCTGAAAAACAAAGTTGTTCTAGCGATTGACCGATTTGTTGCCCTAGGGTTTTGCCTGATAGTTCAGAAAGTGTTTCTCCGGGAGATAATCTGTGGGTGATCCAAGCAATGGATTCCACAGAAGTTGAACAGTGGGTTTTTAAAGAAGTTCCATGGAATTCTTTGGGTAAAGAGAGGTGTCCCGATTTGGAAAAGACACCGGCCTTGAGGAGGACAAATCGAGGTGTAAAGCCAGCTTTTTGACTGCTAATAATTTGTTGGGGGGTTTGGTACCAAGCCCCACTGGCGAAAATCCCACTGCTAAAAATAAAAAGCCAGCCCAGTAACCCCAAAATCATAGTTAAGTCCCCTCTTAAAGTTTTTTAGTTATACCCCTGACAGGAGGAGTTGCGAAGAGTTTTAAGTCTTGATATGAACTTTACCTTATGGCGATGGATCCTTTAGAAAAAGACCGATTACGTAAAAAAATGGCTACTCAAATGGGTATCTTTTTGGGGGGAGCCCAAACGGTAAGTTGTGTGAGCAGTCATTTTTACGGTGAACCCCAACTTTGTGAGCTTTGTGGACACATCCACACGGATGATATTTTTGTGATAAAAAATCGAGCTGGTAAAAAAATGCGGGTTTCCTCAACTTGTTTAAGAGAGATGGTACGCTTCCAAGTTACCGATGTTGAGGATTTTTCTAAATGGCTAGCCAAGCTTTCCGATTTGAAAGTTGATTTTGAGCGTCGAAAAGCGGAGGCAGAAGCCCAACGAATGGAAGAAAGAAAGCGTTTAGAGAAAAAAGTGATCGTACGAAAGCGTTCTAACTAATACAATAAGCCCATTGTGACCTCTTCCTTTAATCAAATAGAAACTTTAGCTATCGGAGATGAACTTTTAGTTGGAAAGATCTCTGATACTAATTCACAGTTTGTTGCAAAAAAATTGTTTAATCTAGGTTTACGGTTGTCCCGGCAAACGGTAGTGGCTGACGATTTTTCGGAAATCACTGAGGCTCTTAAGGAGGCTTCTCAGCGATCAAAAGTGGTCATTGTTTTTGGGGGACTTGGACCAACTTCGGATGATAAAACAGCGGAATGTGTCGGTCGTTTATTGGGGTGTCGGATTGTTGAACATCTTTCTAGCAAAGAGAAACTTTTTAGTTTTCTTAAGAAGCGCGGCAGAGAAGTCACCCCTGCCACTTTGAAGCAAATTCTCTATCCTGAAGCTACTGAGGTCATTCCTAACTCGAAGGGATTGGCTCCCGGCTTTTATTTTCAATTTCAAAAAGCGACTCTCTTTTTTCTTCCTGGGGTTCCGATGGAAATGGAAGCCATGTTTGAAGAAACGGTGCTTCCTAATATTAGAAACCTATTGCATGTCAGCAAACTATGGTCGAACACTTGGCGTTGTCTGGGAATCCATGAATCTCAAGTTCAAGAGTTGATGAATCCAGTTGAGAAGAATCTTCCCGAGGGTTGCTATCTGGGATATCGAACTTTTTTCCCGGAGAATCACCTAACTTTGTATTGGGCTGAGGAAAAAAAACTCAAAGGCTTTGAGGAAGCCAAAATAAAGATTGCGCAAATTTTAGCTCCTTGGACTTACACGGAGGGAGATAGAGAACTAGAACAAGTCCTCGTTGAAGAACTGATCAGACAAAAAAAGAAAATTGCTTTGGTCGAATCTTGCACTGGAGGTTTGACTCTTCAGCGGTTAACTCGAGTCCCCGGGGCGTCCAACGTCGTTTGGGGGGGGTACACGAGTTATCAAGTGGAGGCTAAAGAAACCATGTTGGGTGTGAAACTTAAGTCTCCTGAAGATGGAGTTTCCCAATATTGTTCAACTCAATTAGTCACCCAAGCCAAAAAACTGTCCGGCTGCGATTTGTGTGGAGCTGTCACAGGGTACATGGGACCTTCAGCACCGGAAAAAGATTCGATGGGGACTGTCTACTTATCGATTCTTGGAAATGAACTCACCGAGAAAAAACTGGTGGTTCCTACTTCAGATCGAGTCCGTGCTCAATGGGGAGCTTCTAGCTACTTACTCCAAGCACTTCTGCAAAGTTTACTAGAAAAATAAAAAAGCACCTCCGAGAAGGTGCTTTTTTAATCCGTTCGGTAGAAGTTTTTTATTCTTCGTGCCCTGCGTTCCAGTTACCTACGCTTCCAAAAGCACTACCCACAGCCACTCCAGCTACTCCTGCGGCTACAGTTCTTGCAGTTTGAGAAGAGGCAGCTTTCCGAGAAGCCACTTTTCGTTGCGGTTTCTTACGCCCTGCAGCTTTTTTTGCAGGTTTTTTCTTTGCTGCTTTTTTAGCTGGTTTTCTTTTAGCCGCTTTTTTAGCAACTTTCTTTTTTGGCGCTTTGCGCTTTGCTTTGGTGGCCTTGCGAGCCTTGGGTTTACGAGCTTTTTTAGTTTTCTTAGCCATGAAAATCCTCCTTAAAATTTGGCCTATATTTAAAATTATTTTTGGCTAATACGCAAAATAAATCGTCTCTTGGATCGAATTTTATTTTTATTGGCTTTAACAAAATGATTCACCTGCAAGTTTATGATTGCCTTCGTAAAAAAAACAATTTATCCATTGAGAATATCTTAATCGCAGTTAAGCTTTATATTAAGAAAAGTAGTTTGGGCTAAGTAGTATAACACTAACCGGTTGGTATGAGGTCATGGGGGGCTTATGGCCAAAGCGGTGAAGTCTAAAGGTGCGAAGTCTGCTCTTAAAAATCAGAAACAAGTAGTTAAGGCTAACAAGAAAGTTGTCTCTACGGCAGCTCAGCGCAAAACAACTGAAAAGGTTGTTAAAGCGAAAAGTAAGAAGGGAATTCCAGCTCAAGGAGCTGCGAAGGCTTCTGCTTTAGTTGCGCCACCTGCTAAAACAGACAAAAAAGAACTTTCTCAAAAGTTGGTAGACACCATTGAAAAGAGGAAGCAGGCCAAGGAGTCGGGAAGTCAAACACAAGGATCTAAATTCTTTGTGAAACCACCCGGACGACGTGGTCGACGACCCAAGAATTTGGTGGATTATCAGCCTGAAAATCGGGAAGAAGACTCTTATATCGTCGAGGCGGAACGAGAAAACATTGAGTACGATACAGGGATCCGAGTCTCTGAAAGAAAAGAAGAATCGGGTTTCGGTTTAGATCGTTTCGAAGATTTCGATGAAGAGCTTAATTTCGATTGGTAATTGAATTAAAGTGTTTTATTGTGACTGATCACATAGACCTCTTCAATGGAGCGGTCTGTCGCTGATTGAATCACGTATTCAACTTGATCAATCACAATCGAATCCCATTTTTTGGGGATCTTTTGCATCCGTTTTAACAAGAAGCCGGCTAGAGTTTGATAGTCGTCGTCTTCCGGTAGCGGGATCCCCAGTAATTCTTTCAAATCGAAAATTTCGATTCTGGCGTTTACGATAAACGAGTTTTCACTGATTTGACGGTAGAATTTCGGAGGTTCATCGTATTCGTCTTCGATCTCGCCCACCACTTCTTCCATTACATCTTCCATGGTAATGAATCCGCTGCAGCCGCCGTATTCGTCGACTACAATCGCCATGGGGCGAGAGCGTAACTCTGATAACAATTCATCCAAGGGTTTGCTTTCAGGGACAAAGAGAGCAGGCTGCATCGAAGTGTGAACAGGTTGATTTAGGTTATCTGATTTAATGCAATCAAATCCTTGAATCACTCCCACGATACAGTCAATGCGGTCGCGATAAACTGGCAAACGAGAGTGGCCAGATTCAGTGAAGAGTCTGACTGCTTCTTGTAAAGTTGCGTTTTCTTCAATGGCAACTACATCAATCAGAGGGCGAAGCATTTCTTTGACAGTAATTTTCCCGAACTCAAGAATCCGTTCAATTAATATTCGTTCCGCTGGTGTGACATCCGAACCTCGGCTAGCTGGCAATGCAGCTTTGATTTCTTCTCGAGAAAGAAAAAAGCTTTTATCGGTACTTTCCCCAACTATTTTTTTTAGAATTTTAGCGTAAATGGCTAAGGATTTGGTGAGGGGGGATAGTAGGAGACTCGCAAAATTTAATGGTCTGCTGATAATTAAAATCATTTTGTCAGCGTGACTTCTTGCGATCATTTTTGGAACGAATTCACCAAAAACTAAAATAAGAGGAGTCAAAAAAAGAAGGTTAATCCACTCTGGCTCATACTCCAAATGACGTTTGATGTATAAAGTAGCAATAGTCGTTGTACAGCTGATAGCTAAAGTGGTTCCTACGACAGTAGTAGAAAATAACTTTTCTGGTTTAGACAGCATCGTCTTAGCCAAAAGTGCTCCTGGGATATTTTCTTTAACTTTTCTAAATAATTTAGGGCGATTGGCAGAAAGAAAGGCAATTTCACTGCTTGAAAAAAAGGCTTCAGCAAGAAGAAAAGGGGCAATCAGACAAAGTAAAATCAGAAGAAGGGTAATCATGATGGGGTTCCTTCTACTTTGTGTTGAGTTTGAAAAAGGGCATTCAAAAGGTCTTCCAAAGTAACGACTCCCAAATACTGACCGTATTCATTCACGACGAGTGCCATGTGAATTTTCTTTTGTTTGAACTCTCTAAATAGCCTTGAAATCTTTTTGTGAGAGGAGACGAAGTAGGGTGGGAAGGTTGCCTTTTTTAAGGCCTCGGTATCAACAGAAACTTGGGAGTCTAGAAGTAACTTAAGAAGTTCCTTGGTGTAAAGGATTCCAATCACAGATTGGTCCTTTTGGGAAATTACGGGAATCCTTGAAAAAGTATTTTTTCTGACTTGAGTTAAGGCTTCAGTGACAGTGCACCCCTCATCTAGCCTAAAGACCTTGCTCCAAGGTGTGATAACTGACTGAACGGACCGATCACTGAATTTGAAGACATTGAAGATCATTTGTTTCTCGTCTTGGTCAAGGCTGCCACTTTCCTCTCCAACTTCGATCAGATTTAAAAGATCTTTTTCACTAAGAGCCGTCGAAGATGAGTTTTTAATATGAAACAATTTAAGAATTTCACCGCTAATCGAAACAAAAATTTTTCGAAATGGACTGAATAAAAAATGCGCCCAACTAGCGGGGTAAACTAAAATAGAGGCAGTTAGAACGGGAAGTCTAAATCCTAAAACTTTGGGTAAAATTTCAGAAAAAACTAGTAGTAACAAAGTCGACACTAAGACAGAAATGACCGCTAACCACTTGGTGTCCAAAGTATTGAAGTGAAGCTGCAGTAATGTAGCTACAAAAGTACCAATGAGAATATTAACGCACTCATTACCAATAATTAGAGTCGACAAAAGTCCCTCAGGTTTCTGGATGAGCTCTCGAATTCTTCGGTAGAGTGAAGGCTTGGAGTTTTTGATAGATTCTAATTGAATTCGGCTGAGAGAAAATAAAGATGCTTCACCGGCTGCAAAGATGGCAGCAATGAGAAGTAAAAGCGGAATCAGAACAAAATAAATATGAATGGACATGTGCGGTTGCGTTAAGTGTAAGTCAATATTCTAGTAGTGATTAAGGTTTCTTGTCAAAAAACAGGAACTTAAGTAGTTTGGATGAATGTCACATGACCCCGCCTTAAATAATTCTCCGGCCGTTGCGGCTCAGGCCGTAAGTTGGAAAGAAGGGAAAGTAGTGCTTTTAGATCAAACGGCACTGCCCAAACACGAGAATTATTTAATCTGTAGCACTACCGAGGAATTGATTGAGGCTATCAGGAAACTTGCCGTGCGTGGAGCTCCTGCCATTGGAATTGCTGGGGCTTATGGGGTTGTTTTAGCAGCTCAAGAAGTAAAAAAACTACCACGGGAAAAGCAATCGGGCGCATTCGATAAAAAGTTAAAAGATTTGGAGTTGGCTCGTCCCACAGCCGTCAATTTGACTTGGGCCATTGGTAAGTTGAAAAAACTGATGGATTTAGAAAAAACGCCCCTGACGGATGAGAGAGTTCACCAATTGCTGTGTGAAGCTAGAAATATTCATGAAGAGGATATCCGGTCTAATCATCAGATTGCTGAGTTCGGTGCCCAACTCTTAGAGAAGGGTCCCATTTTGACGGTTTGCAACACCGGAGATTTAGCGACCGGTGGAGTGGGTACCGCTTTTGGAATTTTTGCTAAAGCTTATCGGCAAAATAAAATTCCCCGAGTGTACGTCTGTGAGACTCGTCCCATACTTCAAGGAATTCGTCTTACGGCTTGGGAACTGAATCGCCAAAAAATTCCTTTTACAGTAATCTGTGACAATATGGCGGCTTCTTTGATGCAAAACGAGAAAATATCAGCCGTGATTACCGGGGCCGACCGTATTGCAGCCAACGGAGATGTGGCTAATAAAATTGGAACCTACTCGCTAAGTCTATTGGCCAAAGCCCACTCGGTTCCCTTTTATGTCGCAGCTCCGCAGTCTACTTTTGATCTTTCTTTAGAGTCTGGAAAGTCGATTCCGATTGAGCAACGAAATCATGAAGAAGTCTTATCAGTTTTAGGTAATAATCGACCTGATTATGCTATTCCGGTTTGGAATCCAGCCTTTGATATCACTCCCCATTCTTTAATTTCAGCTATCATTTGTGAAAGAGGGGTGATTAATTACCCCAATCAAGAGAAAATTAAATCGGTATTAACCGGAATCAACCTATGAGTGAAATTCAAATTCATACCGAATCCCCCATAAGTTTACGAGAGTTCGTGAAGGAAAATGAGTCCAAGGTGTGTCAATTTCTCTATTGCATGTTGTATGGATTTTCAGGTCTTGAGGAAGTCACTTTGAAAGTTTTTAGAACTTTTGGAGATCACTTCCAAAAACAGATGCTCAAAAAAAATACGGAATGGGAGAAAGTAGCCTTAAGAATAGAGCTCTATGCTATAGCTTGGAGGGCCATTCTTGCAGCGCAAAATCAGGTGGAGTACGACTGGTCTTACGGTAGAGATACCCGCCCCTTGAAGCAACTCGATACTAATTTACTCATTTTAGATAAAAACTATGGGTCTAAAAAAATGGATTCTGAATTATTTATTGCTCGTTTAGCCCGAGTTGATATTGATTTCAGAGCCCCACTAGTTTTAAGAGACATTTTGTGTTTTGATGATGAAGAAATTTTAAGAATTCTCGGTATTCGATGGGGAGTTTATCGTCATCGACTTCATCGAGGAAGACTATCGTTTCGGGAAAGTTTGAGAGGAAAAGAGGGAAGGGATTTGAACTTTTAATTTGAGATTTAATTCATAAAGAGCGTTATGGTTACGACATGTTTTTTTTGTCAAAATTTACTTTCTGATTTTATTGAGGGGATTCTGCCTGCGGTCCGACACGAAGAAATCAAAAAGCACATCTCGGATTGTCAGAAATGTGCTCAAATCCATCAGGAACTTTTAACTTCAATTTCCCTTCTCCAGAAACTGACGGTCCCAGACAGGGCTTCCGAATTTTCTGTGCGTATTGTAGAAGCAGCCGAATCTGGTAGAAGTGTGGCTCTTCGACCGGCGAAAATTTCTAAGGCCTTTTTAAGTTACTTAGTTCCAACCTTATCGATTGTACTCTTGGTTTTTGTTTCTACTAAAATTTTCCCTTGGTTTGATTGGCTTAAAGCCCGATCAGAAGAAAAACAATTTGTCAGATATTTTCCGATGTCTAACGGAGCTGTTGAAATTTTAGAGGAACAAGCGGCCTGGATTCACGCTCGGGAGCCCAGAATGGGGAGTGTTTGGGAAGAAGGGGGATTGTCTCCCGAAGAGTTTGAGAAGTCGTTTCAGAAAAAAGGTGTCCCTAGCGACATCATTGAAGAAGTCAGGGAGTAAGCTTGAAAATTGCAGCGGCTCAAATCAATCCCAGAGTGGGTGATATTAAATTCAATTTAGCTCTCATTTTAAAGCAAATTGATTTGGCCAAATCGAAAGGTGTTCAACTGATTGTTTTCCCCGAGTTGGCTATATTGGGGTATCCACCCCGTGATTTACTTAGCTATTCCCACTTGATTGATGAAAATCTTGAAGCTCTTCAAAAAATCAAGCAGCACAGCCAGGGAATTTCAGTGGTGGTAGGTTATGTTGAGCGAAATCCCTCACCCTTAGGAAAACCGTATTTTAATTCTGCTGCTGTTCTTCAAAATGGGAATTTAATCAAAAACTACCGAAAAAAACTTCTACCCTCCTATGATGTTTTTGAAGAAGAGAGATATTTTCAACCCGGCGAGCATGGGGTTGTTTTTGAAATTCAAAACAAAAAAATTGGCCTCACTATTTGCGAAGATGTTTGGAATGAGCCTGGTTTTATTGAAAGGGAATACGATTTAAAACCTTTAGAAGATTTCAAAGATGTTGATTTGGACCTTTTAGTGAATTTGTCAGCCTCTCCTTTTCAACTGGGAAAAAAAGAAATTCGAGATCAGTTGTTTCAGTTGGTGTCTAAAAAAATAGGGTGCCCTGTGGTTTTTTGTAACCAAGTGGGCGCCAATGATGAGCTTATTTTCGATGGGGGCAGTTTTGTGGTGGCACCCCATGGGAAGTGTGTTGTAGCCCAAGATTTTCAGTCTGAACTTTTAATCTGGGATGAAGGGACCCAACAACCCTCAGTTTTGTTGCCGTTGAGAACTGAGAGCCAAACTCTGATTGAGGCCCTTAGTTTAGGAATTCGTGATTATGTAGAAAAATCTGGGGCTAGGACGGTTTGTTTGGGACTGAGCGGGGGAATTGATAGTAGTGTGGTGGCTGCGCTTGCCGTTAAGGCCCTGGGACCCAATCGGGTTTATGGGTTCACCTTACCTTCTCGATTTAATGCCTCACAAAGTTTGGAAGATGCTGAAAAATTAGCAGCTAATTTGGGGATAAGTTGTAGAAACTTGGCGATCGAACCTATTTTTCAAGTGTTTGAACGGGTGGTGACTCAGGCTATAGGAAACAATCCCAAAACGCTAACCCTAGAGAACATTCAACCCAGGATTCGAATGACGTTGCTGATGGCACTGGCCAATGAAGCGGGTCACTTACTATTAAATACGAGTAATAAAAGCGAAATTTTCGCTGGGTACGCCACTCTTTATGGGGATACAGCGGGTGCCATTTCTGTGTTGGGAGACCTTACGAAGCACCAGGTTTACTTATTAGCTCAAGAGTTTAACTGTCCTAAGGAAGTGATTCCCCAAAGGGTGATTTCCCGAGCTCCGTCTGCTGAGTTAAGAGAAAACCAAACGGACCAGGATAGTCTTCCACCTTACGATATTTTGGATAGTTTGGTGAAAAATCACATGGAGAAGACACAGTCCCTTCAGAGATTATCCAGTCCTCAAATTTCGCAGGAAACTATTGAAAAAATTTCAAAACTTAACGCTTTTAGTGAATACAAACGACGTCAATTACCCCCAGCGTTAAGGGTGACTTCTAAAGCGTTTGGCATGGGCCGTCGGATGCCCGTGGTAGGTCGAAAATCGTCAGAATAACCTTGCTCAAAAGGCTTGCAAGTCTTCGAACTCGGTCCTATAGTCCTCGGGCACATTTTTTTCTTGAGAAAGGACTTAAATATATGAAACGCATGTTAGCATCTTTAGTTGCTGTTACTTTCACTAGCGCAGTCAGTATGGCTGCCGTAACTGGCTCTGTTGGTTTCTCCGGAACTGCAAAAACAGAAGTCATTAAAATGTCGGCTGATCCCGCTTGTGCCAAAGCTAACGCTAAACCCGTTATGAAAGAGGACGTTGTTGTTAATGCAAACAAAACTCTCGCTAATGTTTTTGTTTATGTAAAAGAAGGCGTGAAAAAAGAGTCAGTGCCAGCTGCTCCAACCACTCCAGTCAAGTTGGATCAAGCAGGTTGCAGATATAACCCTCACGTTGTTGCTCTCAGAGTGGGACAGCCTCTTCAGCTTATCAACAGCGATGCGATTATGCACAATGTTCACAGCATGTCCAAGCAGAGCAATTCCTTCAACATGGGAATGGCAACTAAAGGTCAATCCATTGAGAAAAAACTCACTAAGCCTGAAGTCATGATGAAAGTGAAATGTGATGTTCACGGATGGATGACCACTTACGTTTCTGTGATGGAGCATCCTTACTTCTCAATCACTAACGATCAAGGTTCTTTCACTATCGATGGTCTTCCAGATGGTGAATATACTTTTGAAGCTGTTCACGAAAAACTGGGTGCAAAAACCGCTAAGGGCAAAGTTGCCGGTGGTGTTGCTAAAGTTGATTTCGCGTTCTAATTTAAAGAGTTGTTGAAATGTTAAGTCCACTCTCTGATAGCGGGTTTTTAGGTCAGAGGGTGGACTTTGTTTTTTATACCGTTTTATTACTTTCTATTTTTGCCTTTCTCGCTGGGGAATCTTTTTTTCTGTTGAAAAAAGTTCAAGGGAAAGGCTCCCAAGGCATTGAGAAGAAACACTTTGAGTTAGCTTGGTCTTTGATTCCTCTTTTAGTTTTGCTTCTTCTCACTTTTGTTCAGACTCAATTTTTTTCTCCGATTCAACTCAAATCGTTTGATAGTGAAAAATCTGCGATTATAAATGCGCCTAGAAATCTCCCCACTGAAACTAAAACTATCAAAGAAGAAATTCCGAAAAGTTTAGAAAATAAAAAGTTAAATTCAGCAGTAAGGATGTAGCTATGGTTCCTGTTGGAAATTTATCTTGGCTCTCTCATTTTACCAAAGTCACCGTAGGGCTAACCGTGGTTCTTTTATCGGCGGGAGCTTTGGTGACAAGTACGGGTTCTGGATTGGCAGTTCCTGATTGGCCGTTATCCTACGGGCAATTTTTTCCTCCGATGATTGGTGGAATTTTGTATGAACACGGGCACCGCTTGATTGCGGGTGCGGTTGCACTTACTGCAGTGGTTCAAGCCGTTTTAATTTGGAAGTATGAGTCTCGTACTTCAGTAAAGCGATTGGCTCTTTTTTCAGTATTGGTGGTTCTTTCTCAAGCTTTGTTGGGTGGATTGACTGTGATACTTCGTTTACCCCCTCAAGTTTCAGTTTCACATGCTTGTTTAGCACAAATCTTTTTTTCAACTGTGGTCGTCATTGCCTTAATGATGTCCAAGACGTGGAAGGATTTTTCAGCCTCTTCCGCTGTGGGCCAGGATCGGATTCTTCAAGCTTTGGTCACTATTCTTCCTCTAGCCTTTTTTGTTCAGTTGCTATTTGGAGCTACCATGCGCCACACTGGGGCGGGGCTCGCCATTCCCGATTTTCCGTTAAGTTTTGGCCATTGGGTTCCTGAGACTTTCACTTCGGCCATTTTCATCCATTATGGTCATAGGGTTGGGGCTTTTACGATGGTTTTATTAGTGAGTCTGACGGTCTTCAGAATTTATCAAAGGCACCTTTTAAATCTAACTCTCATGGCGGTAGGAGGATTGCTGGCGGCTTTTGTGGCACTTCAAATCATGATGGGAGCTTTCATCATTTGGTTACGAAAGCCTGTTCCGATAACTTCGGCCCATTTAGTGGTGGGTGCTTGTTGTTTGGCCACCTCAGTTCTTTTGGCCGTTTTAGTGAGACGACACGCGAATGAAATACAAACCTCCGGTTTTTCAAAAACAGATTCTTCGGGTCAATGGGTAACGCAGTGAATACCCGTTCGACTTATTTTAGAGATGTAGTTCAGCTTACCAAACCTCGAATTTGTGTGCTGGCCCTTTTGATGGCGACTCTCGGATATTTGATGGGAAGTCACACAGAAATTTCTCCATGGCACTTCGTCTTTTCTTTGTTGGGAACGGGTTTGGTGGGAGCTGCCTCCTGCATTTTTAATCAGATTGCGGAGAAAGACGTCGACAGCTTAATGGTAAGAACCCAAAATCGTCCCATTCCAGCCGGACGAATTGAGACTGAAGAGGCTCTCAAATATGGAATTGCGATGGGACTCTTGGGCGAGCTTGTTTTACTTTTTGCGGTCAATTCCATT
This sequence comes from Deltaproteobacteria bacterium, assembly GCA_900299195.1. Classification (GTDB taxonomy): domain Bacteria; phylum Bdellovibrionota; class FAC87; order UBA2466; family UBA2466; genus UBA2466. Next base: position 16,764 of record OMIX01000007.1, read on the forward strand.
ACAGCCATTCTAGGAGCTGTCACCTTGTTGACCTACGTGGGAGTTTATACCCCTTCAAAAAAAATGACTCCGATGTCGACGCTGATTGGGGCGATTCCAGGAGCGATGCCTCCATTGATGGGATGGACCGCAAGTTACGGTTCGGTTTCCATTCAGGGGATCATTCTTTTTATGATTTTGTTTCTTTGGCAAATCCCCCACTTTTTAGCCATCGCTTGGCTTTATCGAGAGGATTACGCCAGAGCTTCATTACCCATTCTATCGGTAGTAGATGAAAAGGGTTTTGCTACATCGAAGCAGGTAATTTTGTATTCAATAGCTCTTTTGCCTTTAACTTTAGTTCCGACGGTTTGGGGAATTACAGGAACGGCTTATCTGTGGGGGGCATTGTTGTTGGGTCTTCTGTACTTAATCTGTGGGATTTTGCTATCAGTTTACCAGACGCGGCCTTATGCAAGATTACTTTTTATCGTCTCCATTTTGTATCTTCCGGTGTTAGGAGTTCTGATGGTGTGGGATAGGATTGCATGAGTGAGCCTATCCTTAAAGTTAAAGATCTGGTTTATTCCTATCCAGGGCAAAAACATCCTGCTTTAAGAAATATTTCGTTAGAGGTTAATGAAGCATCCATTTTCGGAATTTTAGGACCTAACGGTGGTGGGAAAAGTACGACTTTTAAAATTTTATCGACGCTCCTGAGACCCCAGCAGGGAGAAGTGAGAATTTGTGGTGTCGATGTCGTGAGGCAACCGAGTCAAGTGAGATCGTTTCTAGGAGTAGTATTTCAAGCTCCAGCCTTAGATAAGAAACTGACCGTGGAGGAAAATATCTATCATCAGGGGCATCTGTATGGAATCCGAGGTGCGGCCTTAATTCAGAAAACTGAAGCGCTTTTAAAACGCTTGGGCCTTTGGGAAAAGAAGGATGAAAAAACTGAGAATTTATCCGGAGGTCAAAAACGCCGCTTAGAGATTACAAAAAGTCTGATTCATAATCCCAAAATATTGATTTTGGATGAGCCTACGACTGGGCTAGACCCTCTAGCTCGTCGAGAAGTTTGGAATTACCTTAAGTTTTTAAGAGAAAAAGAAAAGATTACAATTCTGGTAACGACCCATCTTTTAGATGAAGCAGAGGATTGTGATGAAATTGCTTTGATTGATAAAGGGCAAGTGGTCTGTTGTGGCAATCCCTCAAAGCTTCGCAATGATCTTGGGGGAAATGTTGTTAATATAAAATCTCCCCACCCGAATGAGCTGTCTGAAAAGATTTGTAATCAATTTAATTTAAGTTCAAGAATACTAGGTAAGGATGTTCGATTTCGCCCCGCTGAAATGACCTCCTTTTTGGGCTTCTTATTAAGAGATTGTTCGTTAGAGTATGATTCGTTCTCTGTGGGAAAGCCCACACTCGAGGATCTTTTCATTGAAAAGACAGGCCATAGATTTTGGGATGAAGCTACCTCGAATGACCTTGGAGAGGGCGTATGACTGAAGCACAAACTATGACCGCTCTTCCTGCTTTAAGTTTGGCGCGTAGAGAGTTGGTAAGATTTTATCGGCAGAAAGCTCGAATTATTGGAAGTTTGGGAACTCCTATAGTTCTCTGGGCTCTATTAGGATCAGGTTTACAGGCGGCCTTTCCAGCAATGCCTGGGGCCACGGCTTCAATCAGTTATTTGAAATATTTCTTTCCGGGTAATTTGGTTCTCACCGTATTATTCACCTCTATTTTTACTAATATTTCTGTAATCGAGGATAGGAATGAAGGCTTTCTCCAGGGAGTTTTAGTAGCTCCAGTGAGTCAACTAGGGTTAGTGTTGGGCAAAGTTTCTGGTGGAGCCTTAATCGCTCTGATTCAAGGGATTTTCTTTTTGTCACTTGCGCCCTTAGCAGGCTTTTCTTTATCTTTGATTTCGTTGTTTCAAGTCGTTTTAGCGGTGGCGGTTACCTCCCTTTGTCTCACTACTTTGGGCTTTATATTTGCTTGGAGATTAGATTCGATTCAAGGTTTTCATTCCATTATGAATTTGTTTCTTATGCCGATGTGGTTGTTGTCGGGGGCGTTTTTCCCCGCCCACCGTGCCCCATGGTTTTTAAAACTGGTGATATATCTCAACCCATTGACTTATGGATTTTCTGCTATTCAGGTGGCATTAAAAAGTGAAAATTTAAGTTCCTCGGTTTTGGGTTACAGCTCAGCCTTAGGGGTAGAACTTCTCTTTGTAGCGGTTTTGCTTTTGATTGCCATTCGGGTTGTGAGCGATCGGAAAAAAGGATAATCATGAACAAGAAGAAATTAGCTCTAGGGTTAAGCCTACTCTTTTTAATGCCCATGATTGCGATTGGTATTTTGTTGGGGATAAATGCCTTTCAGGTTAAAGAACTGCCTGTGATCGCGACTCTTCCAGAGTTTGATTTTATTGAGAGAACAGGCCAGACCTTTGGAAGTAAGGATTTAAAAAACAAAGTCTGGGTAGCTAGTTTTGTATTTACTTCTTGTAGTGCTCAATGCCCTCTTATCGTGACCGAGCTTCAGAAGATTCAGAAAAGTCTTAGGTTCAAAGACAACTTCAGACTCGTTTCATTTACTTTGGACCCTTTGACAGACACTCCCCAAAGATTGTCCGCCTATGCAACTCAGGCGAAAGCGGATCCTTACAAGTGGCTTTTTTTAACTGCCGAAAATAAAAAAATTCAGGATTTAGTCCAAAAAGGATTTATCCTTCCTAGCGTAGAATCAGAAAAAGCCGAAGGTGATATTGTTCACAGTTCGAAATTGGTTTTGGTAGATGGTGGGGGAAGAGTTCGAGGGTATTACGACAGTCTTGATCGTTCTGCGATGAAAGCCTTATTGAAGGATGCAAAACTTCTTATTCGGGGAACTTATTAGCCGGTCTTTTTGAAATGAAGCTGGGGAACACAGGGATCTACCGATTTATCTAAGGTAATATCATTTTTTTTATCGGTGCGGGTTTCTAGGAGTTTGAATACCTCAGGATCAAATTTCCCTTCGGGCATTTTAGCCATTATTTCCAAAGCTTCTTGCGCAGAACAAGCATCTTTATAAGAGCGTTTTGTGGTTAGGGCATCGAAAACATCTGCCACCGATGCGATTCTAGAAAGCTTTAAAATTTGTTGTTCAGAAATTCCAGCTGGATAACCGGTACCATCCATGTGTTCATGATGTTCATGGACGATTCTTTTTACTTCATTTGAAATAGTTGGGATATCCTGAAGAAGCTCAAATCCATAGCCTGGGTGTTTTTTCATCTCGATCCATTCCTCAGGATCCAATTTGCCAGGCTTATTGATTAATTTTAGATCAACTTTTCTTTTTCCTAAATCGTGGAGCAACCCACCTAATCCCGCAGTGACTAAAAGTTTCTTATCTTCGCCTAAAATACTCTTACAAATTGCAATACTATAAACAGAAACATTAATACTGTGATTGTAAGTGTAGTAATCGTGGGTGGAGAGTTTCATTAACGTGTTAGCAGCACTTAGGTCAGTGGAGATAAAGTCGACCATATCCTCAATAAGACCTGTACTTTCTTTAGCGATAGTACTGACGTCTTTGTTGCTAAACAGATCTTGAATATGATTGAAAGCGGTTTCTTTAATAAATCGTCCGCGAAGCTCATCGGAAGAATCGGGGTCTTTCACAATCTCTTTCAGACTTTTGAGGTAAAGATCTCTTTGCTCTTTGAGAATATAGATCTCGATGACAGAGTGTTTGATGAGATTATCTAAACGTTGTTGGGTGAGGGTGTCTCCAGTTCGTTTAAATAGGATCAATTCACCAGAAATTTTTAAGAAAATATCGAAAGGTAAGGCTCTTCCGACAGGTATCGACTGAGCGCGGGTGGTAAAAAATCGGTCTAGAGACATTTTCATAATAAGATTGGCCCCTTTTATTAGGGAAGATAACTCTTCTTGCTTTATCGGATTTTCATTGGGTTCAGTTGAGCTCAAACAGGCCTAGTGAGACGTGGTGCGTTATTGAGTTTGGGTTTAATTCTTGTGCACTTAGATATTCTCTTTTTGGGTAACTTGGGTTAGGTTCTTTCAGTTAAAATCCCCATCTATTTCGGGGCGTGGCGCAGGGGTTTAGCGCGCTTGCTTGGGGTGCAAGAGGTCGTGGGTTCAATTCCCGCCGCCCCGACCATTTGGGTACATTCGGCCCTTCTCGTTTCGGCTCTTGCCCAATCATGGTGGGTAATAGCGAAAAATTAATCAAGTACGAGCACTTACTTTTATAGTTTGTCATTTTGTTTGGTTTTATCTAAAAGTGACAGAAGAGAATTTTAAAAAGGGGACCTATCATGAAGGAAATTAGAGCAAGTCACATTTTGGTTGAGAAAGAGTACGAAGCTGAAGATGTTTTAAAAAAGCTTTCTGAAGGGTGTACCTTTGAATCTTTGGCTAAGGCCTATTCTAAATGTCCCTCCGGCGAGGAAGGTGGAGACCTGGGAACTTTTAGAAAAGGGCAAATGGTTCTGGCGTTTGAGGAGGCCGCTTTTGCTCTCAAAGTGGGTGAAACTTCCGGGCCGGTCCGAACCCAATTTGGCTATCACATTATTAAAAGAACTGAGCCATAAAGCAGCCCCTCAAATTTAGATTCTTTTTAAGGTAATATCAAAAGTTCCTCTAAGATCATTCTCTTTAGCTGAGAACGTGACGATTACCTTTTGCTGTTCTTGTGAGGAAAGCTGATTCAAAACACGGTCCTTTCTGTTCAGTTCATCAATAAATTTCCCTTTTTCTTCTATAAAAGAACTTCCAGAAAAGTACATTTGTGTAGTTAAATCATGGAAACCGGTCGCAAAAACTTTATAGTGAATATGAGGGGGACGGATCCAATGAGCGTCGGCCGGGTAGTGCCCTGGCACTATCGTTTTAAACTGATATTGACCTAGAGGATCAGTGACTGCTCTTCCCCAATATTGAAAGTTAGGATCAAGTTCCAACCCGCTGTCGTCGCCGGGATGATGATATCTTCCGCTAAAAGCAGCTTGCCAAATTTCAACTAAAGCTTTTTCAACCGGACGACAGTTTTCATCAGTTACAGTTCCTGTGATCCAAACGACTTGTCCTTTAGCTGATTTCGACTTCCCTTTAACTTGAGTGAGATCCCAGTCTTTATCCGTTTGATCGACTACAGGATAAAAGGGGCCCTCAGTTTGTGCGGGTGTCAGACCGCAAAAGTCTCTTAAACCTGCTATTAAAGGGTTTCCAGTGATAAAAACCCCGCCTAGCGTTCCAGTTTTCTTTATCAGTTCCCTTCGAGTCATCTGCTTCATCGAATTCTCCTTATGGGTTTATTAGTCCCACTACAGTAGGTCAGAAAAATATTTCGGGATAATCAGAAAAACGAATCTTTGCGATAATTAAAATTAATTCATCTTTTTGAGAAGGCGCTCAATCTCATGAGCCAAGCTGCGATTAGCTTTTGATTTTTGGGCATCAGCTCGAAAAATCAAACTATGCCTATCTTGAAAACAGGGAGCGTGCTTTAAAGGTTTCAATGTGAGTGCTAATGCCTCATTAGTGGCTACTCTTGAGGGTAATATTCCGATGCCAGCGCCCGTTTGGGTCAAAGAAGCTATAAGCTCAAGATTTGAGGATGTTATGATTCGTGAAAATTTAATCTGACTCTTTTTTATTTTTTTAAGAATCGAGTCGGTTTGAATCAGTTCAGGATCACAAATCAGTACAGCATTACCCGAAAAAGGATCTTGCAGGGGAGAACCATTTTTTGAGGTCCATAACGTGACCGTGTCTTCCCAAAGCTGTTTGATGACCATGTCCGGGTGTTGAACAGCATTAACCACAATACCAAAATCAATTTTAAAACTAATCACTTCTTCAGTGATTTTCCTCGAAAGACCATGAACCAATTTGAGTTCAAGTTTTTCGTGTTGTTTCATGAGGGGTTCGATAATTTGGGGGAGAGTAAATAAGGAGACCGAAGGGTGGGCACCTAAGATATAACTTCCTCGGATCTCTTCTTCATCTTTGAGAACCTCCTCCCTTAATTTCTCCCACTCCCGAATAATGGTTCGGGTTTGGTGGGCCAATCGGCATCCAGCTCGAGTGAGTTGGACTCCGGTTTTGGTTCGAATGAATAAGGGGGTTCCAATCGAATCCTCAAGTCTTTGAATGGCCAAGCTGAGCGTGGGCTGAGTGATTCCTAATCGTTCAGCAGCTCGAGAAACATTGAGTGTTTGGCTCACCTCTAGAAAATAGACCAACTCGGTAGAAGACGGCATCATAATAAAAATTTATGACATATGAGATTAATATATTCAATTTTAATATTTCCTAGGTTTCGATTTTTCGTTAAGCCTAGTTTCAGAATTCAAAAGATCAAAGCCCTGTACTCACAACCCGTTCGCAAATAAGGGCAAAAGGGCTAAATGCTTGAAATGATTTGAGCTTGCCAGTAAACAATTGCTTTAATCGATACTTAAGTTCGTTTTTATCCATTTAATAAAACATGAAAAAAACGATAAGATATGAGCAGGAGTTGTTATGCATAATTTGTTGCCCGGTCTAAGAAAATTTACCCACGATGTTTTTCCTGAGCTCAAGCCCGAATTTGAAAGCCTTTCAAAAGGTCAGACCCCTCACACACTTTTTATTACTTGCTCCGACTCTCGAGTGGTGCCAAATCTTCTCACCCAGACTCAGCCTGGTGAAATTTTTTTGGTTCGAAATGCCGGAAACATTGTGCCTCCCTTCGGTGCTTCAAGAGGGGGCGAGGAAGCTGCAATCGAATTTGCCATTGATGGACTTAAAGTTACCAATATTGTGATTTGTGGCCATTCTCACTGTGGGGCTATGGCGGCCTTTTTATCTCCAGAAAAAATTCAAAAAATGCCCTCAGTTAGGAATTGGTTAGAGCATGCTGCCGCTACTAAAAGAAGACTTGAAGCCATTAGGAAAGGGGAAATCCCCACTCTTTTAGAGGTCACAGAGGAGAATGTTTTGGTACAAGCAGATAACCTAAAAACACATCCCTCAGTTTCTGCGGCACTTCGAGAAAAGAGAATTAGGATTTATGGTTGGGTCTATCATTTCGAAACTGGAGTGGTCATGATTTATGATCCCCTAAACCACAGATATGTATGTTCTTCTGAGGTCAAAGAAGAAGCCTCCAAAGATGCCACTCGATTCTGTCTAGCCTAGGAAATCGGCCGATCTATTATTGATAAATGGGATGTTGAGGATGTAACACCCAAAGGGGTAGCTTCGTACTACGTAAAACCTGACGAGTAACACTCCCGGGAATGGAATTGGGATTGTGGTGACTGTGGGAAGCCATGGCAATTAAAACATTTTTGAAACTTTCGGCCTTTGCCACAATGGATTTGGCAACATATTCGTGTTCAAAACTATCCACAATCAAATCGCTAGAGATTTCTTCTTCTCGCAGTTGTTTTAAAATATCATTCAATTCTAAGATTTGTTCCATTTGTCTTTGAGATACATAACGGGATCTGACATCGCTGCTAAAAGGGAAGTCTACGACATCTTTGGTGAAGGATAACGATTTGTGAAATAGGGTGATATGCGCTTTTAGAGATTTGGCTATTGGTTTAATTTGATTGAGAGCCTTAATCGAAACGCTTGAAATATCTGTGGGAAAAAAGAACTCCTGGAATTTTTTTGGGGCTTGGCTTTGCGGATGGATGAGTAATAAGGGGAGGTTAGTGTTTAGAAAGAGATTTTCTGAAAAAGTTCCAAGCTCCTGCGAATGCTCTCTGGGTTTTGCATGGGTGGTACAAACAATAAGATTTGAAGAATGGCTCTTGGCAAAGGCTATTAGCTTTTCAGTGGCTGCTTTGACTGAAAAAGTAGTTTCCATCAAGAGGGAAGCCGGTGAAAGATGAGGTAATGCCAATCCTCCTAACCATTGATTGAGGGAGGCCTCCATTTTGACCTTAAAATCCGACGGGGTGTATTCGGGTCCTACCAGGTAAGGAATTTGGCTCTCCAGAATGACACTTGCGGGTAAAATGTTGTTGGGTGTTGAGTTAAAGAAAGCCTTAAGAAAGTGAGGCACCACTTCTTGAAAAGTCTTATCTTTCACTAGAGGGTCCACTGCCCAAACTACATTTTTAAAAGCTGAGCTCAATTCCATAAATCTCCCGACTCGATGAGTTTTTGAGCAATCTCGATGCCATCTCCGCAACTTCTGGTCTATCTTTTGCTGATATGAGATCAGGGCAATGAGGGAACTAGAATGAAAATTTTTAATATTCCAATAAGAGTGGAGTGGAGTTGGTTGCTTGTTTTAACTCTGGTGGTTTGGTCGCTATCTGCGGTTGTCTTTCCAGCCTATTGTTCGGGTCATTCCATATCAGAGGCCAAGTATTGGACGATGGGCCTTGTGGGGGCATTAGGACTTTTTGCTTCCATTCTTTTCCATGAAATCAGTCATGCGATTGTTGCGAAAAGATACGGTGTCCCCATAAAAAAAATTACGTTGTTTATCTTTGGAGGAGTTGCAGAAATTGTTGATGAGCCTTCTAATTCAAAAGCAGAGTTTCGTATGGCAGTAGTGGGTCCTTTGGTGAGTTATTTTTTGTCTGGAGTCTTTTTTTTGATGGATTATTTTTCGTTACAAGCTCAACTTGCAATCGAGGTGAGGGCTATTCTTAACTATTTAGCTTGGGGCAACTTTGCCTTAGCAAGTTTTAATTTATTACCGGCTTTTCCTCTAGACGGGGGCCGAATTTTACGTTCGATATTGTGGAGCCGAAAGAAGAATCTGTTAGAGGCTACCAGAATCGCTGCCAAAATGGGTTCCGGGTTCGGGGCTGTTATCATGGCTCTCGGGGTTTTGACTTTTTTGTTCCGTAATTTTGTGGGAGGTATGTGGTATTTCCTGATTGGTATGTTTTTAAAAGAAGCTGCAGCCTTTTCGTATCAACAGACGGTACTTAAAAAGTCACTTGAGGGTGAATGGGTAGCAAGATTTATGAACACCAACCCGGTCACAGTTTCACCTGAACTGACTTTAAAGGAATTGATGGATCAATATTTGATGAAGCATCAATTTAAAATGTTTCCCGTGGTGGAAAATGGGAAATTACTGGGTTGTATTAGCGTTCGAGAATTGAAAAAAGTAGGTCAGGAAAAATGGAGTCAGAGTCAGGTGAGGGATTATCTAACAACCGTCTCATCTAAGAATACCGTTTCTCCGGCGACTGATGCAAAACAGGCGTTTCAAATCATGACTACCGAAAAAGAGAGTCGTCTGATGGTTGCTGAAAACCAGAGACTGGTTGGAGTTCTAACCTTAAAAGATATGCTTCAATATCTTTCTCTGATTTTTGAATTCGAAGATACGTCCCAAGAAGCAGCTTAGGCCGCTTCTTGAGATCTTCTTAAGCGATAGGAATGGGCTCCGGTTCCTGCTAATTTTCCTTCTTTAAGAATGAGATATTCATCACGAATGGCCCGACCATTAAAAAAACACTCCAGAATTTCTCTAACGCCAGCAGCGTATCGGGCTTGAGCTGGTAAGGAGGTTCCTGCGATGTGTGGGGTCATGCCTTGGTGAGGCATCGTTCTCCAAGGGTGATCCGCAGATGGGGGTTGCGGGAACCAAACATCTCCGGCATAGCCTGCTAATTTTCCTCGTTCTAGTGCTCGAACAATGGCATCTCTGTCGCAGACTTTTCCTCGGGCGGTGTTAATGAGATAGGCTCCATTTTTCATGACTTCAAGAGTTTCATCGTTAAAAAGGTGTTCGGTTTCCCCATCAAGCGGACAATTGATAGTGACTACATCACAAATTTTTAACATCGAGCGAATGTTGGGGTGATAGGTTAAGTTGAGCTCTGCTTCAATTTCCGGTGATAGGCGATGTCGTTCTGTATAATGGAGTTTTACATCAAAGGGTTTAAGACGTCTTAAAGTGGCTAGACCTATGCGCCCTGCCGCTACCGAACCCACTTGCATTCCTTCAAGATCATAAGAACGGCTTGCGCAATCAGCAATATTCCATCCTTTGTTTTCAACCCATGAATGGGAAGCTAGGTAATTTTTTATTTGGGTCACAATCAGCATGACTATAAATTCTGCAACGCTAATACTGTTACAGTAGGTTATTTCCGCAACGGTGATCCCTTTCTCTAAAGCACTGTTGAGATCCACATGGTCAGATCCGATGCCTGCCGTAATGGCTAGTTTTAGTTTTTTGGCTTTGGATAAACGTTCTGCGTTCAAGTAGGCCGGCCAAAAGGGTTGTGAAATAACAATGTCAGCATCTGGAAGTTCCTGATCAAAAGCAGAGTGTTCTCCTTCTTTATCTGAGGTGACAATCAAGGTGTGTCCTAAGGATTCTAAAAATTCCCTTAAGCCTAACTCTCCGGAAGTACTTCCTAAGAGGGTTCCTGGTAGGAAATCGATTTTGTGAGGAGTAGGCAAGGTTTGTCCTCCAGGATAATTTTTAATGATCGGTAAACCTGCCCTAGGATAGGTTGAGGGATACCCTGAAATGGGGTCGTCATAGAGAACACATAATATTTTAGCCATAGCATTTTCCTTTCTTGAGCTGAGATTGCAGAGTGCAACTCATGTGCCCGAAAGAAACGAAACAGCTGAACTGAGTTGTGAGAAGTTATTAAATAGTTAACGAGGGGGCTGGCATGGCGGATGCAGAATTGGGTGTCATGAAAGATACCGATAAAAGTACCCCATTTATGTCACAAGTGATGACTCCGGTTCCCGCCGCTATTGGACCCGAAATTTCTATTTCGAAAGCGCAGGAGATCATGAGTAAAAATAAAATCAGACACCTTCCTGTGATGGTGGGTAATCGAGTCATGGGTATTTTAAGTGATCGTAATGTAAAAGCTGCGGTGTTGTCCAAGTGGGGTGATGGATTTTTGGTCAAAGATGTGATGATACCAGATCCTTATATCGTAAGTCCTAGAGAGTCTCTCACGGATGTCTTAACTCAAATGATCAAATACAAATACGGAAGTGTGATTGTGCAAGAAAAGACCGGTGAAGTGGTAGGTATTTTTACTCTAGTGGATGCTCTATGGCTTTTAAAAAAGCTGCTCCGAGCCGCGTAGGAAACTTATTTAAAAGGATTTGATGAGCTGAATCAGCTCTTTGATTTCGCCACTTAAAACTTTCAAGTGCTGTTTTGAAACCTGCTGAGTTTCTCTTACTTCTTTTTTTCGCTCTTGAAATCTCTTTTTAGCCCCTTTGATACTGTACTTTTCTACATGAAGCAGGTGGCGGATGACGTGAAGAGCCTCGACATCTTTTCTCGAGTAAACTCGGTGGCCACTGCTTGCTTTAGTAGGTCTAATAACCGAAAACTCACTTTCCCAATAACGCAACACATAGGGCTCGACTCCGATAATTTCACTGACTTCCCCAATTCGAAAATATTTCTTCCCATCTTCCAATTTCAAATCTTCCATGGGAATCGATTCGTGCGGTTCTTGTTCTATGTCGATGGGCAGTTCTGCCTGAGTTCCGCATTGTTTGTCTATTGGGCTCTCAATAGACTCTTCCCTCGATTTTCTCTCTTTTTTGAGAGAATCCAGGATAAATTTATGAGAAAGTTTTTCGTAAGGCTGGGGAAGTTCAAAATCTCTGGAATCAGACATGTTGTCCTCCGGTTTAACTAATTATAGGTGAGAATGGAAAAAAAACCAAGGAAGCCTGAAAATTAGCTTCTTAATTCGGCTCCATGCTTTTCTTTGAGATTAGCGAGGATTCTATTTTTTAAATCTTGAATCTCACTATCCTGAAGGGTTCTTTCTAAAGACTGGAAGGTCAAATGGAAAGCCATACTTTTTTTAGAAGCCCCAATGGATTCGCCTTCGTAAATATCAAAAACCGAAACATCCGAGAGGAGTTCTCCTCCAGTATGTTTCATATTTTCTAGCACGGCATGACATGAAATATTTCTATCCACCACAAAGGCTAAATCAATCTCAATTGCTGGAAACTTCGAAGGGGTTTTATATCGAGTTGTGGTGCGTTCATATTTTCTTAGAGCTTCCAAATTCAGTTCGAAAAGCATGACGGGCTCATGAGTTTCTAAAATACTGTCTCTGACTACTGGATGTATCTCGCCCAAACTTCCCACTTCTTTTAAACCCAACTTAATGGTGGCGCTTCGGTTGGGGTGATAAATGGTGGTGTTTTTTGAAGACTCGAAAGAGAGTTTGACCGTAGTCAGCTGGCGAACCAAATTTTCAACTAGCCCTTTGACGTGATAAAAATCTAACGCAATCGGTTTATCTTTCCATCCTGAGCCAGATAAATTTCCAGACAATAAACCCGCCAAGTAAGGAGTTTCTTTGACTTTGGTTTCCTCTTTGTCATCCCAGGAGAAGGTTCGAGCCAGTTCAAAAAGACGCTGGTGTTGAACTTTTCGATTCAAATTGTAGCTATAGGTTTGTAACAACGATGGTAAAAGCGAGGTTCTTAGAACCTTCATTTCATCGCTTAAAGGGTTTTTGAGTGAAATCATTCCATCGTGGGCAAATCCGTAATTTCTCAACAAATCTTCAGACACAAAACTATAGTGAATAGTTTCTCTTAAGCCCATCGAAGAGCACAGGTTTTTAGCCCTAAATTCGAAGTCAAAATTAGTTTCGTCTAAGCGATCATAAGTGGCTAGCGATGTAGGGAAATATTCCGGAATGGAGTCATAGCCCTCTAACCTTGCCACCTCTTCAATTAGGTCCACATTACCTTTTAAGTCTGGACGATGAGTGGGAAGTCGAACACTCAAAATATTGACCGACTTCTTATGAGAAGGAATATCGATAGAGTCTAAAAGCTCTCCGGCTTTCTCAGCGGAAATTTCCTTAAGGCCCGTAATTTTTCTAATGTCCCGCATATCGATTGAAATGACAGCTTCTTTCGCTCCATATTCATTCGTATCGATGGGAGGATGGTATACATTAGCATTCATGCTATCTCGAAGAAGAGAGGCAGCTCTCTCACTTGCGGCAGCTACCACAGCAAGATCAAATCCCTTTTCGAACCGTTTGGACGACTCAGTATGCAAAGCTAAACGTTTAGAGGTTTTTCTAATTTGAGTAGATAAGAAAGCAGCACTTTCCAAGACAATAGAAGTGGTGTCTGCAGCAATTTGAGAGTTTTCCCCTCCCATGATTCCAGCTAGCGCGATAGGTCGGTCACCGTCTTGAATCAGGATGTCTCCCACTTCTAAACCCACCGATTCTCCACTTAATAAAGAAAAGTTTGTCGGGGTTTTGCAGGTCGCAACTTTGATGGTTCCTGACTGAATTTTTCTCAAATCAAAAGCATGAAGAGGTTGACCGTATTCGATCATCACAAAGTTAGTAATATCGACGATATTATTAATAGGTCGGATCCCTACTGCTTCAAGTCTCTGTTTGATCCAATCTGGACTTTCTTGAACTTTTAAACCATCGATGACTCGAGCTACATAGCGGGGACAAATCGCAGGATCTTCTACTTCTACCTTAATAATGCTCGAAGTTCTGTGGGGCGTAATTTTGAATTTAATCTGTTTTTGTTCTCTTAATTTAGTTTTCAGAACAGGGGCAATTTCTCTAGCCAAACCAAGAACGCTTAAGCAGTCGGGCCGGTTGGGAGTTAGCTCAAATTCAAAAATAGTATCGTTACTTCCTCCTCCCAAAAGACTGGTCAGAGGTTGGCCAATCACACTGTGCTTGGGAAGTTGAAGAATACCTTCCGAATCTTCTGAAATTCCTAATTCCTTACCAGAGCAGATCATTCCAAAAGATTCCACACCGCGAATAGTTGATTTTTTAATTTCAAAATCTCCAGGCAGCACGCTTCCGGGTAAAGCTATGGGAACAATATCCCCTTCTGCAATATTCTTAGCTCCGCATACGATTTGAATTAGCTCGGCATTCTCTCCAGCCTTGGTAACGACTTGAGTTACTTGAAGTCGGTCGGCATTAGGATGTTTATCAATTTTTTTAATTTGCCCAACAACTACATTCTCTAGGGAAAAACTGGGTCGTTTGATTCCAGCGACATGTATTCCGCGCATTGTTAACTTATCAGCTAAGTCTTTCGGATCTATTTTCATATCCGACTTAGCTAAATAATCACGTAACCAGTTTAGCGAAAGTAACATTAAAACTGCTCCAACATTCGAATGTCGTTTTCAAAAAAAGATCTCAAGTCGTCGATGCCGTACTTGAGCATAGCGATTCTTTCAATACCCATCCCAAAGGCGAATCCACTGTATTTATCAGGATCGTAGCCGACGGATTTAAAAACATTAGGATGAACCATTCCACATCCACCAATTTCTAACCAACCTGTGGATTTGCAGAGTCGGCAATCAGTTCCTTTACCCTTACACTGGATACATTGCATGTCGACTTCGGCACTAGGTTCAGTAAACGGAAAAAAACTGGGCCTAAATCTTAATGAACGTGTCTCAAAAAGATTTCTAATTAGGTAATTCAGAACTCCCTTAAGATCTGCCAGAGACAAGTGCTCATCTACCATGAGCCCCTCAATTTGATGAAACATGGGGGTATGGGTTAGGTCATAGTCCGATCGGTAAACCTTTCCTGGAGCAATCACTTGAATCGGTGGTTTCTTATCTTTCATCGTGCGGATTTGCACTGGTGAGGTGTGGGATCTTAAAAGAACTGGGGGATTGATATAAAAGGTATCCTGCATGTCTCTAGCAGGATGATCCTCCGGAGTGTTGAGCGCTTCAAAATTATAAAACTCCAACTCCACTTCGGGCCCAGTTACGACTGAAAAACCAATTCGTTTTAATATTTGAACGACATCATTCATCACTCGAGTGATGGGATGGAGGGAGCCCGCATTGATCGCATAAGTTCCTGGTAGACTAACGTCCAAGGGATTAGCTTCAGAAATCTCTCGATTCATTAAGACTCTTTTGAGCTCAGTCTGTCTTGTCTTGAGATCTTGCTCTAGGTTGGTTTTGACTTCATTTAAAACCGCACCCATCTCACGTCGTTTCTCTGGCGCCAAGTCCTTCAATTGGTGAAGCAATCCAGTAAGGATTCCTTTTTTACCCATATAATGGACCCTAAGACGGTCTAACGCCTCAGGATCTGGAGCAGAAAAAATTTGTGTATGGGCTTCCGCCCGTATCTGATTAATTTGTTCGATCATTTAAGCTTGAGGCCGAGCAAGCGCCACAAGCTGAGTGAAGTGATCTGGGAATCGAACAGCGATGTCTGCTAGAATTTTACGATCTAACTCAACATTAGCTAATTTGAGACCAGAAACAAACTTTGAATAACTCAGATTGTGAAGTCTGCAGGCGGCATTAATACGTACTTGCCATAGATAACGCATTTCACGCTTCAGAGTTTTTCTGTCTCGGTAAGCATACCGATCCGCTCTGTTGGTGTATTCTCGCGCTACCTTAACCGTTTTTCGCGCACTTCCATAAAAACCTTCGGCCCTATCAAGGATCTTTTTACGTTTATTTCTTCCAGCAGGACCTCTTTTAACTCTTGGCATACCTTAAAACCTTTACTCTCTACAGATTAAAACCAACTAAAACCCTACTACGCCAATAGCATTCGCTTAATTTGGCGAAGATCTGAAGCGTGCACCATTCCGTTTTGACGAAGGCGACGACCTCGTTTGGACGATTTATGTTCAAGGATATGGTTGTGATAGGCTTTAGCCCGTTTCACTCTACCCGATCCTGTGAGCTTAAATCGCTTTTTAGCTCCCGATACAGTTTTCATTTTCGGCATAAAACAACTACTTTCTAACTATCAGTTTTTACAGCACTTTCGGCCGATTTTGCTTTCCCCTCAGGAGCTTTTCCATCAGAGCTTGTGTGAGCGCTCGGCTTACTTGTTTTCTTAGGCACCTTTCCAGTTGGGCCATAGACCAAAGATAAAACTTTCCCTTCCATCTTTGGAGCCTGCTCCACAATACCCAAATTACCAACCATGTCAATAATCTGCTTGAGGAGATTGTGGCCTAAATCTGCGTGGCTAGCCTCTCTTCCCCTAAACTTCACTGCAACTCTGACTTTATTCCCCTCTTCGAGAAATCTTTGAATGTGTTTTACCTTAAATTCAATGTCATGAGTGTCTGTGTTAGGGCGGAATTGAATTTCTTTAAGCGTTGTAACTGCTTGATTCTTTTTAGCCTTTTGAGCCTTCTTCTTAGCTTCGTATTTGTATTTTCCGTAATCTAAGATCTTACAAACAGGCGGATTAGAATTGGGAGAAATTTCAGCTAGGTCTAACCCTTGCTGAATGGCCATTTCTAAAGCTCGGCGAGTGTCCATGATGCCTAGCTGACTTCCATCAGCACCGATAAGCCTCACTTCACGAGCTCGGATTCTATGGTTAACTCGAATACTATCTCCAGATGATTGTTGACGTGGATTAATGGTTTGTCCCTCCAGGTTTTAGCCAAGGTTCCAGAAACGCTCTGAAACCATCTAATGTTAAATCGTTAGTAGTCTCGCCATTTGTTTTGCGGACCGAAAGAGTTTGAGCGGTTTTTTCTTTTTCTCCAAGCACCAGCATCAAGGGGATTTTCTTCATTTGGGCTTCACGAATGCGGTAACCGAGCTTTTCATTACGGGAATCGAGTTCGCAGCGGATTCCCCAAGACTTTAAAGTCTGAAGGACGCTCTGAGCGTACTCCAGTTGATTGTCGGTTACATTGATCAAAACGGCTTGGACGGGAGCGATCCAAATAGGGAGATGTCCCGCATGGTGTTCGATTAAAATTCCCATGAATCGTTCCACACTTCCTAAAATCGCCCGATGGATTACTACAGGGGTTTTAGCTTGGTTTTGGTTATCGGTGTACTCAAGTTCGAATCTTTTGGGCAGATTGAAGTCGAGCTGAATGGTCCCACATTGCCAAGATCTTCCAATGGCATCTTTAATATGGAATTCAATCTTAGGCCCGTAAAAAGCGCCTTCGTTAGGTAAAACCTCAAAAGATTTACCAGCTGCTTTTAAACTATCTGCTAAGGCTTTTTCAGCTTTATCCCAAAGTTCAGGAGAACCTAAAAATTGTTCGGGGCGAGTGGCCAGTTTTACGTCGACATGGTCGAAACCAAAAGCCGAGTAAACTTTATAGGTGTACTGAATTCCTTTGAGAGCTTCTTCTAAGATCTGATCTTCCGTACAAAAAATATGACCATCATCTTGAGCGAAAGCCCGAGTTCGCATGATTCCATGGGTGACCCCGCCCCGCTCATTTCGATGAAGTTTAGTGTACTCAGAAAACCGAACCGGCAACTCTCGATAACTTCGTTTAGTCGTTTTAAAAAGAGAGGCATGGCCCGGACAATTCATGGGTTTTAAACCCATCGGTTGTCCTTCATCCTCTTCAAATAAAAACATGTTTTGTCGGTAGTGCTCCATGTGGCCGCTAGTGATCCAAAGATCAGTCGACATCATTTGCGGACAAATAACCTCTTCAAAACCGAGCGCTTGAGTTTCTTCTCTCATGAAGTCGACCAGTTTATTAAATAACCATGCCCCTTTAGGTAAATAGAAAGGCATCGCGGGAGCTACTGGAAGAAAAGTAAACAAATCCAGTTCGGGTCCCAACTTCCGGTGGTCTCTTCGTTTTGCTTCTTCTAAACGATGAATGTGTTCATCGAGCTCTTTTTGAGAGGCAAAAGCTGTCCCATAAATCCGTTGCAACATCTTGTTTTTTTCATCGCCGCGCCAGTAAGCTCCGGCAATCGAAAGCAATTTGAATTTTCCAAGTCGAGCCGTATTAGGAACGTGGGGGCCTCGGCAAAGGTCAATAAAGTCCCCTTGTCGATAGGCACTGACCACTTCCCCTGAAGGGAGGCCTTCAATAATTTCAGCTTTGTAGTGCTCGTTCATCGATTTAAAAAGGTTAACTGCCGTATTTCTCTCTAATTCCTCTCGCTTTACCTCAAGTTTTCTGCCCGCAATTTCAGCCATTTTCTTCTCAATGGTAGGAAGATCTTCGGGCGTTAAAGCTTTAGGGCAGTCGATATCATAATAAAAACCGTCCTCGATCACTGGACCGATAGTGATTTGTGCAGTCGGATATAACTCTTTAATGGCCTGAGCTAAAAGATGGGCTGTGGAGTGTCGAATGACCTCTAATCCTTCTTTACTGTCTCGAGTGATGATGGCCAGTTCGGCATCAGAATCAATAGGTCGAGTTAAATCGATCTCTTTGCCGTTAAGTTTTGCAGCCACAGCAGCTTCTTCAAGCCTTCTGCCAATACTGGCTGCTACTTGCTGAGGCGTAACTAGGGCGTCAAATGTGCGCTTAGAGCCATCTGGTAAGGTAATGGCAAAAGATTTCATGAGTGAGAAGAGTTTAAAGCTAGAGTCATAGAGAGATTAATCCGGATTCTTGGAATCGGAAGCCAAAGACGTGGTTGGATGAAAAACAAATAACATTCAGATCTAAATTTATATCTGAAGGCGGCCAAAGATCAAGAGGAATAGAGGGTTTAACCGAAACTTACCCAGCTTTTAAAATTGTCCTGTTGACCTAAAGTACATTTAAAAAATGTCTCTTTGATTTTTTGGGTAATGGGGCCCGGGCTTTCTTTTCCAATCAGATGATGATCGATCTCTTTGACGGGGGTAATCTCAACCGCGGTTCCTGTGAAAAAGACCTCATCGGCAACATAAAGCTGGTTTCTTGTGATATTTTCTTGTCGTAGAGACAATCCTAGGTGTTTAGCGATTTCTATCACGCAATCTCGAGTGATTCCGGGGAGTAAGTAGCCTACGGCAGGGGTGATGATTTCACCCTTTTTCACCATAAAGACATTTTCTCCGGAACCTTCAGCAACAAATCCATGGGGATCTAGAAGAATGGCCTCATCAAAACCTTCTAAAGTTGCTTCTCTTCTGGCCAAAACCGAAGTGACATAGGCTCCGGAAATTTTGGCTAGGGGTAGTGAGGATGAAACATCAGCTCTGCGGAATGTGGACGTTTTTACTTTGACTCCTCGAAGGTGCCCTTCATCTCCCATGTATTTTCCCCACGACCAAACGGCGATGGCAGTGTGAACCTGAGGAACTTTAGGTAGTTTGAGCCCTCTCACCGAATCATCAATGTAAGCCACGGGTCGAATGTAACAGGCTTTAAAGCCATTGCGGATGATGAGTTCATGAGAAATTCGGGTTAAATCCTGGGCTGAATAGGGAATAGAATAGCCCATGACCCGAATAGAATCTAAAAACCGTTCAAAGTGCTCTTGGGGACGGAAAATGGCGGGTCCTTTGGGCGTTGCGTAAGCTCGAAGTCCCTCAAAAACGGCACTTCCATAATGGAGGCTGTGTGACAAAACATGGATCTTAGCGTCGGCGTAAGGGACGAATTGACCGTCCATCCATAGAAATTGACTATCTGCAATGTGAGTTTCTGCCATGAGTCACCTCTTGTCTTCGTAGCGAATCTTCGCGAGTTACCATATAATAAAAATAGAGAACCACAATACAATTTGCTTCCTTAAGTGGATCTTTAGGCAGCAGACCATCTCTATTTGGAACCATCATGAAAATGCTTCTTCTTAAGATACTCAGCTTGGTTATGGTTTCTTGTCCTTTATGGGCTTCGGATGACAATGTCATCGAGAAACAACTTCAAGAAATAGGAACGATTCCCAACGAAGAAGTGATCGTTGTTCAGCGAAAGTTCACTCGTAAAGATTGGCGCCATGAGTTTTCTCCCGTGGGGTTTGGCGGAGTTCCGTTTGGAACTTATCGAAGGACTTTGTTGGGATCCGCCAGTTACACTCTTCACGCTAACGATTGGTTGGGGTTGGAACTTTTTAATTTCTCCTATAATAAAAACTTTTTTAGCTCGTTTATTGATGACATTAATTCTAATTCCACTGGAGGGGATATCTATCTCGATTATCAAAAGCTCCTCTATTTTATTACTGCGGGAGTTCAATTAACCCCATTTTATGGAAAAGTAGCCACTTTTTCTCGGTGGTTAGCCTACATGGAACCCTATTTTTCGCTTGGGGCGGGTATCGCAAAAACTGAGACCAACGCTTATTTAGCCGGATATCCTGGAGTGGGTTTACGTTTTTTCTTTACCGAGTGGTTTTCGATGAGACTTGAGTTTAGGGATTATATTTATAACGAAAAGACAAGAGCAGGAAACTCTGAGTTGAGAAACAATTACTCGGTCTCTGTTGCGTTGAGTTTCTGGCTGCCCAAAATGCCGCGATAAGTTTAGCTAGTTTTAAAATACGTTCTAATAAAATTTCAAGGATACGACTATGAAACACATCAAGATTTCCTTAGGGATTCTCTTAGTAAGCTCCCTCTTGTACTCTGCACCTGATAGAAATTCAGCATTTGAGGCCGGCAGACGTCAGTTTGACGGTGGTAATTATGATCGAGCTATAGAATTGTTGTCTCAAGTGATCACAGGTTCGAATGATCCGAACGTAAAGAGCCGAGCATACTATTTTCAGGGGCTCTCCTTTTTTGAAAAGGGTTTATACTTTTCAAGTTTCATTTCTTTTAGAAATGTTCTTCTTGCTGCTGATGAGAGAAACAAAGAGCTTTACGAAAAATCGATTAAAAACGCCGCTATTATCACTGACCGATTAGACATGGTTGAACGACTAGGCAAAGTGATTGATCGATTGCCTCCGGGGCATATTCCTAGTTCGGTTTCAGGGATCGCTCACTACGCTCAAGGCGTTTATCATTTTTCAACAGGGCAAACAGAGTCAGCTCTGAGCCACTTAAAGTCCGTAAATCCAGAGAGTCTATTTTACGATAAATCACTCATGTATTTGGGAATTCTTTCCACTCGTAAAAAAGACTACAAAGAGGCTAGCTTCTATTTTGGAAAATTAGTGGACTTAAGTCGCGGCAAAAGAGATTTGTTTCCTCAACAAGAGTTAGCACGTTTAAATTTAGCCCGAACAGCTTACTCAATGGGAGACATTGAAAGATCGATTGAACTCTATTCGCAATTTGTGAGCTCTTCCCCTTATTGGTTGACTGTCCTTCAAGAAGCCAGTTGGCCCTTAATGAGAGTGAATGATACGACCGTTTCTTTAGGCAACCTTCACACCGTTTTATCCCCTTTTTATCGTGAGGACTTAGTTGGAGAATCTTACATTCTGAGAGCTACTATTCTTTACTCACTCTGTAAGTATGAGGAAATGAAACGGACTCTCAACCAATTTTTTAGTGTTTATGATCCTGTGATTCGAGGTATGCAACAAGAGATCAATAGCTTGGGCTCTGGAGATGCTTTTTACAGTGCATTTTCAAATGAAAAGGGATTGAACCGAGCTTTTCTTAACTACATGAAAAGAGATGCTGGGATTATTAGAGACCAAAAGATCCTAAGTGCTCTGAAAATGGAGCGTGTCAACCTTGCACGGTTTTCAAAAAATTCATTTGTGAACAACCTCATTAATTTGAATGAAGAGGCTCAAAAGTCTCTTGAGAGCCAGATGGGTGTGACCATGCAAAAAATTCACCGCAGGAAATTAGCTGATTTGTTGTCTCAAAGAGAACAGGCCAACTACCTCAAAGTAGAAATTGTCACTGGCGAAAAAGAGATGATCGAAGGGCAAAAGGGGTTACCACCGAAACGAATTACCGATGTAGAAACTTCAGTGTCTTCGCGTTATCGGTTCTGGCCATTTACGGGTGAGTATTGGGAAGATGAGACGGGAACTTATGTTTATACGACGGAGAGCGCTTGTGTTAACTAAAATAGCTACCATACTCTTTCTATTGCCTTTAGCGGTGAGTGCAGCCGAAAAGGATTATGAAAACTTCGATCTCCCAAATAAACCCGCTACACCAGCTGTCCCAGAGTCGAAATATTCCTATCAAAGCTCTCGAGTTAATTTACGCGGGAAAAAACTTCGAATTAAAGAACCCAGCTTAAACCATCAAACCTTTGTTTTTGCAAAAGAAGCGTTTATTTCCGAGAAACGAGATGAAGCCATTAAATTGCTCAGGCAAGAAATGGACGCTGGCTTAAAAGCTAATCGAGACAACATGCTGCTGAGGTTAGGACAACTTTACGCAGAAAAATATATGGAGATGTCCTACCGAGAAAATGAGTATTTCGGTAAGCAACTCCAGGAATATGAAAAAAACAAAGCTTTAAACCCCAAGTTGACCGCTCCTCGTTTGGATAACAGCCGGTCGCAGAAATATTTAAAAGATGCTCTTTCAGTTTTTTATGGCCTTGAGAAAGAGTTTCCTCGTCATTCTAAAATGGATGAGGTGAGTTTTTTTATTGGATTTGTTGAGTTGGAATCTGGAAATACCCAAAAAGGGATCAGTTATTTAGAACGGGTTATTAAAAATTTCCCCAACAGTCGTAAATGGCCCGAGGCAGTTCTGTATGTGGGGGATTACTACTTTGACAGTCATAAATTTAAGGACGCTGCTGGCCGATATCAAATGCTCTTCAATAAATCGTCAAACCTTAGAGATTACGCTGAATACAAATTGGCTTGGTGCGATTTAAACACGGGAGATCCCAAAAAAGCCCTAAGAAACATGAAAAGGCTCATTGAGCGTTTGGATAAAAACACAGAGGAAGGGAAATTTAATCTTCGAGATCAGGCTTTGAAGGACTTAGTCTCTTTTTATGCGGAAGCTGAAATGGTTGACGATGCTATGAGCTTTTTTACCGAGATGCAATCTAAGGACAAAGCCCTTTCTAACCTGAGATTGTTGGCGGATGTTTTTCGAACGAAAGCGAAAGATGAAGCGGCCATTAAAGCCTATTCGAAATTAATTGAGGAGTTTCCCAGTGGTTTAGACACTCCCAACCTCTATTTGGGCCTTTATGATAGCCAAGCCCGCCTAGGTAAGTCTGCCGCTGCAACAAAAACCCTCATGACAGCCCTTGAAAGGTTTGGGGACTGTCTCTTATACACATCTGACGCTGCCGACGAAGGCTTAG
>OMIX01000008.1 GCA_900299195.1 Deltaproteobacteria bacterium
ACTTGGGACAAGCTCGAAATTGAGATTCGCTATGCAGCTCAAGCTCAAACCAACCTCGAGACGTTCCTTTGAATTTTATAAATTTTAGTTCTGGTAAAGCGCACCAACGCGCGAGATGATGTCCTGGGGTCATCAAGTCCTCCTTTTAGATTTAGTCCGAAACCAAATCTTGTCAGGTGACTTGCTTGACCCTCTGCATTCCACTATCTGAGTTCAAGAGCCTATTTTAAACGCTTGCAAAAGCGTCACTACTTTTCTGTTGATTCTATTCTTTTGAGTAAATACATGAGTTTATTTTTCTGTCCCCAGTAGGACCGGTAGGCAACCTTGTCTATTTCTCGAAATCCCGGGAGTGGTGAAAAACTAACTACGTGAGTGAATGTGTTTGGGTTTGACCAAGACCAAGGTTCCTTTTCGATAGCACCAGTAAATTCGTACCCACCATTCAAATCCCTCGGCAAAACTTTATAATGATCTAACGCCAATCCAATCAACTTCCATCTGCCCTCATTCCATCGAAAATAGTCTGAAACTAATGTCGTTGAAAAAATGAAGTTCACAGCAACCAATAATATGCACCCAACAATTCTCTTCCTATTGAAACCATCTGAGCAAACACTACGTAAAAACAAATACAGGGAACCAGGTAATAGCAAAATCAAATATCTATCGAGGTGGCCATTGCGTACAACCAACATCCCAAAATAAAACCCTGAAAAACAGAGCAAAACTCGAACTGCATTCGAAATTTTTGAATCCCCGAATACGATGATCAACCCCAATATTATTCTGCGCGCACCCAACAATCCGAACACGGTTAGCACAACTCTAATAGGATATGTAATCACAATTTCCCTCGACCCTAGTAACACTTCATTAAGACCAAAAAAACCATAATTGGATAATAAATTATTGAAGAAAGGAAATCCCAACCCAAACATTAAAAGCACCCCAGTAAGAAAAGTACAAAACAGAAAAGTTTTCCTGAATATTCGTTGATGCTTTATTGGAAGTTCATGGCTCGGAACTTCCGGCAACAGCACTAGAGGAAAAAAGGGGAAACCTAGACATAACAAGTATTCATAGGGTCTCTGAAGGCATTTGAAATCACCCAAAAGTTCCAGAGGAGGCGATTTTAGGGGGGAAATTTGAGCCCACCAAACATGAATCACTGGGAGAGAAATCAAAAAAACACCTAATTGAATGAACATTTTTAGATGGTTTTTATTTTTTAACAACTCAACTGATTTTAGTTGCGATTTCCTTTTCGTGCTCAAAACGAAAATTAGAAATACTGAAATGGGCAACAAAAATAAAAACTGTCGTTGAGCCACTCCAACCCATGTAGAAATTGCCGCCAATAAAAAGTTTAACCAGGTGGAGGAGTCTAGAAACCTTCCTAAAGCCAAAATTCCCAGGCAACCAAACAACACAGCTAGAGAATCAGTCATAAAAGACAAAGAAACACTCAAAAAAGGGGGCCACAAGAAAATTGAACTCACTGCTAAAAAACTAATATAAACTCTTAACTTGTTTTTGATAGCTAATTGCAATCCCTCTAGGGAGACGGAAACTATCAGCAAGGCGGCAAAGAATCCCGATACTGCGCCCAAAACTCGTAAAGGAAAATAGATTGTTTCAGTTTTAGAAACCAACAATATTCCAAGAAGTACTTGCGGAATGCCCCAGGCATATTGACTAAACGGAACCGTAAATGTTCCTTGCTTAATCGTCTCTACAACATTCGCTGTATAAACCCAATCATCATTCAAAGGAAACTCACCCCACGGACCAACTATTAAAATGGCTCCGAAGAATAGAGCAACAATAGCGAAATAAAAGATTGGGCGGGAATTCAAATTAAACATCTCATTTGGAAAATTTCTAATTCGTTAAAACTACCTTAATTATCAGATTTTAAAAATGGGAATTTTGAACATTTCTAGACAGCAAAACCTGTTGAAACCTTTCATTTTCCAATGTACTCATAGTGACTTTGACTTGCACACGTATTCTAACCTATGAAATTAGTACGATTAAAAAATTGTAATAGAACTTCCGGATTAAACAGGGCAAGTAGGGGTTTTTTGAGAAGAACCATGCTCTTAAAGGCCTCTAACTCTGCTCCGATAGCGAATGAAAATCAATTGACGAATCGCTGTCTATCGGCCGAAATTCTCCTGGCATATTCTACATTCTTCCTGGTGTATCTGGCACTTAAAGAAACCACATTAGGTTTCGTTGTAGGGACTGATGCCCATCTTTGCATATAAGATCATGCACGGAGGCGCAAAAGGACTTGGAACCTTAATAGGATTTTCCGGTGTTAGATCACTTTTCGGTGCATTAGTTTTAATATTGAAAACGCGAATTCAAGGGTTGGGAAGATGCTAGAAAGCTTTTACAAGCTAAAAAATAAATGTGATCGAGATATTTTAGTCGATTAGTTACCCTTTGGCGCCAGTTGTTCTTTAAATACCTGATTAAAATAGTCGACATAGGCGGAAACTACTTTTTTCTGCTCGAACTTTAGTTTCACCCTCTCCATCGCAGCCTTCGAAAAACAGATTCTTTCCTCTTTGTTTTCACACAACCTTTTAATGGCCGATGCGAGCGAACCAACATCCCCAGCCGGAACCAGTATCCCAGTTTTTCCATCTTCAATCGCATCAGAAACTCCATAAATTTGAGTTCCAATTGCGGGAATGCCAGAGGCAGCCGCCTCGAGTATCACCATACCGAATCCCTCTCGATAACTAGGCAGGCAAAGGAAATCGGCCGCTTTTAATATGTTCTCCGGTTCTCTGGTGAAAGGTTTTTTTATGATTCTTTTTAAAATATCAGTTGGAATTTTTTTCAAGCACTCACTAACGCAATCAGCTTCCGTCGGGCCAACTATCAAAAGCCAAAGATCTTTTTGAGTTGATGCCAAATCAGAAAAGGCCTGAATCAATTCGACAATTCCCTTGTCTGCATTTAACCGCCCCAGAAATACACATACCAAAGCTCCGAATGGAATATTTAAAGACTCGCGCATTCTTAGACGTATTTTTTGATCCGGCTTAAATCGTTCAGTGTCCACACCACAAATGGACCCACTCCCCAAAACTTTTATCCTTCCCATCGGAGCCACCCCTTCATTCTCAAGGAATTGTCGTTCTCCGAAGCTTACAGCCAACACATCGGTGGCAAACCTAACAATGAAACCATCCATGATCTTTAACAAAGCACGCAAAAAACCTGTTTTTGAAGCCCACACTTCACCCTGAAAAATATGAACTCTGTTGGGTACGCCCGCTAAAAAAGCTGCCAGAATCCCAAGAAGACCCGCCTTAGGAACAAGGGTTATAACTCCCTGAAATTGCTCTCGTCGAAAGAATCGCCATAATTGGTATAAAGCCACCCCATCACTTAAAGGGGCAATCTTTCTTTCGATACCAACCCCGATCTCTCTCAAGGGAATATTTAATGGATGCACATAGGAATCGCTCTTCGGATTATAAATCAGTGTGACATCATAATTTCGAACTAGTTCGAGCAAATGTTTTTTAAAAAAAAATTGCACCGTGAGTGGCGTTGCGGATACAATGCAAATTTTGGGTCTGGCAGAAGTCATGCGCTCACCAACCTAATCATCGCACGACGAAGAAATTTAACAAAAGACCAGAAGCTAGCGAAAGCGATTTCTAATTTAGTTAGCTTTCCCTTTCGATGTAAAAACCAAAATGTTTTTAACTCCTCCACTTCATGCCCCCAGAGATTTTCGCTAAGCCCCCCCTTGCTATATTCAGCTCTAAACGAAAAAGCCAGTTTTTCATTCAATCGATAAGTGGGATAACCCTCCGCAACTAGGGAGAGCCAAAGCCTATAATCCTCTGAAAATCGAGCTGTACCAAAACGATAAGGAATGTCTCTACGGACCATTGCTGTCCGTGTTAAGATGCGGTTTGAAACAAGCATCTCCTTAAACGTCACTCGCTGGGCTGGAGGTTCGATATCTATGTCAGTGTTTAAACTTCCACTAAAGACTCTAGAATCGTGCCCAACAAGAACAACTTCCGAATGTTGATTCAGCCAATTCCACTGAACCTCCAACTTGCGTGGGTGCCAAGCATCATCAGCGTCAAGAAAAGCGAGCCAGGGTTGCGTGGCTGATTCCCATCCGTGATTCCGTGCCACTCCAGGCCCCCCATTCTTTTTTAGAGAGAGGACTTTGATTAGATCTTCTTTTCCTTTCGTCAAAGATATTATGAAATCTCCCGTTTGATCACCGCTGGCATCATCTACAATAATAATCTCTTTTGGGGGCAAACTCTGATCCAGAATTGAGTTTAATGCCACCTCAAGACTTGGCCCACAACGATAACAAGGAACGATGACGCTAATGGGAGCCAACTTAATATCAGGACTTCGCACGATTCACCGCGGTCATTAAAAGGTTATCCATCGTCTGAATAAAAAGTTGCTGCACTCGAATAGGGTCGAAGCGGTCATCCCTTTTTGGCGCCACCCTTCCCTTAGCAGCAGCTCTGATTATACTTTCCACAATCTCTTCCACTCGCAAAGGGTTAAAATACTCGGGATAATCTCCCAAAACCTCGTGAAGCACAGGCAAATCGGAACACGCCAAGGGAACCCCAAGCTCCATGGCCTCAAGACCCACTCGCCCGAAGCCCTCTCCAAGCGAGGGATAAACAACAACATCTGAGGCTTGATAATGAGCAACTAGTTGGGATTGATCAATGCGCCCTAAAAATACGATGTTTTCATGAATAGCGATCGGAATCTTCGCTAGTTCTCTTTCCCAGCCAGCATCTTGCTCTCCTGCTATCGCAAGTTTTGCTTTTATTTTTCGATCAAAAATCAAAATTTTTACTGCCTCAAGTAATTTTCCAATATTTTTTCTAAAATCGCTTCCCCCCACATAAAAAACCTTCAAAACACCAACGTCATCGGCTTTTAACTTATTAGCCGCGACTTGCACATCTTCCTGTAAACGACAGTCAAAAACCTTAGTACAGTTTGGAATGACAGAAATCTTGTTAGTATTCAATCCATACAGACTAGAGATCGCTTTCTTGCTCGATTCCGAAACCGTCACCACATGCGATACTCGCTTTAAATTGCGCCTTAACATGTGTAGATAGTAGGCCCTTATCCTTAACGGATAAACATGAGGCAAATCACTAAAACAGGTGTCGTGAATTGTCATGACTGAGGGAATCTTCTTCGGCAACCGGACATCATGGTAAGGGGTAAAAACGAAATCAGGCTGTATTCGCCTAATCGAACGTGGAAATATAAAATTATCATAAAAAGGATGTCGCATAGCCCTGGGTAATTTGCTTGGCCAGGGCACCTCGTGAAACCTACAATTAGGTAACGAATTCAAAACGCCCAAATTAAACATAGGGCTGACGAGCGAAAATTGAATTTCGGGACGACTACTTACCCACGACAAAAGGAGCGGTTTAAAAAAGCCAGAAATGCCTCCGGAGTAAAGCGCAAGATTTTTAGTGTCTACTAGAACATGAAGCTTGTGTTGGGAACTTTTCATTGTCGACATTTGAGGGGTGCCAAAACCTGGACAACGCCTTCACCTTCAAAAAAATGCGCCTGAGGCCTCTTTAATTCTTCCCAAACAAAATACCCTTCCGGGATCGTCTGCTTATCTCCGCTCTTAACCTCTCTTAAAATAACCAAATCCTTTGCCTCATCTCTTTTTTGGTTCAACCTTTTGTCAGGACGAAGGGACTCAATCGACTCACCCACAAAAAATGGTGCTAACTGTAATTGAGTAAATGGGGTAATCACAGCAAACAAAGAGTCCTTGGTCATATTATACTGGTAGTTGACTTCGCAATTTTTCAAAAAAGGACTCTCCAGCATTTGGCGAAGCCGAAGATAATAATGCTGGTTTTCAGCTGGCCACTTTTGTCTTCGCGTCTCGCTGATAGTGTCCTTCATCAATTTCAATTGGAGAGAATTTTTTG
Source organism: Deltaproteobacteria bacterium (assembly GCA_900299195.1). Classification (GTDB taxonomy): domain Bacteria; phylum Bdellovibrionota; class FAC87; order UBA2466; family UBA2466; genus UBA2466. The sequence continues at coordinate 5,994 of OMIX01000008.1, forward strand.
AGGGGAAATAATAGTTTCCCGAGTTGGGGCCAAAAGCACTGAAAGCCATCCACAAGATCATTATATAAACAACAATCTGAAGTCTTTTCTGATTGAACCAAGCCACCAAGGGAATAAACCCAACGGCACTTGCGGTCGCAAAACGAAAGACTTCGACGCCATGGAGAACTGTACTAAGAAAAACCAGGCTCGCAAAAGCCAGCTTTGTGTTTTCCATGTCATAGATCTCTTTCGTGCCGGACCGAGTTCGGAGGCATTTCAGTGAGGAAATCAAGATCAACAGGCAAGCCATCGGTGCAAACATCAACAGGATCCAACGACCATCCCAAAATTTCAGTGCCTGAATGGCATTACGGGTAGCATTTATCAAAAGGCTAACGAGAACGGAGTGGGATGCTGGAAAAAATTGTTTGGCAAAAAGGCGGGGAAAATCAAAGTTTTGAATTTTCCAATACTCAAGGAGCTTATTGTTGAGTAGATAAATAAAAAAGAACACGGCAGGAAGGAAAACCCCGCTCAATCTCACAACCGTCGATTTCATCCAGTTTTCATCGCGGCCCGAAAGCTTATCTATAATTCCAAAAAAGAGAATAATTGCTGTGAGAGGCAACAAGAGGCCCTCTCGGCAAAGAACTGCAAACCCAAAAAGGATCCCCCCCAAAAAAGTAAGTGAGACCCGAGAATGCCTTAGTGACAGGAGAAGGCCCCCAAATAAAAAAGGACTTGCTATGTAGTTGGCCCACGGGGACATGGTTACTGGGTGGAATAAATAGGTAAGCAGAACACAAATTAAGGCTGTCCACTGGTTTTTTAAAACCCCAAGCGACATGCGAAATATGCAATACAAAGCAACAGAATAAAACAATGCTGTCACTGAGATGAGAGAGATCAAATCTCTCCCCAACTCTTCAAACGCATATCTATGAATCAACGTCGGCAGGATACCATACTGGATGAATATTTCCTTGTAGGGCAGCTTGCCCGTGCTCAGATCTTTTGCATTGGACAGCATCAACCCCCAATGATGAGGATCCACTGTGTACTGTCCCTGCCAAACTGAGAAAAAGAAAGCGCCAATACAAACGAAAATTACAATAAGATGGAAAGATAGGGCACCTACTCTACGTTCTTTACTTCCCACCTCAAGAATCTTTGCATCTCTTTTGATCCGCATCAAAATCTGGCACAACCTCTCACGCCCGTGACTTAAATTAAATACTCCAAATCTCATAGGATGAGTCCAGCTCTCTGTCCCCTCTTAATCGGAAAATCCAAAACCCTCAGTCCCAAAGCTAGGGCCAAGGATAACGCCAGAAAACTTGTTCCACTGACTGCCAGCGATATCCCTTGGTAGAAAACATTCACCCCAGAATAATAATTAGAGACCACCTGCAAAGGGATGATAATCGCTAGGATTGCTCGAACAATCCACATAAACACCTTAGCAACATCTCTCAATTGCCACATTGCCCCTCTAGCCAATAGAACAAATGCTACAATTAGTCCCGCCAAACTCGAAATTAGCCAATGAATCTGAGCCAATACAATCGAATGAGTCAAATTTGCAACTGTAAGAAGAGCGACTCCGGCTACGCTCATTATCAGCCCAACAAGCACAGTCTCCCGGCCTCGGCCCTGCGAGACAAGGGCTCGAATGCCCAGGGATACTAGTCCTACGGTCACAGCGGCAAAAACAGTTAAACTCAACGCTCGGCAGGTAAGCTCAAGCGATGCTTTTCCAAAGGCGCCCCGTGCAAAAAGAAAACGTACAATAGAATAGCGCCATTTAAAAACATAAGCACTACACGCCAAAAGCACAAAACCCAAAAAGCTAGATGCTTTTGTTATCAGTCGAAACATTCCCGAGTTATTTCCTTCTGAGTTAAGATCTAAAAATCGAGGCCACAAGAGATTAATGAGGGAAAGAGGAATGATACTGATAATTACATTAACAAGAGAGACAGCATATTGATAAGCAGCCACAGAACCAGTTAACAAATGGCTCATCGTCCATCTTTCATAAAACAGATAGCCGTGAGATATGAAATAATTAAATATCAGCGATCCAAACATGGACAAAAAAGTAGAGTCGCCTATTAATTTCAGGCCCCGCCAACGAAAACCCAGCCCTGATTTTTTTAGCTGCCGCCAGGAGAAAAAAAGTGTAAGCGTTTGGCCAAAAAACAGGCTTATTAGTAGTGCATAAACTCCTATTTTACTCGCAAGTAGAGCGATACAAATCACCGAACCTATGGCTGCGATCAAACGAGCCACGACTTGATAGATCACAAGATCAAAACTCGTGAGTAGGGCATTGCAAGTCTCCGACAAAGCAAACAAGGCAATGTAGGGCACAAATGCTTTCAATAGGTAAGCACTCCCATTTACCTCTGGTTTGTCAAAAAAACCGAAACTTAGTGTCACAAAAAAAACAATGCTAACCACTACTGAAACACTTGCAACGGCAAAGAAACCAGCCGTCAAAACTTCATTTGCTTCTTGTTTGTTTCTCTTAGCTTTCTGAAACACCAAGGGAACAAACGCTTCTCTGAACGGATGAACATAAAAAGTAACCACCCCCGCCAAAGCCAACCCTAACCAATAGACATCCATGATGGGTCCCGTTCCAAAATGGTAAGATGTCAACATCTGTGAAACCAGGCTAAACAAATAGGTTATAGTGGATAAAACAACCAAGGCTCCAAACTGCAAATGAATATGTCTCATCGTTTTCCCAAATAAAACATTGCACGCAAAAGCCCGACATGCGAAGGACCAAACTGGCTTCGAAGGTATGTTTTGGCTGATAAAATCATACAGCTTTTCGTATGCCTTCAAGAAATCTAAATACCATGGCTAACCCAAACATGATCCACGATAAAACTTGTCCTACCCATCTCCGATACCTGCCTCTATTTTCTGATTTAAAAGCTCGCGCACACCCCATCAACGAACCGCTCAAGAGATTGAGTGAGAGACAGGCTGCAAAATAATCCTCGGGCTGAGGAGCAGACATTTTTCTGCTGCCACCCAAAATTTCCAGTATTTTTTTTGCCCTGTGATCATAGGTATGTTTCTCAAGAACAAGTTGCTTTGCTGCATTCCCTATCTCTTCCTGTATAAGAGGTTGAGCGAGAATTTTGTGTATCACTTGAAGAAGTGAGGCTTCATCTTTAAAAGTAAGGTAGTGAATCCCTTCAACGAAAAGTTCCTCTAAGCCGTTATCATGAATGGGATTGGTCACCAGCACCGAACCGGATCCCATGGCCTCGAAGAAACGCATATTAATATCATTTCTTACAGATTGGTTAAAAACCACCTTACTCGAAGCATAGAGCCGCCCCATCTCTTTCGGTGTGGCCGTTCCAAAATAATGAGCTGGAAACTCTTGCTTGATTCTTTCCAGCAACACATGCCTTAGCGGATTCATCTCGCACTTCACTGACCCAATGTAGGCAATATCTATCTCTCTTTTTGGTGCTGCCTCCGGTAATAGTTGCGGGTCAAACGCTAAGGGCAACCAAAAAACCTGCTTGATTCCGTCCTCCCGCAAACGATCAACGAACTCTTTTTGTGCTACAAACGTAACATCAAACAGTCGGCTTAGTCTCAGGTGCTTCTGATAATCCATATGGGTGTCAATACCATACCAAGCGGTAACACAGCCCAACGATTCCATATTGACCGGCATTAGCCGCATTGTGCCCCCTTCAAAAAAAAGTACGGCATCAGGGGTTAATCCAAGCCTAAGAGATAACTGAGCAACATCGACAGTTCCTGTGCGCTTGACTTGAGCGAGTTGGGTCGGGATATCAGAACAAACGACCGTATCGTGTCCCATCCGCATCAGAGCACGAACCAAATAGTTGGCAGTCGAAATTTTTGTCACTGAGCTAAAAACAAGCAACTTCATATTTTTTTAGCTCGAACAATATACTGACAAACATCAATATCGGGAATAGCTAGTCGCGCCGTTTCGGCCAAAATTCTTTTTGAGCCCGCATAACGATCTCTCTTTGCGTACCAGACCTCAATTTTCAAAGGGTTTTCTTCGAACAATTGCCTAATAGAATCTTTCGTAAAAAACCGTAGGTGACCTCGGTCTAAGATCCCAGAAGGTTCATATTTCCACTGTCCCTGAACAACCAGACGATAAAGAATAGCTAGATTACGAATATTAGGAATACTCGCAACGACGTAGCCGCCTTTTTTCACTTTATTTACAAGCCGCCCCAAAACACGCCAAGGATCATTTAGGTGTTCCAATACATCCGGAAAAATCACACAATCATACTCAGGCAAGGCACCCATCATTTCTACTTTTTCAACGTCACCGATCCAAAATTTTCTATATTTATTTTCAAGATGAAGGGAAGCCTCTGAGTTTATCTCCACCCCGTCTACCGTGCAATCTTGCCGTTTTATCAGCGCCTTGCCTAGGTTACCAAAACCACACCCCACTTCCAAAATAGTCTTACAACTCAAAGGGACAACCGCTTCAATGTCGGGGCGCTCAAGACCATAATATTGATTTAGAGTCTTAATATCATTCATGGTTGGAGCTCACATCGTTTGAATATAAAGATGTTTTTATCCCATTTATCAGGACTGCTGGGCCGAAGATATTCATAATGACATCGTAACCGCTCGCTAAGTTCCTCATTAAAAAACAATCCTCTCTCCTTAAAAAAATTTATCCAGGCACGGTCTGACTTAATATTTATGTGCCCCGAAGTTCTGATATCTCGAGAGATGTTAAGAAAATAGTCTTTTATGGGCCTTGTAGCATTCAAAACGTTTGAAATTTCTGAATCGGTCATATGCTCAAAGACATCAAAAGATAGAAATAGGTCAATTTTCTTCATATCAACATCCGTCAAATTTGAGACAAACGATTGAGGATTTTTCCCATAGTGCGTTAAATAGAGCTGTCTAGCTTCTTGAGAATAATCACATCCCAAGTAGCTAAATCCTTTAGCTATCATTGGGTCTATCATGACTCCGGGGCCACAACCAAAATCCAGAATCGACTTCCACTGAGGCAGTTCTATAATCAATGAAGAGAGAATCGGCTCCAGAACTTTCCAGTTTGAAAACCACTGGTCCTTAAAAAATCGGCCATCATATAAGATCTTTCTTCTTGGCAATAACCCCTTAACAAGATTAATCAACATCAACTAAACCCCATTTATTACAGAAATATTTTTTGTTTCGCTGATGTAACGTTTCGGTATCAATCGAAGTCGACAGATAATTAATCTGAGTTTTATAGGCGCTGACTCCATGATGATGATAGTGGTGAATGTTTAGGTGGGGAACAACTAAGCAACGATAACCAGCTTTACGGAGTGTAAAACTAAAATCAATTTCTTCGAAGCCGGCGGGGGAGTATGCAACATCAAACCCACCTAGCCTGCGAAAAGGCTCCGTTTTCAACATAAAACAATACCCAGCAATCGCATCAGCGTCTTCAACTCTCTCAACCCCAACAAACCTATCGTGTTGAGCACCTTTCCAGATTGCCCCTTTGGGCCCGACCTGTGCAATTGGCTCAGAAGAAAACAATTGATCGTAAAGTGTCCTAAGGCTTCCCGGGCCCACAGAGACATCATCATTGAGAAAGCAAAGAGCCTCTCCCTCTGCCAATTGAGCCCCCATATTCCAAGACCGTGCGACACCCACATTGATACTGTTGAGCACATATTTATCAATAACAGTTTGAGTTCGAATTAATTGGGTTAGCTCTTCTTGTTGTCCATTGCAGATCACAATGATCTCTAGAGACAAATTCTCATTCTTTTGTTTTTTGAGATCATTGAGAACCTCAATAATCGAATACTGAGGCATAAAAAATCGCTTTGGATTAGAGGGACGCCGCAAGTGGAGAACAGGTATGATAACACTAATTTTAGGCTGCCCTTGTTTAGAACTCATTAAACTAACCTTTCCAGCTGTGCCCAAAAATTCTCTTCAACCTGAGAGTAATTTTTGGGATCAGCGAGATCCATGTCGAATGATAGAGCTCCCACATTGTCATTACCAATGATCTTACAACCGCAAAGAGCTGCCTCAGCGACGACTCTTCCCTGGGGTTCTGGCCAACGCGGCAAAAAAATAAAGTTTTGGGCTCTATTCATATACTGTGGAATTTCCTCGTAGCTAACGTGCCCAAGATAGGTTCCAAAATCAAGCTTTGTTCCAGGAAAGCAACGCCCAATAAAATGCACATTTTTATCCCCAAAACGCCTTCGTATTTCTTTCAGCCCCTTAGCTTCGCTCACAACCCCCACAAATAAATATTCAATATCTCTGGATTTTCCTTGATTATTAAATCTCTGCGTATCGATTAAAGGACGCAGAACATAACCAGGAGCGGGGTGCCCATTCCGCAAAAGAGATTCTGTTGTTTTTTGATGGAGGGGCGAAAGATAGACATTTAAAATCGACTTTTCATAGAGGGCTCGGACTATCTTTTTGTCAGCAAAACATTCATTTTCCCAGTCCCGAAGAAAAAAACGCCTAGCAATACTTAGCTGAGGTTTCAAAGGACAAAGTGAATCTCGTTCTCCAGAGCACGGAAGGTACGGAAGATTACAAATATCAACGTAGGCATTGGTCAAATGAACGAAAGGGGCGCTTTCCATCATCTCTAGGAGAAATCTTTGACCAAACTCTCTCCAAGCCCCTAGAGATCGGAAACTGTGTCCAAAATTAAAAATATCGACAAAGAAATTTAAGTCTGCCTCAGAGTGGAAGCTTTCTCGTTGAGGTCGCACCGCAGCAACTCGAATATCATGTCCCCGTTCTACCCCCACCTCTAGCAGACGACGACTAACCATCTCGCCGCCCCCGTGGTAAATACGAGGATCTAAAAATGAAATCATATTAATGCGCACTTTTTTCCCTTATCAGCCTTATCTTTCAAGTTCAACCTTGATACACCATTTAGGCTCATACCGAAGTTTTTACGGTAGACTAGGCGGGCTTATCCTGGTATCCCATCCAGGAGTAAAACCTAAAACGCAAATTGAAAAAAACTTGGAAAATCTTCAAAAAATCAGAACAGAAAGCGCTATAGAACTCTTGGGTTTGTACAAGAAGGCTAACGCTGGGCACATCGCCTCATCCCTGAGTTGCTTAGAGATTCTAATTTACCTATCCTGCCACAAAATGAAGGAGTCTGATTACCTTATCCTTTCCAAGGGGCATGCGGCATGCGGACTGTATGTTGCTCTAGCGCAGGCTGGCCGTCTTTCTAAAGACCTTTTATCAACTTATTATGCCAATGGAACGATGCTAGCTGCCCATCCAAGCTGCTCTGGCAAAATTCCCTCCATCCCTTTTGGAACGGGGAGCTTAGGACACGGGCTATCCCTGGCCACTGGCTTAGTCTTATCCCAACAATTTACGAAAAAGAATTTCAAAGTCTTTGCCGTGTTATCTGACGGGGACTGTAACGAAGGATCTACTTGGGAGGCAGCTCTTTTTGCTGGGCACCATCAGTTGCAAAACCTGCATGTGATCATAGATTACAACAAACTTCAAGGTATAGGGTCCACCGAAAGTATTCTGGATATGCAACCCATGAATCGAAAATGGGAAGAGTTTGGATTTGAAACTTTCGTTGCTGAGGATGGTAATGATTTCGATGGCCTGAACTTAGCCTTTAAATCTTTAGAAGAACTCGACTCTAAAAAGCCGAAGTGCATTGTGGCTAATACTACTAAGGGACATGGCGTTTCTTTCATGCAGAACAGGGTAGAGTGGCATTATTTACCTATGTCTGAAACGGAATTTAAAAAAGCCATAGAAGAGACAGATGCGTAAAGAATTTTCACAATGGGCGGAAAATCGAGGACGAACCTATTCCGATTTCATTTTTTTAACAGGGGACTTAGGCTTTAATGCTCTTGAGGGGGTCCAAGAAGCTATGGGCCCGCGATTTCTGAATGCCGGGGTCAGCGAACAAAACATGATCTCCATGGCTGCTGCCTTAGCTCACCAAGGGCTCTCGCCACTTTGCTACAGCATAGCTCCTTTCGCAGTTTTTAGACCTGCAGAACAGATCAGAGTTGACCTCTGTCTCCACAACATGAATGTCAAAATAGTGGGAAACGGTGGGGGATATGGCTACGGAATTATGGGACCCACCCATCATGCAATAGAAGACATTGGGGTCCTTTCGGGATTCCCAAAAATGAAGTGTTTTATTCCATTCTGCAACTCCGCAGTTGCATCTGTAGCGGATGAAATGATGAACTATAAGGGGCCGAGCTATTTAAGGCTTGGATATGGTGTTGCGCCTGACACCATAGAATCCTTTGACATTTACCACTCGATTCAAAAAATTAAGTCAGGAAATAATCTCACAATCATCGGGCTAGGCCCCATCATTTTAAATGCTTTGCAAGCTATTGATGAACTCGAACAGTCTGCAGACTGTTTTGTTATCAATGAACTTCCCATCCCAGAGCTATCTAAAACTCTCAGAGATAGCATTTTAAAAACCTCGAAGGTTCTCGTTATCGAGGAACATGTAAGTCGTGGGGGGCTTGCTGAACATCTAGCTTTTCATCTCTGCAAAATGGCAATAGCTCCGAAAATTTTTGTTTCCCATTCTGCCCAGGGGTACCCCAGTGGACTCAGTGGAAATCAAGTTTTTCATCAAACTGAAAGTGGCCTTGATAAAGAAAGCATTAAGAGAACCCTGGTGAGACTTTTCAACTCATGACAAATCTTTTCGATGACATTTGGACCTCAACCGAGCGAAATGAGGCCCTCGAATTAAAGGGGCCAATTCTCATTGTAGGGGCATCAGGCTTTGTGGGCTCCAAGCTTTTTTTTAGTCTTTCAAAATTGAGAGGGGATGTTTTCGCAGCCTCCAGAAACGTGCTCTCAAATTGGCGACTCACTCAATACTCTTCAACCCGCCAAAGCAATCAGCTTTTTGAAGTCGATATTACCCAATACCCCAATCTTGTTGCTCTCTTTCAGAAAATTAAGCCAAGAACCGTCTTCAATCTATCAGCTTATGGAGCCTATCAACGACAGAGCGAAACCCACCAAATCCATCAAGTGAACTACATAGGCACTCTTAATATTATTCGTGCTCTTCAAGATTTTGGATGCGATGCTTTCGTTCAAGCAGGTAGTTCATCAGAGTATGGGCGCAATTGTTCTGAGCCTCTCGAATACGCTCCTTTGCAACCCAATAGTGATTACTCGGTGTCAAAGGGAGCAGCCTCTCTTCTACTGTCCTACTATGGTGGTGTTAAGCAGTTACCATGCGCCAATCTAAGACTCTATTCGGTATTTGGTCCTTTTGAAGAGCGAGACCGACTCATTCCTAGGCTAATCGAAAATGGTCTAAAAGGCACTTTTCCCCCTTTTGCCAACAGAAACCTATCGCGTGATTTTATTTATGTAGATGATTGCACTCGAGCCTTTGTTAAGGCTGCCCTAACGGTGTGCAAAAATGAACCAGGACTTTCCATCAATATAGGATCAGGAAAAAAAATAACTCTTGAAGAGGTGGCCACCGTAGTTGCTAAGATTTTTGATATTAAAACAGAGCCTAAATTCGAAACAATGGAAAACCGCAAGTGGGATTTGGCTAACTGGTATTCAAACTCTAACTTAGCAGCTGAAAAAATGGGTTGGCGAGCCAGAACCAGCTTTGAAGAAGGGCTTCAACTGACTAAAGCATGGGAGCTGGGAGCGAGCACCTTATTTTCTTATTCTTATCCCCCTAAAACATCTAAAAAAATAAGTGCTATCATTGCCTGCTATCGGGATAATCAAGCCATCCCTATCATGCACGCTCGTCTCACCGAGGTTTTTCGTAAGATCGGTTGCGACTATGAAATCATTTTCGTTAATGATTGCAGCCCAACAAGTGATGAAGAAGAGATCCACAAATTATCTCTGGAAGATTTTCATACGTTAGGAATTTCTCACTCCAGAAACTTCGGCTCTCAGGCGGCGTTTCTAAGCGGCCTTAATATCGCTACCGGAGACGCGATGGTATTGCTGGATGGAGATCTCCAGGATCCGCCCGAGGTGATTGCTGAGTTTTATAAAAAATGGCAGGAGGGCTTCGATATCGTTTACGGGGTTCGCACGCGAAGAGAGACCTCGATAGGCATGCAGATTTTATATAAGCTTTTTTATCGATTATTTAAAAAAATGTCGAACGTTCAAATTCCGCTCGATGCCGGTGATTTTTCCCTAATCGACCAGAATGTGGCCAAACAGATCGTCAATCTTCCTGAGAAAGACTTCTTTTTACGAGGCCTCAGGGCTTGGATTGGATTTAAGCAAACAGGGGTTTCTTATTTTAGACCTGAAAGAATGTTTGGCAGAACAACCAATAGCTTTTTTAAGAATATCTGGTGGGCAAAAAAGGCAATTTTTTCCTTCAGCATGAGACCACTTTATTATATCCAGGCGGTGGGGAGTTCTTTTTTCTTGCTCAGCATTGTCCTTTCTCTCTTTTACCTTGGGACCTATATACTCACCCCTGATGTTGCTCCTCCCGGAATCACAACAATTATTCTTCTTATTATTGGAATCGGCGGGCTCGTGTTGCTCTCCATAAGTATTTTAGGTGATTATCTAGGTAAGGTCTTAGAAGAGGTGAAAAACCGACCTCGCTTTATTCGATCTAAAATTCTTCAAGGGGGTGAGATCTATCAAACCCCAGAAAAAATAACGCAATTTTTGAGCACTCTTAAGAGAGGTAATTGATGGCCAGCATTCAAGATAGCAGGGGATATAATCAGGGATTTAAACCCTCTGAGGCTTTAAGTGTTCGATTTGAACGCCGATGCGACCGAATGTTACAACATATGATTATCACTCCCGACACAAAAGTTCTTGAATTGGGTTGTGGCATCGGGGAGCTCAGCCATTTGGTAGCCTCAAAGACCCAAGCCCGCGTAACTGGAAGCGATTTAAATACAGACTTTATTTCTGAAGCCAACGCTAAATATCATCTAAAAAATCTGGAATTTAAAACAATCGAATTGGGGTCTTCGAATGCCTTCGACGAGAAAGAGAACCAGTACGACTATATTATTGGAAACGGAATTCTCCATCATGTATATCGTGAATTGCCCGCAGTTTTGGCCCAACTGAGATGCAGCCTTCGCCCTGGAGGTAAAATTATTTTTTGGGAACCCAATATTTTCAATCCCTACATTTTTCTCATTTTCAAATTAAGTCCACTTCGCCAATGGGCAAAGCTAGAGCCGACAGAGATGGCATTCAGTGGTGGTTACATTCAGCAAAAGCTTAAAGACTGCCAATTTAAAAATATAATGGTCAAGTACTCTGATTTCTTACTTCCCAACACACCAAACAAAATGGTTAAAGCCGTGGCGAAAGCCAGCGATTTTCTGGATGAGATGCCCGGCATTAACCGATTGGCTCAATCCATTTTTATTTGTGCTCAAAAAAACACACCTTAAACTAAAAGGGTGCTTTCCTGAATGCTTTGGAATCTAAATTTAAGAAGTATTAAAAGACAAACTGGGGTGTTGCTTTCTATGGGCCAGGTATTTATCAATGATTCGAATCATGGAGAATGATTTATTGACGGGGAATAGCTCAATGAAAGACGCTATTGAGAGCAAACTAATAACTCAGGTCGTATTAAGAATTTTTAAAATTTGTCTTCTATTAGGGTTTTTGATCAACCCATCAGAGGGAGAGCCCAGAGACTGGAATATGTATCTCGCCTGTTTGATTGCTTTCCTACTTGCATTGGGAAGTAGTCATGTTCACCAAAGCAATTGGAAGGTTTGTTCTCCTGAGAGACTTGAGGGGCCTTTTTATCTAAAGAGCTCTGATTTTTTAGCAGTAGGGATCATTTTATTGCAGGGCATGAGACCTTATCTGGTCGACAGATCTTTTGTTCATCATATGTCTTATTTCGTTGGCCCAGCAGAACTATACAAACAGGGATTCGTTCCATTTTGGGAAATTCCCAGCCAATATGGGGGACTTTACTATATTCTATCAGCCAAGTTACCATTCGGGTCTCCTTGGATCAACTTTTTAATCATGAATAGAATCATAACCTTTTTATTAGGGCTGATCTTCTATTTTTCGATCCGTTTCCTGTGGAGCAACTCTAATTCACTCATGATCGCGTTTGTTACAATCTTTGCATGCTACTGGTGTGTTGGTTGGGAGGGAGATCTCGTGGGGCCGCTCCAGTTTCCATCCACATCCGGCCCCAGATTCTTACCTTCATTTATTTTGGTTTTCTTAGGGATTATTATCACCCAGGTCAAATTAACAAGTAAAAAGAAACCATTGTTAATCTGTTTTAATCTTCTGGCCACGATAACTTACGCTTTGTGTTCGCTTTGGAGTATTGAAGCTTTTCTCTATTCAATGGGTTTTTGGGTGAGTTTTCAGTTGATTACTTTGATAGGGTATTTGAGAGTAAATCCAACACTAAAAGCCATTAGAAAAATAAAAAGAGCTGCTTTTGTAGGGCTTTATTTGCTCGGCCCCATAGTTGGAGCGTGGAGTTTGTTTTTCATTTGGCATCAGAATCACTATTCAACGGGCTTTGATCCTTCATCTTTTATCGAGTATGCAATCACTTATAAAAATGGTTTTGGCGCTGTTCCGATCACATTGGTAAGCCCTGTTTGGATACTTTTATTTGTCTTCATTTTTGGCTCGGTGGTATCGGTAAAAGTCGATCGAATTAACCATCCCATGGCCCCCTTGTTGGTAGGAACTTTAGGGTGGCTGTGGACTTGCGCAAGTTACTATATTTCTCGAAGCCATCCTAACAATATCGCTAACCTAATGCCCCAGATTTTTTTATCCGTTGTGATATTTAGAGAGGGATATGGTTTGATTTCTCAATTCTCGGGGCTTTGGCACCTAAAGCTTCGCTGGCTTATTCCTACTTTAGCATTTTTATTGTTTCTACCTCCCTTCAGTGTTTCAACTTGGAAATCCTATTTCAAAAGTTTATCGTACCCTAGGGTCATTCCTCAAGAGGTAGAGTTTTTTAAAGAGGGAGTTGCCTACAACTTAAAGAGAGCTCTGACTGGGCTAAATATTGCCGACCACGCCCCCATAGTTGTGTTCGGACGAAGCCTGGAAACAGATTGGCTTTCCAATAAGTCATTCGAGCGATGGCTACCCCTCGCTCCGGGAGCAATGTTTGGAATTTTGAATGAGAAAAGGCAGTTGGTGTACCTTAAAAGAGCCGCAAAACACTTCCCAAAAGGGGGCTGGTTCATTTTTTGGGATAAAGAAGAAGCTCTTAACACAGAGACCATTGTCCCTCTCATCGAGAAAGTGTATGCACTAAAAGAGGTGCGGAAATTTGATGGGTGGGAAGCCCGCCGTTACGAAGCCAGTCAATACTTTGATCCCCAAGCTAATAAGATCATCGTAAGGTAGAGAACGGTCTTCTCAAAGTAGAATAAGAATGGTAGCAGCCCTCTTAGGGTTCCTATTTTTCACAAATACCACCCTATTATTTTCCTAATTCCTTCGGTAATCTGACACTTGGATTCATACCGTAATAACTTAGTTGCTTTACTGGTATCCGCCAAAGAGTGCCTTACGTCCCCCGCTCTAAAGTCGCGATGAATGGGTTCTTTCGAAATGGTTGTACCCAAAGTGGAAAGTGTATCCGCTAATATTTTGTATAGCTCATTCAAAGTCGTTCGGTCCCCGACCGCCACATTATAGACATGATTTTTTGCTTCGGAGCGCTCGACTGTGGCCGCGAGTAAGTTAGCTTGAACTACATTGTCTACATAGCAAAAGTCTCTGCTCGTCTCTCCATCACCATTAATAAATACTTGTTCACCTTTGATCATAGCCGCAATCCATTTTGGGATCACAGCTGCGTAAGCTCCGTTGGGATCTTGGCGGCGGCCGAAAACATTAAAATATCGAAGGCCGATGGAATCGAAACCATAAGCGCGATGAAAGACATCGGCATAAAGTTCGTTGACTCTCTTTGAAACCGCATAGGGACTCAAAGGGTTTCCTATTTTGTCCTCCACCTTGGGAAGGTTCGGCTCATCGCCATAGACTGCACTACTTGAAGCATACACAAAATTTTTCACTTTAGCGTCCTTGGCAGCCAAAATCATGTTCACAAACCCATCAACGTTCGATCGGTTTGTCTCAATGGGATCAGAAATACTCCTAGGCACTGAACCCAAAGCAGCCTCGTGCAAGACATAATCAACTGGCTCACCTCGAAAAGACATGCTTTTTCTACAGTCTTCCAGGGAACCTATGTCCCCCTGAATGAAATGAAAATTTGACCACTGTTCTGGTTTTACTAACGCTTTTACTTCTTCCAAATTTTTCTTGTAGCCTGTAGAAAAATTATCCAAGCCCACAACCCGCTGGTCCAATTGGAGCAAGGTTTCCAACAAATTACTTCCGATAAAGCCAGCCACTCCAGTGATACACCATATTTTGGGATGGCTTTTTATCTTTAATAAAATATTTTCATAGAAATTTGATTTCATAATCTCAAATCCGAGGCACCAAGAGGTAGGACATATTTTAGGTCGTACAGAATATGCTGAGTCTTTCCTAACGCTCGAATAGCAGGTTCTCCCATCTCTTTGAATTGTCTATGTGCAACCGCGATAACAATCGCATCATAAACACCTTTCTCCAAGTCTTTTAAAAGGGAGATTCCATATTCTTTTTTCACGGCCTGCTCGGAAGTCCAAGGATCATAAACATCCACTTTACAATGCAGTTCTTCTAAATCACGAACTATTTCAATCACTCGTGTATTTCGAATGTCGGGGCAATTTTCCTTAAACGTTAACCCCATCACAAGAACCCTAGCGTCTTCTACCTGAATTTTTTTTCTGACCATCGCTCGCAGAAGTTGGGAAACGACATAATTACCCATGTTGTCGTTTAATCTGCGACCCGCTAAAATGATCTCAGGATGGTGTCCGATTGCCTGCGCTTTGTGGGTTAAATAATAAGGATCCACCCCTATACAATGCCCCCCCACCAAACCCGGACGAAAAGAAACAAAATTCCACTTGGTACTTGCAGCTTTTAACACAGACTCTGTATCTAATCCCATTCGATTAAAAATGATGGCTAGCTCATTGATGAAGGCAATATTTAAATCCCTTTGTGTATTCTCGATAACTTTTGCCGCTTCAGCCACTTTAATGCTTTCCGCTTGATAGGTTCCTGCTGTAATAATTTCTTGATAGAGATTGTTAATGAGAGTTGCAGCTTCGGGCGTCGAACCAGAAGTTACTTTTTTGATTTGAGTTAGTCGGTGCTGCGAATCACCAGGGTTGATTCTCTCTGGACTATAGCCACAAAAGAAGTCTCTGTTGAATTTCAATTTAGAGATTTTTTCGAGTAACGGTACACACTCTTCCTCAGTGGCTCCTGGATAAACCGTGGACTCATAAATAACTATGTCCCCGACTTTAAGCGCCTTGCCCACCGTTTCTGTGGCTTGCCGTAACAGAGTCAGGTCGGGCCGTTTGTGACTATCGATTGGAGTCGGAACCGTAATAATAAAACAACTGCAATGTGCAATGTCCTGTTCTTTACATGAGTAAGTTAGATGAACTGCCGATTGCAAGTCCTTGACGGTAGTTTCTAGAGTCCCATCTTTTGAGCTCTTTAACTCTTGAATTCGCACTGGATCAATATCAAAACCCACCACTTCTCTTTTACGACCGAATTCGACGGCTAATGGAAGCCCCACATATCCCAAACCAATCACGGCTAGCTTTAAGTCTTTGAGATTTTTCATAGATTTTGAGGAAATAAGAAGCTAATTTCCCTATTATGTAATCCTGTCAGGTTTTGGGCTGCTTAATTAGAATACCCGAATCATCCTAAATTTAAAATGGAACTCATAGAACCAAACCTTCAATTGACAAGCCTAAAGTCCCCCCACTATGGTCAACCTTGTGGCGCTATGAATCAAACCCTAAAAGACAAAAAAGATGAGATCCTAAAAAATATTCAAGAAGTGATCACGCTTGAAGCTGAGGCTTTAAGATTAATGGCTAACTCTGTCGGGGATCCTTTTTTCGAAGCGGTAACTCTTTTACTGAAGACCACTGGAAAAATTGTTTTCACTGGCGTCGGAAAATCGGGACTGATTGCTAGAAAAATTGCAGCTACCATGAGTAGCACTGGAACCGTAGCTACTTTTCTTCATCCTTCCGACGGAAGACATGGAGATTTAGGAATGCTCACTGCTGACGATGTGGTCGTTGCCCTCGGCAAAAGCGGAGAAAGTGAAGAACTCATTAGTTTAATACCTGCCATCAAAAGACTGGGCTCAAAAATCATCGCCGTTACAAGTAAACTAGATTCTACTTTAGCTAGAGAAGCTAACGTCGTTTTATATGCGCCAGTCACCAAAGAAGCCTGTCCCTTAGATTTAGCTCCTACAACTTCCACTACCGTAGCTCTAGCAATTGGAGATGCTTTAGCTTTAACTTTGATGAAAATGAAAAACTTTCAACATGAAGATTTTGCGAAATATCATCCCGGAGGAAAACTGGGAAAACGACTTTCGCTGAGAGTCTCTGATTTGATGATTCCTAAAGAGAAATGCCCCATTTTTAATTTGGAAAAAGCCTCGATAGAACAGAGCATCGCCGACTTAGGAACCTACGGTCTGGGCATTTTGCTGTTTTGCTCTGAAACTCCCAAACTTTCTGGAATTCTTACGGATGGCGATATTCGAAGACTTCTTAACCGCTATAAATCGGAAATTTTTAGTCTTAAATTAAATGAAGTGATTAACCATCAACCGGTGACTATCGAACCTAATCTCATGGCCGTTAAAGCTCTCGAACTCATGGAAAGCCATAAACCCCCTCTCAATGTGGTTCCTGTAGTCAGCGCGGGAGAGGTCGTTGGCGTACTAAGACTCCATGAACTTCTAAGCGTATCGTAACTTTTTAAACGGCTGCTTTTTTAGCAAACCCTAAATTAACCACCCTTGTGCTTTGAGGCTGCAACCTTTTCAAATCGGCACGAACCATCATCTCGACCATTTCTGAAAAACTGACTTCGGGTTTCCAACCCAACTCTTTTTCAGCTCGCTTGGGACACCCAGTAAGTTGGTCTACCTCGGCAGGACGCAAAAAGGCAGCATCCGTTACCACATGATCCTTATAATTTAACCCGACTGAGTCAAAAGCGATTTCACAAAAATCACGAACGGTATGAGTTTTCCCAGTCGCTACAACATAATCTTTAGGTTCGTTTTGTTGGAGCATTAGCCACATAGCCCTTACATAGTCACCCGCAAAACCCCAATCACGTCTTGCTTCAAGATTTCCTAACCGCAATTCGTTCGTTAACCCCAACTTGATCTTCGCTACTCCATCGGTAATCTTTCGAGTCACAAACTCAAGGCCTCTTCGTGGCGATTCATGGTTAAATAAAATACCGGACACCGCAAACATGCCATAACTCTCGCGGTAGTTGACTGTTAAATAATGACCATAAACTTTGGCGACCCCATAAGGACTTCGAGGATAAAATGGGGTTTTCTCCGTCTGCGGAGTTTCTAAAACTTTTCCGAACATCTCCGATGAACTGGCTTGATAAAACTTTGCTTTAGGAGCTGCGTTTTTTATCGCTTCCAAAATTCTAGCTACACCAATTCCTGTAAATTCAGCTGTAAGCACTGGCTGTACAAACGATGTGGGAACAAACGACTGTGCAGCCAAATTGTAAACTTCATCAGGCCTTGCAGACTGCACTGCTCTGGTGAGAGACGTTTGGTCCAGAAGGTCAGCTTCAAAAAGCTTAATTTGATCTCGAATGTGTTGAATGCGCTCGAAGTTTTCTGAAGAGGATCGCCGAACCACTCCCCAAACTTCATACCCACGGGAAAGTAAAAACTCCGCAAGGTAAGAACCATCTTGCCCAGTAATTCCAGTGATCAGTGCTCGCATTCCATCCCCCCAAAGAAGAAACCATGCACAAACTTCACAGCTATTTTTTAAGTATCTAAGAGTTTCTTGACCAGCTCATTTAAAAGCGCAGGATTGGCCTGTCCCTGGGTTTCCTTCATAGCCTGCCCCACAAAAAACCCAAGCAATTTAACTTTCCCCGCTTTATATTCAGCCAACTGAGAAGGATTATTCTCAATGACTTTTCTAACCGCATTTTCTAACGCTGCAGGATCGCTAATCTGAACGAAACCTTTATCCTTAATGATAACGCTTGCGTCTTTACTTGTCGCAAACATTTCTTCAAACACCGTTTTAGCAATCTTTCCGCTGATCTCCCCACTATCAATTTTCTTTATAAGTTCGGCTATTTGAGTTGCCGAAACGGGCGAAGCCTCAATTTCTTTGCTAGCCGCATTAAGTCGTCCCAAAAGCTCATTCATCACCCAGTTAGCACTAGCCTTGCCGTTCTTAGAATGAGAAACCACACTCTCAAAATAGTGCGCCAATTCTTTAGAGCTGGTCAACACCGCAGCATCATAGTCTGAAAGCTCAAAGGCTTTCTTAAATCTCTCACTCGCTTGGCTTGGAAGCTCTGGCATTTCGTTTCGAATCTGACCCAGCCATTCAACAGAAATGGTAAGCTTGGGAAGATCAGGCTCTGGGAAATACCGATAGTCATGAGCTTCTTCTTTTTCTCTCATCACTTCGGTGACATTCTTACCTGAATTCCAACTTCGGGTTTGTTGAATAATCTTTTCGCCATTCTCAATCGCAAAAACCTGCCTTTGAATTTCATACTCAATGGCTTTTTCCACAAACTTGAAAGAATTGATATTTTTTAACTCAACCTTGGTTCCGAACTTTTCAGTCCCTCTAAGACGAACGGAAATATTCGCATCACACCGGAAATTTCCTTCCTCCATGTTGCCATCACAAATATCCGCATATCGTAAAATACTATGTAAAGCTCTTAAATATTGGCCTGCTTCGTGAGCATTTCTCATATCCGGCTCGCTCACAATTTCAATCAGGGGCACACCCGCACGATTCAAATTCACTAAAGTTCCATAGGATTCATGGTTGGATTTGCCAGCATCCTCTTCAAAATGAATTCGGGTGATCCCAATTCTTTTCTCATCCCCATTTTTTAAACGAACCACAATATTTCCGTGAGTCGAGTACGGTCTTTCATACTGACTAATCTGATATCCCTTGGGCAAGTCGGGATAGAAATAATTTTTTCTCGCAAACACACTTTCAGAATGAATTTCACACTGCAAAGCAATGGCGGCTCTTACTCCCAATTCAATGGCCTTTTTATTAATGACAGGTAACGAACCTGGCTGGCCAGTGCAAATAGGACAAACATTGGTATTGGGCGAAGCCCCATATTGATTAGGACAACGACAAAACATTTTACTCGCTGTCATTAGCTGAGCATGAACTTCAAGTCCAATCACTGCTTCATATTTTTCAAGCGACATGATTTACCCCTTCCCCTTGGCTATCGAAGGCAATGGGAACTCACCACGAACTTTTTCATATTGATAGGCCGCTGTAAAAAGATCACTCTCGCAGAAAGGTTTACCTATCAGTTGAAAGCCTATGGGCAAATTTTTTGAGTCTAATCCGCAAGGAACCGAAAGTCCGGGCAATCCGGCCAAATTTACCGGCAGAGTAAAAATATCAGATAAATACATTTTTAGAGGGTCATCTGTTTTTTCGCCTAACTTAAACGCCGTACTCGGCGAAGTGGGAGAAACCACAAAATCACATTGAGTAAATGCCTTTTCAAAATCTTCCTGAATTTTTCTTCTAACTTGATTGGCCTTCAAGTAAAACGCATCGTAATAGCCTGCACTTAGAGCATAGGTTCCAAGCATAATACGAAGTTTAACTTCCCTCCCAATGCCTTCTCCTCGACTCCGGCTATAAAGATCCTCACTACTCTTAGCTGACGGAGTTCGATACCCATAGTGAACTCCATCGTATCTTGCCAAATTACTGCTAGCTTCACTTGGAGCAATCAAATAGTAAGTAGAAAGTGAATATCGAGTATGGGGCAAATCAATATCAATCACTTTGCCGCCCATCTTTTTGAAAGCCTCTAAAACAGCTTCAAAAGATTTACCTACTTCGGGATCCACCCCCTCAAGCCAAGAGCGAGAAACCCCCAGAGTAAAAGTTCGTTTTGAGGAAAGTTCTTCAGTATATTTAGGCACTGAACGTTTTGAACTGGTGGCATCACGATCATCAAAACCAGCCATCACTTCCATCACTCTGGCTGAGTCCCAAACCGTTTTTGAAAAGGGGCCAACTTGATCTAAAGAACTGGCATAGGCCACAATTCCATAACGACTAACTCGCCCATAAGTCGGTTTAAGCCCTACCAAACCGCACAAACTTGCAGGCTGGCGAATAGAACCGCCAGTATCCGTTCCTAAAGAAACCGTGGCTAACCCAGCTGCCACTGCCGCCGAAGATCCGCCACTGGATCCCCCTGGCACTCTTTCTAAATCCCAAGGATTTCTCACTGCACCAAAAGCCGAATTTTCATTGGAAGAGCCCATCGCAAATTCATCACAGTTCACTTTGCCCACAATCACAGCGCCCATGGATTCCAGTCTTTGAACCGACGTTGCTGTGTAAGGAGACACATAACCCGATAACACTTTAGACCCAGCCGTAGCCTGCCACCCCTCAACTAAAAAATTGTCCTTAATGGCAATCGGAATCCCAAATAGAGGGAGTTGGTTGACCTCATTCATCCGCCCATCAAGTTTTTTGGCGTTGGCTAAAGTTTCCTCAGGACGTACTTGTAAAAAGGAATTGAGTTTTTCATCTCGCTCCGAGATGTTTTTTAAGTAACCCTCAATCACCTCGGACGGCTTAAATTGTTTAGCCTGATATCCTTCCAATAACTCTTGAATCGTCTGTGTTCCAAATTCCATTAGCTGTGCTCCACAATCGTCGGTAACAAAAAGCACCCATTTTCCACGGCAGGTGCATTTCCCATGAGCCCCTCGTGATTAGGAAAAGGCTGCGCCCTATCCTCCCTAAAGGGAATGGCATCGCTGGGAACATGTTGAACAAAGGCTTCCTTTGAGGTCTGAACTTGATTGAGATCTTCGATGTGCCCCAGAACCCGGGTGAGTTGTTTTTGATAAAAAACGATTTCGTCTTCAGTTAGCGTGAGTCTAGCTAACTTGGCTATTTTTAATACTTCTTCTCGAGTTAACATAGGTGAAAACCATACAACACCTTGGGATTTTGGTCACCACCAATCACAAATTTGGGGGTCAAAGAACCCCTCGGGCTCAGGCTTTACCTGCCCTTGAAACCAACCCATCGGACACTCTTCTTCCAAAACTTTCCCCTGGGCGTTAGGGCTCCAAAAGGTAAATTCCTTTAATCCCCAACTTTCAACCACTTGCCCAATAGCCATCAGGCTATCCTCTGAATTTGGCGCTCTCCAAAGCACTTCAGCTTTCTGATTTAGTGCATTTAATACCACCGCAAAATAGGTCCGACCTTGTGAAGTCTCTAATTCAAAAAAAGTGGGGGGCAGGGGACCTCGTCCCTTTAACTGAGCAAAAAATCGAAATCGCTCCAGGTGCCAATCTAAAAAATCAACATCAGGAACCAAAGCCATTTGCCCTTTGGGATCACTATCAAAATTTGATTTGCGCAAATCAAATACTTTATCAACCCAAGCCTTTGGCTCGATGGGGTTGATAGTAAGTTGATTTTTTGGGAAAGGCCCTCCCATTTCGCAAAGAAAGCGATGGGTTTTCTGAAACCCCCACTTTTCGTAAAACTTAGGACCAATATCCGAATAAAGAACCCCAAGATCCCATTTTTGTTGCTCAAAAAATCGACTCATCATAAGGGCCGCGTAACCCTTTCGGCGATGTTGCGGAGCTGTAAAAACAGATGCGATAAGAAAACCCTCTTTCACTGAGATGGATGCTTTAGGTCCTGCCTTGAAAAAAAACTTTACCCGAAGAACGTCCATAGAGGTCACGATTTTGTTTTCTAAATTTCGGATAACGAAAGTGTCTATCCGTTCAGAACCAAACTGATGCGAATAAAGTCTCTGATTCCGCTTGGTAAATTCTTCAGAAGAAAGTTCTTTAGCCCAAGCTGAAGCTCTTAACAGCGCTAGTAATTCCCGCTCTGAAGCAGTGGCTTTGTCGAAACGTAAATAGCTCATTAGAATTTTAGCTGAGTGAATTTAAGAGAGATCTTTTTAAGCCCACGTCCGCGAAATTCAACAATGACTTTATCGTCTCCTAAGTTTTGACGAACGATTCCTTCACCAAAGGTCGGGTGTTGAACCCTAGATCCCACTGATACTGCATTTTCTTCGGGAATATCAGAGTATGAAGAAGAATCATCAGATTCATAAACCTGACTAAAATCGTCTTGTGGGTAACGAGAGGGGGCTTCTTCGTCCTCAGGAGAATTTTGCCACCCCCCACGACGGGGCAAAAGACCTGGTCTGTCAGTGAAATGGCGTTTTCTTGAAAAATAATCTGCTTTTTTAATTTCAAGATAATCTTGAGGGATCTCTTCTACAAACCGACTTAAAACTCTGAAACTGGAATTTCCAAATAGAGTTCGGTTTTTAGCGTAAAAAAGAGACAAGTTTTTCTTCGCGCGAGTCATTCCCACATAAAACAAACGCCGTTCCTCTTCGACATCAGAAGGCTCTTCAGGTTCCCAAGGACGAACATTGGGAAAGAGCTCTTCCTCTAACCCCACAATAAATACCACATCAAATTCTAGCCCTTTGGCCATGTGGATAGTCATCAATTTGATGGCAGGAGCATTAGGATCGAATCTATCAATATCGGAAACCAGCGCAATCTCCTCAAGAAATCCTTCCAAAGTAAGATCTTTAGAAGGATCTTCGCCACCTTTTCTTAACTCATACTCAACAACGCTTTGTCTCAGTTCAGCCAAGTTTTCAAGACGGCTCTGCGCCTCAACCGTTCCTTCATCGGTTAAACTTTTTCGATAGCCACTTTCCTCAATGGCCATGTTAATCAAATCCGAGGGCAGCACTGAACTTTTAGCGGCTCGCAAAGCTTCCATCAATTCAAAGAATTGCTTAAAATTCTTTTGCGAACGCCCCAAATCAAATTGAACCTTTGGCTCAGACCCAAAAATATCAAGGAGTAACTGGTAACAACTGACATTCAACTCCCTGGCTTTGGTCGTAAATTTATCCAGAGAAACTGCCCCAATTCCTCGAGTGGGAACATTAATAATTCTTCGGAAACTCACATCGTCACTGGGATTAGAAACTAATTTAAGATAGGCTAAAATATCTTTAACCTCGAGACGATCGTAGAATTTTAAGCCTCCGTAAATTTGATAGTTAATCCCTTTAGCCCGAAGCATATCCTCAAGGAGACGGGACTGAGCATTGGTGCGGTAGAAAATCGCCATTTGATTGAGAGGCAAACCCTCTTTGGTTGCCAATGAAACAGAGTCGGTAACTTTATGGGCCTCATCGTGCTCATCATAAGACTCGATAACTTTAATTTTTTCCCCAGAATCGTTTTGAGTAAAAAGTTTTTTGTCTCTTCTTTCGGTGTTGTAAGAAATGACGTGGCTTGCGGCTTCGATGATATTTTTGGTGGAACGATAGTTTTGTTCTAATTTAAAAATTTGAGCATTCGGAAAATCTTTTTCGAAATTTAAGATATTGCTTATGTCAGCTCCCCGCCACTTATAAATCGACTGGTCCTCGTCCCCTACCGCACAAATATTGGCTTGCGACCCTGCCAAAAGTTTCATGAGTAAATATTGGCAGCGGTTGGTGTCTTGATACTCATCAATAAGTAAATAAGGAAATCTCTTTTGATAGTTTTGCAAAACCTGTGGCACCGTTTGAAAAAGTTTTACGGTCATTAAAATCAGATCGGCAAAATCAAGTGCAGAGGAAGCCTTAAGCACTTCAGAATATCGGTTAAAAATTCGAATAAAAGCATCTTCCACAGGACCACCATAGGTCGGGCGATACGAATGGTGATCGACCCCATCATTTTTGGCCCGATTGATTTTCGATTGCATGGCCTTGGGGGAATACATGGAATCACTCAAGCGCAGTTCTTTCATGACGGCTTTCACCACCGATAACTGATCAGAATCGTCATAAATGGTAAATGAGTTGGAATAACCCAGATGATGGATTTCAGATCTCAAAATACGAACACACGCCGAGTGAAAGGTACTAATCCACAAATCTCGCGGATCCACAGGTCCAGGAGCCAAACGACCTAATATATGAGTGACACGCTCTCTCATTTCGGCCGCCGCTTTGTTGGTAAATGTCACTGCAAAAATTTGAGTGGGATCGACATGGTGGTTTAGGATCAAGTGTGCAATTCGATGAGTAAGCACTCGGGTTTTGCCAGAGCCTGCTCCTGCCAATATCAAAATAGGGCCAGGCCCATGCAAAACAGCTCCCAGCTGAGCTTCGTTTAATTTTTCAAGATAGTTCACCTGTTCAACTCCAAAAGCAAATTAACCTTAGTCGGGATTATTTGGCAAACAAACCGCACCATTTCGGGCAAAAAAAAGGAGTGCGAGGGGGCTCGCACTCCTTAAATTGAATTGGAAGGTCTAAAACGACCTTCCTTTTCAAATTTCTAGTTTTTTAAATATCGAGAGCACTCTAAATCGATAACCTGTTTAGAGCCTTCTTTCACAAGGATAAGCTGACCACTAACCACTTCGCCTTCCTCTAGAGTTTCTCTTCCTTCTTTATGGGTCACTTGAAAAATCACAGAGTCAGAATCGATTTTTCGGTTACCTTCGACCACAAACTGAACTGTATTTCGACGATTCGCTTTTTTAATTTCAAGATCTTTTCTTAAAAGAAGAGTCCCTTGATCCTCATTGCTGATCACTAATACTGAAGGAACTCGGGTTTCTACTGAGGTATGATTGTACATTTTTACTGACCACTCAGTTCCAGTAAAGTCAGTTCCGGAGCACTTATAACCACTTCCGAAAGCTGCGGTTCCAACCACCATTGCCATACTTACTAATTTAACTACGAGGTTTTTCATGACAGATTCCCTTTCCAAATAACTTGTTTTTGGAACATCCAAAAACAACCGCTGGAAAATTCAGTGCACTACACACCGGTAAACTCCAACGAAAACAAGTTTAGGAAAATCCCGACGGTTCGGGTTAAGGGGGTCGAAAAATTCGAACTGTTTGCTCAGTCTCTTTGCAAAAACTTCAGCAAACGACCTTGCGGTAAGAAGTACCCCCTAATCTGGCTGACGCCAGTTCTTAGGAATGACATCTCTGTCAGTTGTTGAGTTATTCATTTTTCTTGTCTGCGTCAAGATTTTTTTAAATATTGTAGCTTGCGTTCACTGCTTAACTGATTCAACCTTTTTTGAATGAAAGTGATCTTTATCGGTTTAGTCTTTTTTTGCACCATGACCAGTGGCGCAAAAAAAAATAGGTCTCCCAAAACCGAACAATATTGGGTTCCGCCTCGCCTACTCACCTCAGTTCCACAGACTCCTTCAGCAGTCCCGGCGGCAGAACTTTTGGCTCTTCAAAGAGTGATTCAATCGGAAAATCAGAGACTCAATAAAGACCCGTATCTTCTTCAAGCCATCTCGCACCCTTCTCCACAGGTTTCTAAAGCTGCCATTTTGGCTTTGGGTAGAATTGGAGACCCTTACGCTATTGAAGCTCTTTCTCGAATACTCAACGGTAAAAGTTTAGAAAAAAAAGAGTGGGCTGCGTTTAGCTTAGGCCTTATCGGCGACGAACTTGCCATTAAATTGTTGAGTCAGCACTTAACCATGGAAAAGTCATCTAAAGTGCGTAGTTCTTATTATCGGGCTTTGGGCTACAGCAGAAATTCTTCAGTGCTACCCGTTCTTGTGAAGGCGTTATCCTCAGAAAAGGACTTATCCGCGCAAAAGAATATTGTCGAAGGATTGGGGATTTTATTAAGTGGAGATTCCGCCAGTTGGGAAATTTCGGAAGATCTTCTTAGACTGATTACCCTCATCGCAACTTCTGACCATAATTCCTCTCTTGCAGCCGCTTTTGTACTGGCACAATTTAAGGGAAATCCCAAAAATCTACCCGTGGCAAATATTTTATCGGCGGTAAGTAAAAATTTGCCTTCCACAAACCAAGCACTACTCATTCGTTCTTTGAGTCGCTCGGACAACCCACAATTGATCCCTTTGTTTCTTTCCCATCTCGACCCCAAATTTCCCCTCTCAGTCAGGATTGAGGCGATGAAAGCCCTTAAAGGGAAACCGCTTTCTGAAACCTCGGGAGGAGCTTTAGCGAGATCTCTTAATAGCCCGGAGAGTTCCTTAGTGATTACTACCTTAGATACTATTGTGTTCAAGCCCGAACAATTTTCTTGGCTTAAAACCCCTTTAGAATTGCTCTTAAAAACCTCAAAATCGGATTGGGTTAAAGGAAAAACCTTAAAAACTCTTTGCACGGTCGCGCCCGATATTGGTCAAAAGTACGTTCAAGAATTCTTGAAAAATAAGGGACTACTTGGATTGCCGCCCGTTCTGTCTTCGCTTGTTATTTTGCGAACCTCAGAAAACATCAAACAGTTGAATCCTTTTCTAACGGAAGGAAATCCTCTACTTCTTTCAGATGCTATTGAACAAATGGCGAATCTTGAGGAAGATGACTTTCCCGATGACTGGAAAACAGCTCTCAAAGAACTTGTGATGAAAAAAGATCCGGGTTTGTTAGCTTTGATTTCAGAGTTAGCCAAACAAATGAATTGGAAGGACTTTGGTAAACCACTGGCTGAGGCTTACCCATCTTTGAATTCCGACGATACCACTGAAACCAAATCCACCTTACTTAATAGTTTGGCGACCTTGGGTTCGGAATCAGATTTGCCGCTTCTGCAATCGGCACTTAATGACAATGCGAAACAAGTAGTAGTCGCTGCAGCTCAGGCCATTAAAAATATTTCAGGAAGAGATCCCAAGATCCCATTGCCAATCAATAATCGAATTACAGAATCCACTCCCTTGTGGAATCAGCTAAAATCTGTAATCTCCCAAAGAATTTTTATCAAAACAACCCGTGGAGATATCGAACTTAAACTCTTTGATGACACTCCTTTAACGGGTTATCGGTTTGTAGAGTTTATTAAAAAGAAATTTTATGATGGAAAAACTTTCCATCGAGTGGTTCCGAACTTTGTTTCCCAGGGGGGCGACCCCAGAGGAGATGGCTTCGGTGGCCCGGGATTTCTAATACGCGATGAAGTCAGCCCTAGAAATCACGAAAGAGGGACTGTGGGCATTGCGACCGCAGGGAAAGATACTGGCGGCTGTCAGTTTTTCTTTAACCTCAGTTCAAATTACCACCTAAACGGAAGATATACCGCTTTCGCAGAGGTGGTTTCTGGAATGGATGTTGTAGAAAAACTTGAGGTTGGAGATAAAATTATCTCCGCAACACTTAAGTAACTGTAGAACCTTAGACTAACTTTATTTTGCCGATTTTTTCTTGCCTGCTTTTGGCTGTGCTTTCTTACATGCCTCTACCTGTTTGGAATCTACAGAAGGAAGGGAAAGCTTCGCATCTGGATGAATCTTTCCCTGAAGAATGGGCTGAAAACAATTTACCCAGAGCCCTTTACCTTCTTTGTATCCACCCTCTACAAAACCGGCTTTTTCACAGGCTTCTTTAATCGGCTTGCATGCTACTGCCACTTGTTTACTTTCCGCAGCCAATCCGCTAACTGAAATCAAAATACCTAGAATTACTAATTTGATTTGGTATTTCATTTTTTTCTCCAGGTTTTTATATTGGTTTAAATAAAATCGCCTTTTTTAATTTTCTCTAAAATAATTTTTTCTGGCATCACTGGGTCGCGGGGATCTACGGTGAAATAGGATTGTTGCTCGCAACGTCGCTTGTTTTTTAAAAGCCATTCGAGAATTTTAGACAATCCCTTGTTCTTTTTATCTTTAAAGAAAGGATCGTTTTTTAATGCATCTGAGGCCTTCTTTAAAGCCCTAGCCTCTTGAAGATCATTCTCTTTCACAGGGTAATCGGCAAGATCATACTTTTTGATATCTTCAGGAAGAACCCCCAAAAAGCGAACATCGGGAGCGGAAAAATCGGAATTACGAATTAAACTAGCTGCCGATCCCGCCTTTAGCGTTCTAAAAATATTTTGCAAGGTATAGGCGTCAAGATCTCCGAAGAAATAGATGGGAACTTTCAGTTGATCTTGAATCAACTTACACCAGCCTCTCACGGCATTACTCGGAACCCCTTGGGCACCTAGGAGAATTGCGTTGTTTCTTTTGCAAAACCCGTTGGTCACAAAGGTGTTTGCGGTACCTTCCGATTCTACTACTAAACAAAAATCGATCTTTTTCTTGGCTTTGAGTGAAAGACTCTGGGGTCGGTTTTTCGGCTGAAAAGGTGAAGTTCCCAAAGTGCTTAAATCAACTACAGCTTTGGTTCCATCGGGAAGCTGTTCAGTCACCACTAATTGATTGGAATAGGTTTGACCTCCCCGATCGTTAGCGTAGCAATTCAAATCTTCGCGATAACACTCCATCATTTCACAAATGAAATCGATAATCGCATCACTCTCAGACTGGTCGGAAAAGTCCAAAGGCCGCAACTCAGGGTTGTGTTTTACTTCACCTTTAGAAATATAATAGAGCTCACGCTTGGTGTTCACAGCTCCAGTTTCTAAATTTCTTAAAAGAATCTCTAAGATAAAAATGGCTCTCGACATCTTCTGAACAGAAGCCACATTCAGTTCAGATTTTACCATTTTATCCCCTGGAGTCAGGTACCCTACTTTGGGGTTATAACGAGAATTGTCCAAAGAGCACTTGATGGCTTCCAGCACGGGCCGACGAGCATTCTCGAGATCGGTTAACATTTTGTTACATAAATCCTTCGAAAGCTTTGGAATCGTGTCTTCTCTCATGCTTCTTTCTCTTTCATTTTTTCTTTGGGCTTAGCTGTAGCTTTCTTTTTGGTTTTTGAAGTTGCTTTAGCCGATTTAGTTTTTTCAGGTGCTGCCTCAGCTTCTTCAGAAGCTTCTGACTCTTCCGGATGAGGCGCTTTCAGCTCCTCTTCCTCTTCAGCTTTAACTTCTTCTTTCTCAACAATTTGGATTTTCCCTTTGGCATGCGCCTCTTTATGATGTTTTAAAGCTTCGTCTAGCTGTTTCTTCGCCGCATTCACATCACGCCCAAGCAACTTAACTAGCCCTTCGGTCGCAGCTTTTTTTCGTTTTTCCGGAGCTTTTACGATTCGACACAAACAATCCACTAAGATGGGACAAAATTGTTCGATGTGCCTTAGTTTTTCTTCAAGATCGGCTTCTCGATGTTCTTTTTTAATATGCCTAGAGAGTCGCTGACCCGCTTGAATCAGCGCTCTTCTAATTTCTTCTACTAACTCATCACTCGCATCCACTGTTTCTTTAGATGCATTTTTAAATTTAATAAACGGAGATACAAGACTGACTGCTATCACATAGGGCCCTAGGGGCAAACTGCTTTTGGGCTGAGGCAATCCGTAGGATCTCCAATTGACTGTTTCAATCGCCCTCACCATGGCACAAGCCGCTTTATCAAACTGCAAGGGAACACGATTAGCAAACCGCAACACCTGAACAGGAGGACTGTCATCTCCCTCCACTTTTTGAGCTGTTTTGAGTCGAGCCACAGCAATCTCAATGGCCACCGGCTTAAAATCGCAAATAGTGGGTTTTCGAGTGACGACTGAAAAAAAGTCGACTTCACCCAATCGACGAACACTTTTAGAAAAGGTCTCTTCACCAATCGTCATTACCGAGCGAGTACTGGGAGACATGAGTTCCGTTTTGTGAATAGCCCCAAAAATATCTTTAAAGTGAGCATCGCTAATTTTATCAACCGCCTGTTCTAAGAATTTTTTGTCTAGCCCGTTTTTGACAAATTCTTGAAGAGTGTTTTCGGTGATTCTCGAAAATCCTTTTTTAAGAAAACTGGAAAGAGTCGATCTTCCAAAAAGATGTGAATGCGCGATAAACTCTCCAAGCTTCATCGTATGAGGATGAGGCTCAACGGCGTTGGGGATATCCGGACATTTGTCTGAAACCCGATCGACTTTGACCACCGGTTGATCCAAAAGCTTATATCTCAAATTCAAGTGGGGATTCACTAAGGCGGTTCCCGTTAAATAGGTGATGAGTCCGCCTTCTCCCTGAAGTTGAATTCGACCGTCTAAAACAAATTCGACACTGACCCCATGCGGGCGATCCCAGTTAATCGACTTCTTGTCTTTGATGTTCCCTTTGTTATTTTTAACATCGACATCTACTAGACAAGAGACCGCTTGGCGCATGCTTTTAGTCTTAGTGATGATTCGCGCACCTTTAGCACTGGTCAGCTGTGCCCATGTGGTAGCCGCAGAAATACCAATCCCTTGTTGTCCTCGAGAGCAACGTCCTCGACCAAATTTCGACGAGGCTAAATACTCTCCAAAAACTTTGGGAACGTCGTCGATATGCAATCCCGGCCCATTGTCTTCAATCTTAATCCGGATCAAATCGGTATTTTTGATAGTGCCTGCGCCGACCTTCTCAATTTCAATATAGAGCTCCGGTAAAATGCCCTCGTCCTCGCAAGCATCCAAGGAGTTATCAACTGCTTCTTTGAGCGTCGTTAAAACAGCTTTGGTGGGCGAAGAAAAGCCAACCTGCTGAAGATTTTTAGAGAAATACTCGGCCGTACTACTGGATGTAATTTTTTGTTTTGCCACGATGGACTAAATTCTAAGTGACGAATCGACTTTTTGCAAACTACCTTAAAAATCGATTAGCCGCGTCGCTCGTGGATGGGGGTATAAGCCCTTTCCTGCGGCCCAGTGTAAATCTGCCGAGGACGGCCAATTTTAGCGTTTGGAGCCTCTAACATCTCTTTCCATTGGGCTATCCAACCTGGGGTTCTTCCGATAGCAAACATCACGGTGAACATGTTGGTAGGAATACCTAAGGCTCGATAAATAATTCCACTGTAGAAATCTACGTTAGGATAAAGCTTACGAGAAACGAAATAGTCATCACTTAAGGCCGTTTCTTCAAGTCGTTTAGCAATATCTAACAAAGGATCATGGATATTGAGTTTCTTTAAAATAGTGTCACAGCTGCGTTTGATGATTTTAGCTCGAGGATCGAAATTTTTGTAGACTCGATGCCCGAAACCCATGAGTCGGACTCCAGACTCTTTGTCTTTTACCTTATTCACAAAGGTTTTTACGTCCATGCCCGAATTTTTAATCTCCTGAAGCATCTCAACCACCTCTTGGTTGGCTCCGCCATGCAGAGGGCCCCAAAGAGCTGAAATCCCGGCTGACACCGAAGCATAGAGGTTGGCTCGACTACTTCCTACGAGCCTCACAGTTGAAGTGCTGCAATTTTGTTCGTGGTCCGCATGGAGAATCAATAAAAGATCCAGCGCTTTTGCAACCTCAGGATCCAATTGGTATTCCTCTGCAGGTACCGCAAACATCATTTTTAAAAAGTTGGAGCAGTAATCCAAACTGTTAGTGGGGTAAATGAAGGGTTGCCCAATCGACTTCTTATAAGAAAAGGCTGCTATCGTCGGCAATTTGGCTAACAATCGCCAAATCGAAAGCTCCATGTCCATGGGTTTAGTAAAATCTGAGGAGTCTTGATAGAAAGTGGAAAGAGTGCTCACAGCAGATGACAATGTGGCCATCGGATGTGCATCTCTTGGAAAGCCATCATAGAAACGCTTCATGTCTTCGTGAAGCATGGTGTGTCGAGTTAAACTGGTGCTAAATCTTTCCAACTCTTTCTGGGTAGGAAGTCTTCCATAAATCAACAAATAACAAACCTCAACGAAAGTGGACTTTTCAGCTAATTGCTCAATGGGATAGCCGCGATATCTCAAAATTCCTTTTTCACCATCCAGAAAAGTAATGGTGCTTTGGCAAGCGCCAGTATTCATGTAACCGGAATCTAAAGTTACAAGCCCGGTTTGAGCTCGAAGATTAGTGATGTCTATGGCTCTTTCGTTTTCAGAACCCTCGACAATATTAAGTTCGTATTCTTTACCATCTATTTTTAGGATTGCTTTTGTGTCTTTTGCCACGTTGTCACCTCTAAAACTTTACTTGTTTAGCTAGAGCCTTAGCTCTTTTAGTTGCCTGAACCACCGCTTTAATTAAAGTTACCCGCAATTTTCCTTCTTCAAGCTCCAACAAACCGTCGATGGTGCAACCTGCGGGAGTGGTTACTTCATCTTTTAAAGCCGCAGGATGGCGCCCAGTGTCTAATAACATACGAGCGGCACCTAGAACAGTCTGTCCAGCAAGTTGGGTCGCTAATTCTCGCGGTAAACCTACCTTAATTCCAGCATCGGTCAATGATTCTAAAACGACATAAATATAAGCTGGCCCACAGCCGCTAAGTCCAGTCACGGCATCCAAATGCTTTTCATCAACGCGAGCGACTTTTCCTAAAGGCTTAAAAAGAGTTTGGATCTTTTCGAAATGACTTTCAGTCACAAATGACCCGGCGCACCAGGCCGTCATCCCTGCTCCAACAAAAGCGGGAGTATTGGGCATGGCCCTAATGACGGGGACATTTTTGGATAGTTTCTTTTCCATCAAAGCGGTTGGAATGCTCGCCACTATCGACACCAAAGTTTGATCTTTTGAAATTTTTTTTCCTATCTCCTCTAGAACCTCAGTGATGTTCTGAGGCTTTACCGCAATAACTACGACATCACTTTTGGAAACCAATTCTAAGTTGCTTTGACAGGATTTAATGCCGAGATCTCTTTCAACCTGACTCGCCGTATCCGAATGTTTTGTCGTAAAAAAAACTTCAGTTTTTTTAAGGGTTTGTGTTTCTAAAAGCCCCTTAACCATACACCGTCCCATTCGACCTAGTCCTATAATACCGATTGTTTTAATTTGATTTGCCATAGCGTATCAATTTGCTCGCGAATGTGACACAGACTCTCGCCCCCTCTTTTCGGCAAAATGGCTTTAAGCTAAAAGGTCTTTTTCGATGAACGAACGACAAAAAAACTCTAATCCAGAAGAGCTGAAACAAGTCCCTCCAGAACAAGCAAGAACACTGCATTAGTCTCTGTAGGTTTTATTTAAAGATATTTTGATACCAAGTTTCCTTGGTCGGAGTCTTTTCATCTGAAGTGGGAGAAGGTTCTTTACCCATCTCTTTGGTGATCTCTTCCATTTTCCATTGGGTAAGTTGAGCTAAAGTTTCTGCCTCTTTAATTCTGCGGGACTTCAACTCTTTGAAATATTTTTTTCCGGCTTCGCACTTAGCCTCTTTCAGCCAAGGATGCCGCAAAACATAGCGCCCCTGAAAATTCTCGGTATCTGCAGTTTCTTGAAAGAACAGATCTTCGGGAAAATGTTCAGCGTCGTATTTGACGTGCAATCGAGTGATGTAAGCTTCGGGTTGAGGCTGCATGGGAGGAACAATGCCCGGTCGCACCTTGGGAAACTTCGGGTTAAACGGGCTAGTCATCCAAAACACTCCTAATTTTCTGAGTTCTTCATCTGTGAGAGGATCTGCCGCACACGGATCACACCATCCCATGTTCCAAGCATATTCTAAAAAAACGACCTTCTTGTTTTCTTTGTGATGAGAAACTTCAAACATTGCTCGATAAAAATCGGCAAATTTATTTTTTACATAGAGAGGAAGATCCATTCCTGTAGGTAATTTCACAGTGCGATAGTTAGTCGTTTCGACTCTTCCTTTTTTGGTGATCGCATAGATCAACATGTCCTGAGGACCTTCAGAATTCACCATACCCAAGCGAATGGGTAACATAAATTTCGGAGATTCATAAGCGAACTGAATAGGCCGGAGGTATTGAAATCCTGATTTAACTTGTTCAGCCAGATTCACTTTGGCGACAAAAAATTTAAGCTTTTGTTTTATGTAGGGCTCAAGAGCCTTCGACGCTCCTTTGGGGAGTTTATATCCATTTTCCGTAAGCCATTTTTCCAGTCCTGAAGATTCTTTAGCTCCCAAAATTAAAATATCGTACTCGCCTACAGTATATTGCGCCTCAATGGTTACTCCCAACGATTTACTAGATGCTGGACCCGATTTCGCTAAGGCGCCATCCGGTGCGCCCATGGATCTCATGGAATAAACCATTGGAGGTTCGCATGGATCCGAATCAAAATACTCTACTAAGCGAGGAGCCGAAAAAGCGTCGACTCTTTCAATAAGTGCTTTGTCGCCTACATTGATTTGCTCACGAGTTAAAACTTCGGGGACAGGAATCACCAAAGCAAAATCCTTCATTTCGCCCCGATAATCACTAAACATGGTCAGAGCAGTTTTGTTTTCATGGCGAACCAAAACAACTTGAGAGGCTTGGTTGTATAAAGAGCTATCAGCTTTGGCGACGTAAAATCCGCAAAACCCAAAAATTTGAAACGGAAGGAAACTTAAAATGAAAATTGCTAGATGTCGCATGGATGATTTCTCTCCTGTTGGAAGTGGGCCATTCAAATCGTTCTGACGGAAATAATTTATCAATCAACGGTGTTAAGGGCGACAAGAAAAACAGAGCTAACACCAAGGCATTGGGATTATAAAGCTTGAATTTAATCCAATAAGCAACCACAGCCACAAGTCCAGAAAACAAGATTCGACCATAACGATGATCTGGGGTGGATTTTGGATCAGAGATCATGAAAAAAGAAAAAAGGAGTAACGAACCACTGTTGAGTTGATGAAAGAAAACGCTGTGAGGCTGACCTAAGTAGGAAACTCGAAGCCAAAGAAACATTAAATAGAATCCAAGGAACGAATAACTCACATCGTTTCGTAATGACTTGTGGGTTACCAAAATACCCAGCATCGCAATCCAAGCTCCGATGAGAAACTCCTCACCCCACTGAGCAGGAGAAATCCAAACCTCAGGAGAAACTAACAACAAGATTGCTAGAGAAAAGTTAGTGGGGTTAAAGAAATGTTTGCCACGAAAACGGAAGACAAATTTACTCAAAATGGCAAGGGCGCTAGCCAAAGCCAAGAGTTTGAATGACTGAGTCCGAATCAGCATTAAAAGACCCAAACTAGAAATGATAGCGCTCCGTAAACTGGCCCAAGCCAGCCGATATTTGAAGATAGCAAAAACCTGAACCGCCAAAGCAGAAACTAAAACCACTAAAATCTGACTAAAGCCCACACTAAAATCTCGAAAAACAATCCCCAACCCTAGGAATGAGGCTAGAAAGGCAATTTGATAAAACCTTGGATCCACTCAACAAATCTGTCCTATCCCCAGGCAAAAGTAAATTTTTTAATGTTCCCAAGAATTTTTGAATCTTTTATGGTAGAAGCTTTCTTCTTCTCTGGGTGCTTAGCTCAGTTGGTTAGAGCGCCTCGCTTACACCGAGGAGGTCGCAGGTTCGACCCCTGCAGCACCCACCAGTTGTCAGACTATTCGAACCAAAAACCCCTTTCCCCACGCAATAATGGGGTCTAAAGCCTGGCCCAAATGTGACGTTTCGCTAGTAGTCGTCCGATGAAATTTGTGCCATTGGATTTACATCTGCACCTCACACCCGAGATTTACTTGAAGCCTAACAATTGGTCCGTGACTTAAGGCAGGTGAATTTTCCGTTATGTCGCCTATCTTTCTAACGTTCAGATTTGCTTCGCTGAAGAGCTTTAATTAGATCTTCAAAAAACCATTTACCAAAAATATGCAAACCAGCCACCGATAGATGGGTTTGATCGATTAGGTAGGGCTCCCCAAAAGCGCTAAAAAGTGAACATTGCTTGGTATCCTCAACACAAAAAGCATCATAGCCATTCAGCGTGGAGATATCACGTTGATGAGCTATCGACTCCAACTTAGAATTTGCAAACATAGTCCTGGCATGTTTATTCAGATAGAGGAATTCAGTAAATCGAAAATCAGAAAACGAATACCTCTCTTTGTCGAGGGCCATAATTAACGAAGATATCGTGGCGAAGCCATGCGTTTTATAAACAATAACCTTCTTTTTTTAAGTTCTGGTCGCTCTAACAAAGATTCTAAATATTTAGCATTCGATAACCAAGCAGCCGCCAAAACTATAAATTCAGAATTCCGATATAGGTCGGATTCAAAAGTCTGAATAAATGACTCTGAGCAATGCTTTTGATTATGACTAACTTCTTTTCCATTGGTTACGATATTTTTAGCGCAGTCTTTATCAAAATCTAATCGCCTAACATGAGCGATTTCTGAGATCGCCTGTGATTGCTTACTAACAACGTATAAATCCTGAGAGAGAGAGTCCCCCAAAAAGAGAATGCGAAATTTTGAATCATTTGGATAAGCATATTCAGCGAGTTTTAGCTCTTTTTCCCATAAATTAGACCTTTTTATCTGCTGTTCGCTTAATTTTTCCATCAAGTTTTTAGCTTGAGGAGTTAAAAAAGAAAGCTTGATATCGTTAAGCGCCTGAGTGGACTGCATTAAAATGCCGTAGAAACCAAAAACTAAAACCGGGATAATCGAAGACGCAAACACAACTCTTCTCGATATATGATTTTTCTGTCTGAAGGGCAGTTCCACAAACTTGTAAGAGAAATAAGCCATCACAAGCGTAGACAGAACAATCACAGTTCTTTCAGCTATGGATAAATCAATGCTCGATTTATATACACGCCACAAAGCCAAGATTGGCTGGTGCCACAAATAAGTTGAATAACTTATCAAACCAATTCCAACCAACACATTGCTGCTTAGCAAATTAGCTACTAGTGTATTTTTTCCTGCGAACAGAATGAACAACAGTGTACCAGCGACTGGAATCAACATATATCTACTCGGGGAGGGTGTGGTTTTATCAAATGTAAATATTGCAAAAACAATCGCTACCAAACCCAAAATTGAAAGAGCCTGATTTTTTTGAATACCCCTTTTCTTCGCAGTAAATGCTGCAATTGCCCCTGAAAACAACTCCCAAGCGCGGGTTGGAGCAAGGTAAAAATTAGCCAAAGATTTATTCTGCCAACCCCATTCGCTAAGAAGAAAACTTACTAGCGTCATTAAAACAAGAATCAAAAGGACACGACTTTTTCCAAATCTCCAAGCCAAAAACAAAAAAACAGGAAATAAAATATAGTATTGTTCTTCAACGCCCAGGCTCCAAGTGTTTAGCAACGGCAAAAACTCTGAAGACTGAGCCCAATAATCTGTCTTCAGATAAAAGTAAAAATTTGAAAGGAAGCTGACAGTTGCAAGAACACTCTGCCCATAATCCTTAAGCTGCGATGGCAACATCATGATTGTTGCGACAAAACTAACCAACGCTAGGAGAAAGTAGAGTGCTGGAAGAATTCTTCTGGCCCGTCTTTCATAGAAGGTAACTATACTAAATCTCTTGTTTTCTATATCCTCGATAAGGATAGTCGTAATCAAGTAGCCACTAATCACGAAGAAGACATCGACCCCGACAAAACCACCACTAAACGTCTGAAAGCCAGCATGAAAGAGTATCACGGGCAGAACGGCCAGCGCCCTCAGTCCATCTATCTCTCTTCTGTATTCCATAATAATCGAGGTGTGATTGGTCCCTTTACAATTAGCTCTAATACTTGGAATTTTACCCCAGAGTTTCTAGTCCGTATATAGATCTGATAGGCCAACAATTAATGATCCTTTATTCTTTTCTATACTTGTTTTTCGATCGATCAACTTCCTGAACCGATGATGCCTTCGGAGAGAACCAAAATTTCAGATGCACTCAGATTTAAGTGGCAGGCTTTTTTTCGTTAATCCCCAAGCTTCGGGGATAAAGTCCCATCCTCTATCTATTTGTGATTGAGGGATTTCCCCTTTTTCGAACTTTGCTATGACCCAATCGATATCATACTCATCAAAAATTTGTCTTGGCCCGAGATGCATGCTAACCCCCCCTCTCGAATCGCTGGATAAGATAGCCAACTTCTTGAGTTCGATCTCTTTTTGAAGCATTTGTTCGAAGGGCAACCAAGAAGATCTCCTTTGAAACCAACGATGCATTTTTCTTAGTGGGTCAAGCTCCCAAGCTTTGATTGGGAGCTTTTCGTCTTCTAATTGTTTTTTATTGAAAATTAGAGCTCGCGAGGAGAGGGTTTCGGTTGACTCGCTCCAAACACCCATTCTTGGGGCAGAAACAAGATCCACCTTTGTCTCCGCCATTTTTTGTAAACCAGACTTTACCCAATCAGAGGCTGTAAAGACCATGTCACAGTCGAGTCTGAGAACCCTGTCGGACCGTGACTCGCTGATCGAGTAGACCATCGGAAGAATTGGGGTGCCGGTCTGGCAACGCACCAGTTTTTTATCTCCAAACCACTTTTTTAAGACCGCCTCAGAGGCAGCGCCCTGAGACAAAACTTCAACCCATCTTACTCGGGAATCTTTCTTAGCGAAATCCTCTAGGCTCTGTTTGAGCTTTTCTTGACTTGAAGCACGTCCTCTATTTTGTTCCGCAATTCTTCCCTCCACTGGCGTCAGGTCTAAGACCACCAGGAACTCTGAAATTAAAGTTCCGAAAACATTGAGCCAGTGAGGGAAAACACTGATGATACAAGCAGCATCGATTAAACTGACATTGGTAGCCAATGTGATGTTCATGGGGGCTAGTTTCCTAAATTCGATTTTAATTCAGAAATCTAATTATATAATTAGAGTCTTAAACTTACACCAACCAAGTTCCTGGTACGGTAACCCCAGCGCCCGAGGTCTCCGGCTACTAGACTAGTAGATAAGATATTTTAATATCCCATTCCATGAGAACACTCATCATATCCACAAAACACGTTTGACTACCTGGAATAACTTGGTGAGCTGTGAAATCGAAGCGACAGCTATATTGGTTCGCGTTCCAGTCAATGCTGATTCAACTTAGTCAAATCCAGCCGCTCGGAATAATCGTTCAGAGCCCGCTGCTGTTGCAGTCGAAGTCGGTCGGCATGAACGCTGGGAATTTAACGACATCGTTGCGAGTGCATGGTGAACCACAAAAATTGTCGAATGTGTAGGGCAACTCGGTACCGTTCACACGCAAGGAGAAGCGAACCCCCTTGAAGTTTCGGCCAACCCTATCGGAAGCTGGTACAACTGACGTGATGATGGACACATCGGCATTTCGGAGCAAATATTCGTATGTAAACGAGCCCTGTGCCCCGTAGCTCGAGCGCGAGCCGAGCAATTTCACCTCAACCAGCCGCGAGCAGCTAGCCCCATCGAATGCATATGGATTTTTGGGCGAAACACAAGAAGAGGGATTGAAATCGACGTACAGTTTATAGCTCTTGTTGCGGAACCGATCCGCGATCGGCACCTGCATCTGATCTAAGAACCGGTCGACCACCGGATTCTCTCGTACAGCATCGTATTTGAACCACGTGTAGAACTGGCCTGTGCGAGTGTCAAAAGTCGTCGTATTACAATTGACGAAGTATGGAGTTGACTCGGCGTAAGTCGCAGTCACTGCGCTGAAGGACATGATCGCTAAAAGGAGGGAAAGGGTTCGATAAGCCATAAAAGCACCTCAATCGAAGAACGGCTGGACACAGCCGAAATTTGCCTTTCTTCTGGCGTAAGGCCTAATACCTGTCAAGAATAAACATCCCAGAAACTTTCAAGCGAAACGCCAAGTAACAATAGGCACACCAGAAGTAAAGCCGTACCTATTGGTACCTACTATCTCAGTCTCTTAGGTCGCAAACTAAGGAATTGATAGAGCAATGTGCAGTGCCGTCGAAGAGCGTCCGGTTTGTTAAGTAAGTCTATCCAATTCGCTGGCGCGGTTTCATAGAAATTTCTCACCGTGCCTTTGGGACTCACTTCGAGGGGGGTCATATTTCCT
The DNA here is from genome assembly GCA_900299195.1 of Deltaproteobacteria bacterium. Taxonomy (GTDB): domain Bacteria; phylum Bdellovibrionota; class FAC87; order UBA2466; family UBA2466; genus UBA2466. The sequence continues at coordinate 45,881 of OMIX01000008.1, forward strand.
ATCGAATGGGCAAATCGTAAAATTCGTCGAGAGTTAGCTGCATCATCTTTTGTGTCGTCGGGGATGACAAGTTCTATGGTGGGGAGTCCAGCCGCAACCGCAGGACCATCCAGTGCGCCTCCTTTCATTCCAATCTGTCCGATGAGCCCCCCGTTTTTCTTAAGTTCCCGAAAGAGATCGAGTTGTCCGGTGACTTGAGTGTCCCAACGATTAAAAGGCTGTTTCTTCCACAGCTCTGTCATGTTGAGTACATCCCCCTGAGAAATCAGTTCTTGAAATTCGACCCAAGAGGGATCCACAGGGGGCCCTAAAATCATGGGTGTATAGCCTTTAGTAATAGATTCTTTGACCAAAGCAGCTAGGGTTTCCCTCGACATGTTTCTTTCAGGTTGATAGGAGGGGTCTTGCCGATTCCAAATCGCTACAAGAGGTTTTTTGTTAGCTTGCTTGCTTGTAATCTGATCTTGAATAAATTTTTTGACCTCGTCCGGAGGGTCAGTTCCGGAGCGAGTGAAAAGAGTTGCGGCTTTTTTTAGATTTCCTTCGTTATCGTCTGCTATGAACCTTTCAAAAGCCTGGGTGCTGTACGCAAGGGGCTTGACATAGGGGGCGACAAATTTTCCCGTGCCATCGGGTCTTTCTTTTCCGACAAGTCCGAAAACCTTATTGTCTATCGGGGGGATTCTAGAATTGGCTTGGATAACTCTGTTCGCAAGTCCTATTTGTTTTAGAAAGCCGTAAATGACAAGCGCTTGTCTTGCCTTGGGATCAGCTTCTAGCTGCTTTAATTTTTCCTGCGAAATAGAATCTGATGAATCACTGATGTAAGGCAAATAGACATATGCGTTTTTTTCAGCAAGAAGGCCCAGAGCAACATGGTACATTTCACCGAAGTAGGCGCCCTTTTCAAAGTTGAAATGGTAGATGGTTTCTTCGGCAAAACTCAGGCTCGAAAAAAATAAAAATCGAACTAAAAACAGCAACAGCAGAAAACTGTTTCTTAGACCCGATTTCATGGCTTCATTATAGCAACTTTTAGCCAAAGTTGAGTGGGGGGCGCTAATTACGAGTCAATGCGCAAATGGCGTATGCCCTCCAAAGTATCCTGACTCATTGAGGAAATTCGCGCGCCATTTTTCGCGCCAATTTTTTTTCGTTTCCACATAATTCCGTCACAATGATATGTTAGATTGGGATAGCTGGATAATGTTGAACGTCGGTAGGTGGGCAGGCGTTCTCTACCTCTCTCTCGTTCAACAAAAATCATAACGAAAATTACTATTAAAGGAGACCTACCATGAAAAATTTATCTTTTATTTTGGTTTTCACAGGAATCGTTTTTGCGCCGCTCATGCTGAGTGCACAAGCAAATATTCAGCTTCTTCCTAAGCCTCAATCAAAGGCAAATTCGGCTCCTGTGATAAATAGCGGTCTACCTATTTCTGACAGCGACCATTGCAACAATATCCTCATAAAAGGCACGACTTATGCGACCAGGAGAATATGTCAGAGAGATGCAGATTGTCGAATCACGCACCCGACCAAAGGTTATACGATTACGTGCGCGTGTAATCCGAAAGCTTTACCTGGGAATACGCACCATTTCTGTCAGGGACGCAAGGCCGATTAAGGAATTAAGGGGTCTAGGAATTAAGGGGTCAGTCGACTTTCAATATTGAAAGGAACCTGACCCCTTTTCAGAAATGCACCACAAACTTTATTTACCCACTCATCTATTTTGGAACTACTATAATGTCTGTGTCCTGATTTTCTCTGGATGTAGCTTTTAGAGGAAACAATTTTCTC
>OMIX01000009.1 GCA_900299195.1 Deltaproteobacteria bacterium
CAACAATGAGCAATGACTTTAGCGCCATTACAATTTCAACTTTTTTATATTTAGGCTGTTCTTTTTTTCTTGTTTTGATTCTCAATAAGTGCGCGTTACTGATGAGTAAATACAAACATCTCTTAAAACTAAAAGATGTTTTTTTGGTCTCGATTGCCTCGGTGGTAATAGTAACAATTATTCAGTTTTCACTTGAAAAACAATGGAAACAATTTCATGTTATAAATAAAAAAATATTCCCTTGGTATATAAACTTAGCCCGACGCAATCTGCAAGATGATATCTACATTCTTCAGTGCGGTTTGTCTTTTCGCCCACTCATCGATGCGAAAAAATGGAAACAAGAAGCAGATAACTTTGTCTTACCCAAAAGTGCCCAAAATAACATATTTCTTATAGTAATTGAGACCCTAAGGGCAGATGCAATTAACCAAACTGCAACCCCAGAGCTTTATAAGTTTGGGCAAGAAAACTTTCATTTCCCTAAAGCAACTACTGCAAGTGATAATACTGCGGCTTCTCTATTCAGTATCTTTCATGGGATTCACTCAATTTACATAAATGATTACAAAAAAAAACATCAATATTTAGGATCCCTCCCTATATATCTGCTCCATAAAATGAATTATAAAATTGATTTATTCAAAACTGTTCCAGAACTCGGTTTTGAAAAAGAAATGTTTGGAACTCAATATCCCAATCAAGGGTTGAATATCAAATATGTTCCTTCTTCAAAGGATGAATTAAACTATGATGAGCTAGTTTCACAAAAAATAGCGAGTTTTATCAAGACGAACATCAAGAAGGGTGAACCTCACTTCTTAACCTATTATATTTCGGCGCCCCACTTCACCTATTCATGGCCCGACCAATTTCCAGCTGTATTCAATCCCTTTATGTCCTCCTCCGATGTAGTAAAGTTGTGGTATGGTTTTAGACCCGCACAGGAAAAGAGAGTCCTTCTAAAAAATAGGTATCTTAACTCAGTTCGATATGCTGACTCATTGTTTGGACGGTTTATTACTAACCTAAAACAAGCTGGGTTATACGATAATTCTATAATCATTGTTACCGGTGATCATGGGGAGGATTTGTTAGATGTGGGGGCTGGATTTGGTCATGGCTTCACTTTAAATGATCGAGATGTCAGAATTGCCTTGTTAATGAAGCTGGGAAACATGAGCCAGAGATCTGATAAACCCGTCTCAAACATTGATATATTTCCAACGGTGTTAGACTTTTTAGGGGTGAGGGGTAATTACGACAGTATTTTTGATGGAAGTTCCATTCTGAAAAACAGGCAATTTTTCCAGAGCAGTTTTTCTCCATGGGCAAATCGAGTCAGGTTTCAAACTCCGGAGTTTAGTACTACTGGGATAATTAATTATGAAAGTGCTGAGAGTAGCAAGACTCTCTCCATTTTTGACGTACAGTTGAATAATCAAATATTGAACAGCCAACACCCAAAAGAATTACAACGCCTTATTTTTGAATATCTCAAACCCTACTCTCCCCATTATGTTGAGTTGTTACCCCATTCTTTACAAGCTCCCTGACGCTAATAGGCCTACCGAACCGCCCTAAGCGAAATTCAAAACTAACTAATTAATTAATTCATTTCCGTAAAAGCTAACTCTTGCTGCGCATTTTATGCATGGGAGCTGGGAAATCATTGCCCTAATTGCGCCCCCTTCTCCAAATGGCTCTCTTTAAGGCCCTAATTTATTAACAGTTTCTCGGTTTCTCTAGATTTTCACCTTGAAAACCTGCTAAGGTGCGGCGCGATGTTTAAACGTAGTTTCTTTTTAATCTGTTTTTTAAGTTCTCTATCTATTGTCAGTTGGGCCGCTACGGGCAAAAACTGCACTGAAGTTATCATGCAGTTTTCCCATTTTGTTGAAATGGAAAGGGTTAAGCCCTCTCGGCGCGAACAACTAGAAATGATTGAAGCCCAATTAAACTATCTTTATGGTTCTCTAGCCCATGCCAAGTACCTTGGAGTTCCTCGAGGAGACAAAGAGGTCGAAATTACGGGCGAAGAACTTTCGGGGGAAAATACCACTCGAATTCACTACAACTTTAAAGGGACTATTCTTCTACAAAAAGGCCCCCGAACTCGCCATACTTTTCCGCTGCCTAGAGTCCCCACCGAAAAGGGAATTTATGAACCTGCCCTAGATAGCCATGGGTTTAATCGCGCTACAGACCCTCACTACCAAAGCTTTGACGACTATTGGTATTTTTGGAACCCCACCCGAAAAGGGTCAGGGCTTAAAGAAGGCCTTCATTACGACATGGTCAAAGCGCAGATCGAAAGAATTCGCAATACCGAGCGTTCGACTCCTGAATATGACAAATTGGTCAACTCTGAGGGCACCATTGCGATTTCTGCGTTTTTTGGCATGGATGATCCGTCTCACAGCTCCAATGCGATACGAGGAAAAGATTTAGGAGCTTTTGGCTATCGAGGATTTAAAAAAGGGCTCTTAGCGATGGGCTTTCAGATCCAATCTCTTTCTTTAGCTGACAAAAAATCGCTTTTGGGAGGCCATCACTTTCAGGGATTCACTTTAGAACGGCTCACTAAATCTACTCCCGCGGGAAACCTTGAGGTCCTGTTATTTTTTGGCCCCTCAGGAATTTCTGAACCTTCACGCCCTTTTCATTATTTATTTAAAAATGCGTTAGAACATTCTTCTGTCATGATTTACGACGGGCACTCGGGTTTAGGGGCTCATTTGGATATCCCCTCGATCGAAGAGATGGAGGGATTCAAAATTGAGCGAAACCCAAAAGACTATCAAATCTTTTTTCTTAATAGTTGTAGTTCTTACTCCTATTACAACTTGTCTTACCATCAACTTAAGGAAAGACGCCACCCCACAAAATACTTGGACGTTTTAGCTAATGGTTTAGAAACCGCTTTTGATGAAACCCAGACCTCCAATCTAGCTCTGATTCGAGCTATCGATCAATGGGCCACTCGAGGCAAGAGACAAACTTATCAATCGCTTGCTAAAACCATGGAAGCTGACAATTTGTTTTTTGTGAGCGGAGATCAGGACAACTAAATTCTACTTGTTAGTTGAGGGGCGAAAAGAAATAAAAAGAGTGAGTCGATTCAAATCTGAAGTTGGCGGAGAAGCATGCTGAATCGCAGTTCTTCCCTCTTTAGCGCTACTGTAATCAAAGCCACCAAAAATAAGCGTTTCGCCTAAATGGGTATCGCCTCCGTTAGAGACTTCGAACGGAAGTTCCTTCAATTCTCCGCGAGGAACATTTTTTTGGACTTTCATCACCCCTGTTTTGGGATCTACCGAAAGAAGTCGATGGTTCGCAAGCTCCGGAGAATGCGGGAAAACCACAGTGGTAGGGCCCGAAAGAGTCACTAACCCGTGAAGATAAGTTCCTCGATTATCCGCATGAATTAAAGTTCCATCATCGCTTCCAACTCGGTGCCCTCTCCCAATAGAGATATTAGCGATTTCAAGATTTTCTCCGGTAGCTTTTCTAACCGTGTCAAGGCTATCAGAAGCCCAAGCATCAATCGCTTTAATCGTTTCGGGTTTTAATCCCTTTGCCACATTAACAGTATCAGTGGGTTGGTACGTCGTGAGTCCGCCCACCAAAACTCTAGCGGCATAAGGTTCCTTGTCATAATCGGTAAAAATTCGATTGAAAGATTGAATCAGGTCCTCTTGAACTTCAGATTTCAAAAGTTCTTTGCGTTCGGGAAGCAGAGTCCAATGATGCGTTTTTAACGAACTCACAGCGTCCACGGGAATGGGAAGAAGTCCAGCCCTCGTGACCCTTTCCAAGATTCGCTGACAAGGCTCAGAGGCGCTCAATCCACACGTAAAAATTGCGTTTAAAACAATTAAATAAATAAACTTTTTCATGAGAAACCTAAACGACCCTAAGGACCGATTGAACTATGGTAACACGAAACACTTTCTGTTTTTGTCTCGAATTCGTTTTTTGGGGATGTGTTTTTTTTTGACGTTAGGCTCAGACTCACTGTCTTTTTTTTGGTTAGTATTTAAATCATCATTCCAAAAACTTATTATCCTAAGGCTTGAAACTGGATCTTTGTTCGACATCTTTTAATACTTTAAACAACTGTCGTTCTCATTGCCAAACACTTTCAGAATACAAGTGATCTCGATTACATAACTGAAAGATCTTTGCTCTAGGCCCTTGTTTTGCTTCTTATCCTTAAGCGTAGTTCCCACGGGCTTATGGAAGGAAATCACAAATGGAATGTCCTCATTGTAACGGAAATGGGTGGCTAGGTCGGGTCAAAGTTGTGGCCTCAAATATCATGCTTAGAGTGTGCAATGTGTGTTCGAGCACTTGGATAGAGGGGGACCACCCCATCAAGGCTCAGTCCATCAAACTCTCAGACTTTATCAAAGCAAGAAACATCAATCCCTTCAATCTGATTGATGTGGCTGAGGATGCGATAAAAAAGTAGATGATTGGGCGAATTACTTAAGCTCAAAGCAATCAATATTATAAACTGCGATGACTTCATCTTCAGATTTCTTTACGATGTCTCTCGCTTGGGATACCGCCTGGATAAAATGTTCCTTGAGAGCTTCGAAATCTTTTTTAGAAATAGAAACTACCGAGGAATAGTGCAAATTTGTGGGGTAAGATTGTTCAATTTCTTGAATAGCTTTTAGCCGCCAATGAGTGTGGTGTTTTTTTACATGCACGCTGCTAGAGGGAAGATAAATCGGCCGGTTTGTATTTACCCATTTTTCTGCTTTTTGCTGAACTAGCCCATTCTGCTCGAGGAATTTCAATACATCTTCGACCGTTGTTTTAGGAAGGTTAAACTGGCTGCTGATTTTATCAACGGTTTGAAGCCCAGGAATTGAAGTCGCAATATCAATGGCGGCATAGAACCAAGTGGAGTAATAAATCGCTTGAGTGATTTCAGGAAGAGTTTCGACATTCTTAATTCTTTCACTCAAGGTTAAATACTTTTCTCGTTGAATCTCAAGCTGCCTTCGGTAGTGTTCTTTTAATTCCTTAGAACCTGCTCTTCCCAAGCCGACCAGAGTCAGAAAGTAATCTGATTCCTCAGGCGTGTGTCCTAGATAATGATTAGTTCTCATCCCCTGCTCTAAGCTTAAGTGAGCCTCTTTTTCTAAAATACGGCTCACATAGGCAGGATCGCACTCGATGGCTTTGGCGAATTGAGATTTGACTCCGCGGCGACTTTTCCCCAAAAAAGAAAGTTTCTCTTGTAAGTAATCCTGGTAATTTTCAGCTTCAAATAAACTTGGAAAGGTCATAGAGCATTACATATTTAAAAGAGAAGTTTGTCTCCATCCCAATTCAATCTAAAATTCAAGTAAACAGGCTTCACACAATCGAAAATTCTAACTTCTAAAACAACTGGAACAGAATAAATCACACTCTCTCCCCCAGACGACTGAACTTTTTCCGGCTGACCTAAAATCCACATCGAAACCTCAAATCGATCTCGTGCTTCAAAAAGATTAAGAACGTCTGAATGGTTTCCAAACTCTGCTGAAGGATGATTCATCAAAACAGAGTAGGAATGCGACAGCGTGGTCTCGTTAATGAGAGAGCAAAGCTGCATTTGAGGTTTAGAAAGATTTCGACCGTTGAAAGCCACGCAGTCCAGAGGAACCGATTTCCACCGAATGGATTCAAAAATCTGCCGCTTTACCCATTCGACCAGTTTTTTAGGTTCCCCTTCCGGCAAATCCCCTCCGCCTCGCTCATTCCCGGGAATCGCCAGAGATAGGCTAGGTAATATCACCGCAATACTAAACAAAATCAGATAGATAGCCCGCATTTGTAACAGCTCCTAAAATGAGCGGCTGGTATAACATATAGCGTTATTTTTATCGAGCACTATCTCAGACCTCCACTCCCCCAGACGGACTCGATTAACCCCGTAGGCCCCCACTACTTTTGACTCCAGGTCAAAAGAACTGGGATTTCATTGATGACAAAACAATGGATTCACCTTCTTAGAAAAGCTATAGGATGCTCAACTTTTAACTCGGAGGAAAATGTGTTTAGTTTTTTGAGAACTTTTTTTATCGTGAGTCTCTTGGCTCTCGGTGTTTTTACTACCCACAATGCTTTAGCCGGCAGTTGTGAGCAAGAATACGCACTTGAGTGCCCCGCAGGTCAGATGGATGCTTGTCTCATTCCCGATTCCAAAGCAGACCATCATTTCTGCACCTTTAAAAACTTCCAACAATATCAATTTGCAGGAAGTATTAATGTTCCAGAAAATTCTAATGGATATTTATACTTAGCTAACGGAACACCGGCCATTAAAGAATTTGTTCTGGCCATGGATAGAAAATGCCGTTTCTCTCATGGGGCGGTAGTCAAAGCAGATCCTAAAAAACTGATTGAAGCCACAAAACTCATTCGAACCCGTGAACAGGGTTATACTCGGGAGTTCTACTATTCCGTCAACGGAGGTTACGGAGCTGTTTTACAAGCCATTGATATTGAAATGGCCGGAAAAAACAACCTTTTCTTAACCACTTTTTGTCCCGTCAGTGTTTACGTAGCTTACACCGACAACAACTAAATTGAGATTAGAGGAAAACTCTTATGAAACGGTTCCCTTTCGCCTATTTTGTATTAGTCCTAAGCTGTTCCCTTCTTGCTCACCCGAACATGAAAATCACTCCTTGTGGTTTACCGGACCAGCATAACGACGACACAATGACAACCTTGAAAAAATACGATCTAAGCGAAATGGGGGCCGAAGAGATCCACAACCTTCCCTTGCTGACCCAACAACAATTGATCATTTCTGCAAAAGAAGCCGTTAAAGAAGACCGTATGGCCAGCCTGCCCGTGACCCATACTCTGTCTGCAGTGCAAGTGCTTCGTGAAAATAGCGAAATGGAAACCGTCTTTGTGACGGACCTCTTATTTAAGGGGCGAAAATTTACATTTGTCGAATTTTACCCAGGTGGAAACCCATCGGGATATTATTTTTCATTTGGAACAAAAAAAATAATAGCTACCAACGGGGATAGTACCGTCACTTGTCTAGAGTAACTGAATACTTATTTGGATTAGAAATACTTCAAAAGAATAGACTAAAGAGGGCACGGGGTGAGAAGCCCCTGTAGTCGTGCCGCAACACAGAGATTAGGATTACACGAATTAGGAATCTCTCCACAAATCCAGCTCCCGCCCGGTCCAAACTGACATTCTGAAGCTTTACAACTCGAACAAATCCCTCCTCCGAACTGTCCACAAAAGAAACAGCATTTATTGATGTCCTGAGTAAAACTAATGACTCCCCTCACCGCTCCTTGTGCTCCTCCGCCACTGACTTTGGGATCAAAAACCACCACATTATTGGCCCCTGCATTTTCAGCCGCACTTTTATCTTCGGGGGAAAATACATTGGTAACTCCTCCTGAAGAAAAGTATCCCCCTTCCAATTTGGGGATAGGTGTTTTATTGATCACAGCGTCTCTAAAAGACTTGAAATATTCGGGCATCACCGCATTGACGTTGGCGTCAGTAATCGCAAAAATCGTGGGGGTTTGTTCCGTCTTAACCGTGCACCCCACAAGTAGAATCCCCACGAGAAAACTTTTGACTCCGTATAACTTCATAACGTTCCCTCTCTTATCAACAAGGGTCGAGCGTTTACGCTCCTATCTTTTTTCTACTTCCCCATTTTTCATGAATACCATAAAATTGTGTCGCAATTATGTCGGGATGAGATTTCCGAATGCCCAAGAAAACACCCTAGTAACGATAGCCTGGCCCCCTCTTAGCCCCATTTAGGCTTACCCAATCAAGTTTGACTAATTGCGTTACTTTTGATAATTTCCGTCATGCCTATCTTTTTAAGATCATTTGAAGTGCTCGTTTTTATGGCTATTTTTTCCTCGGGGGCTTGGGGCTCAGCTATCCCCAAAGAGGAAGAGACGAAAATGCTCTACGGGAACTGGAAACTTCCTTCCCAGTTAAGCATAGAACGGGTGGAAAGACTGCTCAATGTTTTTACCCGAGAGACCCATGGCAAGGCCTTTCGTTATCTAGGCGTTGAAGAGGATCTTTTTCACGGCCATTTGTTGCTCGAGAAAAAAGAAGTCGATGGGACACTTTACTTTTTCCCCAAAGCCATTCTTTACCACACTCAAGAAGAGGCTCACAAAGCGCACTGGGAAAAGACGATCGATTCTAAATACGATTACTTAGATGTCACAACTCGAAATTGGATTCAGTGGTTAAGCGATGACCCACACGCAGATGGAGTTGTCATTGAAAACGCTAAAAAATATTTAGATGTATCCCAAAAAGATCCGATTCAATTTGAAACTGAAAAAGCCGAGCCCCAACAACAGTGGCACTACACCATTCATGCCAAGAATTTAGATAGCTCAAAGCTAGGTTTTTCTTTAGCAGCCGAATTACAATTTGAGTTCTATTCAGATCAAGCAAGTCATAACCCCAATACCGACTTTTATGATAGCGCTCGTGGCCCCATCTCGGTCACACTCCCGAACGGGATAACCGAACCCTTAAAGCTCACCACGAGCACCATGCTGATTGAAAGAGCTACCACTCGCTGATTTTACAACGCACTTCCAAGCTTATTAGAATTCATTCAATTCGAAAATCCAGTCCACTGAGCACTTTGGTTCCACAATTTTTCTGAAAGTTCTTCATCGCGGGCAAGCTTAGAGGGTTTTTTAGGACGGCATTTATCATAATAAAGACCGTTATCATGAACTAGACTTGGCTCCGTAGCACAGTAAACCGATGTCTTGGCCCCTTCCTCATTCGAAATCATAGGAAGAGTCACAAGCCACTTGATGGGCTGAGGAAACCTTCTCCATATTTCTGAAGCAATAATCCCAGGGTGTAAGGAATAAACAGTAACTCCAGTCCCATCCATTCTTTTAGCTAGTGCCTTGGCAAAAAGAATATTACACAACTTAGAAGTGGCATATTCCGGAAAAGACCAACGTGATCGAGTGAAGCCCACAAAAGAATCAAACGAGATTTTTCTAGCACTGTAATGACCATCACTTGATACGATCACAACTCGCGCCGGTTTTGATTGTTTTAAAATAGGTTCTAACAATCGAGTCAACAGATAGGGACCTAAATGATTAGTTCCAAAATGCATCTCAAATCCATCGGCAGTGCTGCCTCGGGCCCCGAACAATCCCGCATTGTTAATTAAAAGATCAAGCCGGGTTTCAGTTTTCATGAAAGTTTCAGCCGCTAAGCGAACCTGCTTCAAATCAGCTAAATCCAAATGCAAAAAACTCAACTGTGCTTGGGGATTTTCTTTTACAATGAGAGCCATCGCTTTTTCAGCTTTTTCTTTTGAGCGACAAGCTAAAACCACTTTAGCTCCCAACTGGGAAAGACGTTTAGCAGTCACCCATCCAATCCCTGAATTGGCTCCAGTCACTAAAGCACATTTCCCCACCATCGATTGTGAATTCACACTCATCCCTTGCCTCTAGATTTACTGCAGAACGATCTGCTCTAAAATAATGATGATGATTCCCATAATAGAACCCCCAGCAATCACTCCAGCACAGGCAGTTTCTTGATTTTCAACAAACACTTTAAAGGACACAGATTGCTTATTTTTCAATTGGCGGCCTAAAGCCCAAAAAAGCAAACTTCCTACAGCCATGGCCCAACAATCAGAAAATTTCAGAACAAATGAAAGCCCAAGCCCCATAGCAGAAATAGGAAATTTGCCTCGCGTTCGACGATTAAAAAACTCAATAACCACTCCTGCAAGAGCTCCTAAAAGAACTGCCACACGAGTAGATTGAGGAAGAACACTCAGGCCAGATGCCAACACTTTTGCCACCGCAATCCAAATTTGAGCTCCCGGCATGGGAAGCGCTTCAGAAGTAATCTTTGAAGGATCATTTTGAATAAGAAGATAAAACACAGGAACCGCAACGAGAGCTCCGGCAACAATTCCCAAACAATGCCCAAGAGCTTGATGACGAGGTTTCCCCCCCAACATGTATCCCGGTTTAATGTCCATCAATAGGTTGGAGGCATTAAGAGCGACTTCGCCGTTAATTCCAGCCGTCATGATGTTAGTTCCCATATCTCCCGGTTTAAGCACTGCAAAGGTCAACTGCGTGAGTTTTCCAAGGGCTCCTCCGGGAGTGATAGCAGTAAGTCCGGTGGAAGTGACTGCAATCAGAGTAAAAACGAACACCAACGGAATGGCCACTACAGTCACCCAATACTCAATGTTAAACCACATTTTTCCAAGAACCATGAGAAGCAGCCCGGTAAGAGGAATTCCAATCATCGAAACCCACAATGGCAATTCAATGTGAGCAAGAATATCTTTGTTTTTTTCTTTGTGTTTTCTTTTGAAAGCTGCAAGGATCATGTCGGGCTTTGCAAAAAACGAATAAAGTGAAGAGGTGGTCATCATCGCGACGCCGCCCCATAAGAGCCACATGTTAATGTCTTTCCAACCCACTTTTGCAATGATGCCAGAAGAAATAGCCCAGGGAACTAGAAAGCAATAATTAAAAAGAGCTCCTACAAGCAAACTGCAACCCACTTTGGTTCCCATCAATCCGCCCGTCGCCATCATCACAATAGAAGTGTCCCATCTCACGGAAAGATCTTTTAAAAGTGTCCCCATAATTCTGGGCTCAAGAGCTTTACTTCCGGCAGCCGTGTTAAAGCGAAACGAATACAAAAATTCATCCCAGTGTTCGGGAAGTCGGACTTTATCCATTTTTAGATACTGTAAAAGTTTTTCACTCCGAAAAAATTCAACAGCAGCACTGAGTGCGGCCCCAATCATTAAAATTTTAGCTTTAAGAATCCCATCTTTACCTCCATCATCGGCATGAAGGTTAGCCATCACCACTCCTGCTGCCCGCCCTTCCGGAAAAGGAAGCTGCTCATCGTTGATAAATCTTTTTTTCAAGGGAAAAGCAAAAAACACTCCTAGAAGTGACAATAAAGAAATCCAGACCACTGTCTGATGCTGGGGCACGACTTGGCCTGTGATCACCATGTAGGCCGCCATGGAAGAGACCAAAGGAGCCGTCATGTAGCCAGCCGAAGTGGCGATAGATTGCATAGCGTTATTTTCGAGAATGCTGATCTCATTTCCACATCCCAGCTTGGAGAGCACTTTAAAAAATGCAAAAGCTAACACAACCGAGGTAATTCCTACTCCTAGAGTCCAACCCGTTTTCACGCCCACATAAAGATTGGTAATGCTCAAAACTCCTCCCAGGAGCATTCCTGTGAACGCTGACCTCCAAGTCAGTTGTGGCATATTTCCTTTAAAACAATTCTCAAGCCACCATCGATCTTTTTCTTCAAGCGTCATTGAATGGATTTGTTCTTCAGAAAGTTGCTTAAGGCTCACGATCCCCCCAATCTTATGGATAGGCCTGATTATCGTCTTTGAAAAAGCACCCGACAAGGATTTTTCCGGTACTTCTACCTTAACTGAGTTCTTAATCACCCCATTATCTCGTTTACTTTTCCCGTTTATTTGAATTTAATTCTTTGAATTACGGGCGGGAAACCCAATTCACAGTCGCTAGGAGAAATTATGAACGCATTTAGTATCAATCAAAAATTCATTGGGCTTTTTGTATTATTAATGAGCAGTTTTGCTCAAGGTGGCATCTACACCTATAAAATTTACTCTTTGGATTTAGACCAAGGGATTCAGGGTTGTAATCAATATTTAGCTCAAGCAGTAAAACAATTCGAAGCAGAAACCAAAGTAAGCATTCTTTCAGCCCAATGTAATGTAGACACAACGATGGATAGAATGAACGGGAGTATCGTCTACTCTGCACCAAAACAAATTGAGATTTGGTCGACAGAGTCTACTAATTACGGAGAGCATCTAGACTTTTATTCTTCGCGAGAACAGTGTGAGACCGCTCTTGCCGATGAATTGTTGACCATGAAAAGGCTTACCGGACTGAATCCCTTCCTTGCCTTTTGCCACAAAACTTCGAGTCTAGGAACACCTCAATATCGAAGCCGAATGGATGCCGTAGGAGCGTCTTCTGTCAAACGCTTCGAAAGTGACGCCACCACTTATCATCCCTTAATAAATTTATCGGAGATTATTGAAAATCTTGATCAACAAGCCAGAGATTTGGGATTGACACCCACGGCTTGGTATCAAGGCCATACTTTGACTCACATGGCACTCATGGTTTCTCATTACGAAACCGTGGGCAAACTCGAAAGATACCGATTACTGGGAAGACCCTCGCTCTATTACAAAACCTTAGAACAATGTCAGACTGCGGCTAAAGTTTTTAATGAAACTCGAACCATTGATTGGACTGGAGTGACTGCCTGTTCACAAGCTCACCCTTCGGTGGGATTTCAGTTCAACTTAATTTGGTGGGATAGAGCGATTGCACCCGATTTTGTAGTGAATTCAACCCCAATTCCTGCGCAATTTGCAACTCTAGAAGAGTGTATCAGTGCAAGTCGAACTCTCTATCAAGAACTCAACAAAAACGGGGAACCTATAGTAGGAATTCTTTGCGGCCGAGACACCAACCCCAAAGGCCCATTTCAAATCGAAATCATCTCAAAACTTAAAGGGGTCTATTAAAGGGGTCAGTCGACTTTCAATATTGAAAGGTGATTGACCCCTATTTAACTATTCTTCCCATTCAAGACTAGTAGAGCACTCTGAATCGGCACAAGAAACTTCGGGGCCGTTAATATTGCCCGAATTATCAATGATGGCTTCAGCGGCTCCGGAACTAAAACCACTGCTACCTTCACTCTCTGGGGGAGTCGACTTGGGCTTTGCACAAGACAAGTTAAGTAAAAAGCACAACCCACAAAGCATTAACAAATACCCTTTTAATTTCATTATAGCCCCCAAAAGGAACACAAGTCGTTGAGCGTAGTTGCAGAATTGATTCGAGCTAAAACCTCCGCACGAATACTCTCTCTTTGCGTGTTATTGCATTCCACTGAAGGAGAAGTTGAGTTATCATAACAACTTATCTTTGATACATCCATTTCTGTGATCTTAGCGTAAAATGTCTTAGTTTTATCTGCACAAAGCTCGTCCGTTTGGGTCTCACCCGAAAAGTATATGTAACCATAAAGTCCGTTCTCAACCCACTTCTGAGCAGAAACTCCCCTGGAGCTGGCAATATCGGCATTTCCGGAGCAATCGTCGTCAAACTTTCCACCAAGATAAATAGACCAATCCGCCGATGATTTAAAAAAAACTCTTATACTCATATCCCCGTCATTATTCTCAATATAACTTTTGAAAGTATTGGTACTATTTTGAATGTAAGAACCAGTCACTCGATATTTTACAGTTTTCGTGCCAGTTGCAAGGGGAGTAAAAACAGATGAGGTTTGGATAAAAGGAACTATCACGTCATTGCGTTTCATGGTCGAGGAAGAGGGAACCCCCACAAAAAGCGCGTTAAAAATATCATAGAACGTTTGAAGCTTTCCAATACACGCAGGCGATGCCGGTGATTCAGAATCGTAGGGGAGCGGGGCTTCAACATCCCCTGCCAACACAAGAGAGTTTACGAGCAGAAAATAAACTACCAGAATTCTCAGCACATTAAACATACGGGTGCCCTCCACTTTGGTCCAGATCAAATCATAACACTGAGCCCCCCCAAAACTATGTTGATTGTGTGCCACTTTTAAATAGTAGAATTGTGTTAAGGACTTACAGTTTGAGAATGGTTAAACTTTCACAATCTAAATTTAGGGGTCAGTCGACTTTCAATATTGAAAGTCGACTGACCCCTAAAAAATATTGAAAGGTGATTGACCCCTAAAAAGGCGTTGAGGCTATCTCTTCATACGATCGCCAATCATAACTTCTCCCATCGAATCCATTTCCCTGCAACCATTCCACCACTGCCTGTAAATTTTTTAGATTAAATCCGACTCTTCCCTTAGGCGAAACTCTTATTTTTCCACTGGGGGGCTGCGCTCGATATGAAGCGTGAGATTATTATCCCCTCCGCTCACCTCATGAGCATATTCAATGGTTAAATCTACAGCTTCAGGGTTTTCCAATTTGGCTTTGGCTACTTGTTGATTGCGAGTATTTTCGAGCACATCTTCAAGCGAGGTCTCTGGCGTTTTGCCAAGGATTTGAGCTAACACTCTGGCCCCTTCTTTCCGATCTGATTCTCGCTTTATTTCTTGAACCGCACCTTCTAATTTCCCATCGCGATGCAACTCCATGACACCCTCAAGGCTGTCTGCAAATTTTTTGATATTGCTCACAAACTGAGCACTCGTAGGCGCAACGGTTATTTTTGTTTTAAGATAGGGATTGCGTTTGTCTGACCGAGCAATCAATGCCTCGATCTGTTTAGCAGCTTCCATCGGGTTGGCTGTTTCAGCATAAAAAGCAGAGTGTAATTTAGCGAAGTTTACCCCCTTTTTAAGCTCGGCCAAATTGCTCTCATCCCCAAAAGAGCTCCCAAAGTTTTCAGCACGCCTCATGGAATAAGATTTGAGACGAGCCACTTGATCGGGCGTGAGTTCGGCTTTTAGAACCCTCTCTTTTTTACCACCGAGAAGGGTTAATTGACCGTTAGAATAAGCCACTGAAAAAGGCCCAGTGCCGATGTTCCACTTTTGAGGTAACTGAAGAGGATTTGCTGTGTTTTGTAACTCCCCATTTTTAACCTGTGTTTCAGTAGCCCGAATGACACTTTCTAAAAGCGAGGTACAAGAGCCAGGTGAATTTTCGCTGGCCCAAATAATAGCAGACAGTACCCAACACCCCACCCCGAAATGATAAATGACTTTTTCACACTCCATGATTCTCACCTCTTATTTTATCAAGGTGTAGGAATTCCGTGAAGATTGAAAATAAACACGATTGCCCACATATAATTTAAAACCCACGATAGACCTCCTTTTAGGTAAGTGGAGCCAAGAGAGAAAATAGATGGGCACTCGCCCAGAGGTCTTCTAATTCGACAGTGGGCAACACACGCGCATTGAACCCCAATAGCTTTTAAATAATTAAAAATATCATAACGCCACGGATAAGAAGCTGCTCTCAATCAGAAACCTAGATTAAATCAAGAGCGCGAATGAAAAGATTAGGAGATTACCTCTTTCGGTGTGATACTGCCCAAAAGAAAGGAATCGATGGCATTTCTGTCTAGTGTTCTTAATCCTCCAAGGTACGGGTATGAGAAGCAGGAAAAATTGTATATCCCCACTTCCGCCGAACTCATCCGGGAATTTTTATTTCGAATCAATCCTTTTTTAACCCGTCATAATTGGATCGTTTTTTTCGGATGGAGTACGACTCTTGTTTTGGTATTTCCGCTTTATTTATTTTTTACCCATTTTTTTTCTTGGCACCTATTTTTTGTAGGATTTGTTTACAGCATGGTTATTTTGGGAACACACGGTACAATTTGGTATCATCGATATTGCACCCATCGGGCCTATCAGTTTCGAAATCCGTTCGCTCGTTTTCTCGTAAAACACTTGGTAGTGAAACTCATACCGGAAGAAACTTATGTAGTTTCTCATCATGTTCATCACTTTCTCTCAGAAAAACCTGGAGATCCGTACAATGTTCATGGGGGATGGCTTTATTGTTTTTTAGCGGATGCTATTCATCAACCCATTCGTAAAAATCTCACTCAGGCTGAGTACACTAAAGTCACTGCAATGCTGAACCACACGGGTGTGCGGTTGAATTCTTATGATCAATATTTAAAGTGGGGTTCAGTGTGTCACCCTTTCTTTACGATCATCGAATTTGCTTTCAATTGGGCTTTTTGGTTTGCCCTATTTTACCTTTTGGGAGGATTTGCATTAGCCACTACCATTTTTGGTTCTTGTGGCGTTTGGGGCATTGGCATTAGAACATTTAATTACGATGGGCATGGCGGAGGTAAAGACAAACGTAAACAGGGTATCGACTTTGACAGAGCCAACCTGTCCATCAATCAACTTTGGCCCGGGTTAGTCACGGGAGAATGGCATAACAATCACCATCTGTATCCGAATGGTGCCAGAGCAGGTTTTCAACCCTACCAACTCGATTATGCTTGGTACTTCATCCGATTTTATTCATGGATTGGGGGAATTTCTTCTTACCGAGACTATCGACAGGATTTCTACGATAAATACATGACCCCCTATCTCGCTGAAAGAAAAGCGTCAGTCCGTTCACTGACTCAGAAATTCACGTAAATTCATCCTATCAACTTGGTTCAAACTTTCCTGAAAACTAGGCATTCCCCTCACGCCATTTCGAAGCACTTCGTGGAAAATGGGGTCAGTCACCTTTCAATATTGAAAGGTGACTGACCCCAATAAGCTCTGTGAGTTTATTAGACAGCTAATTTTTATCAATCGTCAGATAAGATTAGAATCAATACAGAGGCCCCTTACAAAATAATGTCTAAACCTTAGACAATTTATTTAGAAAATTACGCAGTCTTTTGTGGTCCACGATTAGCATCATTAAAGGTTTAAAGACTTGCGGTTTACTTCATTTTTCGGGGGGTATTATGAAGGCGATAGCACTCGTGCTAGGTTTGACTTGCGCAACCCTAGGTTTGGGTCAATGCAGATTTGGAAAATGCGGTTCCTTTAATAGCCCATTTCAAATTCAAGGCAGTTCTCGAAATTGGATCCCCCTTACCAACACTCCTCGTTCCAGAACCATCGCGGTCAACGGGGTTGCGGTTCCTCCGGGAGCCATTGGTTATACTTTTCAAAATGGCCAGCTCGAATGGGTTTTTGGGGGTAGTCAGAACTTTGATCCGAGAGCGTCTACTCCAAATTCAGGCCAATCAACGCATGGAGGAAACTCGCCCAGTCAAAATAGAATTGCCGGCGATAGTGGACGCACAGCTCCTAGACCCATCGTTCCAGAGGGGGGAGTTCCCCAACTTCCAAGTGGAACTCCAAACAACTCCAGCACTCGCGGACTGGTGCCCGCAAATACCAATGGGAACCCTGGTTTTGCATTTTCTGTGGCTGGACCTGGTTTTTCCGAGAACTGTCAGGGGACTCTCATCTCAGCGGTTAATGGTACCTGCTTGGTGGCAACTGCTAGCCACTGTTTGAAAGATGCTATCAGACGTTCTGATCGTTCTGGTTCGGATACTAAGGCTCTCTCAGGAGCGGCTTGCTCCTCAGAAACTCAACAAAGAGGAGTTATTTGGGGCCAAGGAAAAATTAAAATGGCTGATTTTGGAGAAGTTGAAGCACTCATGTTTGAAAACCCAGAATACGATGGAGGCACTCGCTCTGAAGATTCGGGAGTTTTTTCTTTTAAGTGCTCAAATCCCCCAAAAGACATTCCTGTCGTTGCTATTGGTTCTAAACCGCTGAGCGATGGGGAAAATGTCTCCTATGGAAAAGTGATGGGTGGAAAAGCCGGGCTTTATCAAGGTGTGGTTTGGCGGCAACCTGGAGTTGTCGGCATCAATTCACGCCCAGTGGGCGAAGCTCAGGAATCTGTGATGCAACATGAACAGGTTGCGATTCAGCAAGGTGACTCTGGAGGCGGAGTTTACAGAACTACTCCAACCGGAGAAAAAGAACTGGTTGGTATTTTATCGACTTCTGATGATGTCACCCGCAGATTGCCGCTAGGAAATTATGCGACCAATAAATCTTTAGAATTCCTCCGCTGCGTTAAAGAAAGATTCTCCCAGGGAGGGGCCCAACAACAAACCCTGGCGGCTACACAGAAATGACAGCGAAAGAGGTGATTCATCTCCTGGGGCTTGACCCTTTACCCCATGAGGGAGGATTTTACCGGCAGACCTACAAAGCAACGGGACTGATTCCAGCCAATACCCTTCCTCAGCACGAAGGTGAGCGCTCTTACGGAACTGCGATCTATTATCTGGTAACTCCAGAAAGTTTTTCAACTTTGCACCTAGTCCCACAGGACGAGATTTTTCATTTTTATCTGGGTGATCCCGTTGAAATAAAGGAATAAAGGTGTCAGTCTCCCAGTAAGCTTAAAGGGTAGCGGTCATCAAAACCGAGAGGAATAATTCAGCGGGTCAGAGATTTAACCTAATAGATGTTGCTTATCCCACCGCAGTTGTTGCCCTAGCCGCCGCCTGTGCATTTGGCGGAGCAGAAACTTGTTTTTGCAGTAACTCTAGTTCCAATTTCAACTTTTCATTTTCCTTCTTATACTGAGTCAACTGCCCTATTTCATCCTTCAAAACCTCATAATCTAATATTCGAGTCTCAAGACTTTTGAGCTTATCTTCAGTGACCTGATTGATTTTTTGAAGTTCTTCTGTTCTTAGCTTTTCAGCTCCCAGCAATTGAATTGAATCAGAATTAAGATAGGCCTCTTTTTCTTTCTCTAAAGTCGCTATTTTTTGCTGAAGTTCGCTCAGAAATTCTTTTGAAATCCCTGCAGAATTTCCCATTGAGTCTTCAGCTTCGCTAGCGTCTTCATTTCGCATTCTTTTTAAATAAAGCCACAGCGCAGTAAGAGCTAGCGATGTCACAATGATTACTTGGCTAACCAACAAAGTAAAAAACATGGCACTTCCTTGAAGAGCAGCTGAAAAATATTTCATTTAAATATTATACCTAAATTTCAATGTCACCTCTATAGACTCAGCGACATTCCTATACAGCCCCGCGGCGAAAAACACTAACCCTGGTAAGGGCTGTTGGCTTGACTCTTTTTATTATGGCTCAAGCTCAAGCCCTAAAAGCTCAAAAATTAATGTTTTTTTATGCTAGCGTCTGCTTCAATAAAATCGTGGAATTGGAATCCCCACCGAAAATTAATTCACTTCTTATGCACTTTTTCGTTCGCCGAAAGAACTTTCTCTTGGATAACTTACACAAAATGTACTTCCCCGACCTGGCTCGGAATCTAAACTGATTTGCCCTCCCCAGCCTTGAACAATTTTCTTACAAAGTGCAAGCCCTATCCCCGTGCCCGGATATTCGGAATCTGAATGAAGTCGCTCAAACATTTCAAATATTTTTTGTTGATATTGTGAAGCGATTCCAATTCCGTTGTCCTGAACAAAAACATGATAATAGTTCTGAGCGACTTCAGCCCAAATTCGAATTTCGCCGCTTTTGTCTTTGTCTTGATAGATCAAAGCGTTTCGAATCAAGTTACCAAGCACCGAATCCCATTGAACTGGATTCCCCTGAAGGGTAAGCAACTCCCCTAAAACCACCTTGATCCCACGACTTTCGATTTCTTCTTGGTGCGGGGCTAGAATATGAGCCAGCAATACTTTAAGATCGACGGGGTGAATCTCCGACTGTTTGGGAGTTACTTTAGCGATCTCTAAGAGATCATCGATGAGCGCACTGGATTTCGAGCTATTCATTTTTAAGATTTCTATTGCGCGAAAAAGATCGTCGGGCCAAGGTTGGGGAATGCACTGATCTAGCATTTCTATCCATAACC
>OMIX01000010.1 GCA_900299195.1 Deltaproteobacteria bacterium
GCCTCCACCGGCTCCCTCTCCTCCGCCTACACCTACCCCTAAAAGTGTCAGTCTCCCAACAAGCTTAAACGGTAGCGGTCACCCTTCAGAATCTTTTAATCTTTAGCCGGTATTTTTTATAGATAGTCTTAATGGTGTTTGACTTGGCTCACGGTATGATTGCCGTGTTTCACCAATTCTTCTTTAGTAAAAATAAAATCACTTCGATCAAAGTTAGCAAGCTCGTAAGTCGGACCCATGCGAATCGCATCGACTGGACAAGCCTCTTCACACATTCCACAAAAAACACATCTCAACATATCAATATTAAACTCGGCAGGATATTTCTCAACTTTCGGATCTGGGTGCTCTGCAGCCGTGATATGAATACAAGTGGCAGGACATGCCGTCGCACACAACATACACGCCGTGCACCGGATGTCTCCATTTTCTTTCACTGTAAGAATTTGCAACCCACGAAAACGGGGTGAGTATTTTCTTTTAACTTCCGGATAATTGATAGTCGGCATCTGCCCAGGCCTAAGCACATTTCTAAGAAAATGACGAGCAGTCACTAGCATCCCTTTTAAAATCGCTATCAAATAAACTCTTTGCGAAATCGGAAGCTGGTACTTACCTTTTTGCATACTTAATCCCTTCTGCTCTTCCTACCACTCCAATATTCACACCGGAGGCCGGCATTTTTCTCCAGTCACTCCGTGCACCCGGGAAAATAGCTTCATTAGAAAACCTTTTAAAGACAGTTTGATACCTAGCTGTGGGAGAAACAGTTCTGTCATTGCCCTGCTTGATTCCAAACACAAGAGCATGAACATCCCGTGAAATATGCTGCCATGGCATGGAGGCTTGCAATTTTTGCAGGATTCCTAAAGCATTAACTACCGTTCCAGACTTCTCAAAACTCGAAGTATTAGGTAGCACCCAAGAGGCTTTCTCGAACAGAGCGACTTGAGTGGTCGCATGAACTATCACTGCAGTTTCCTTAGGAGTTTTTACCAACAGGTCTGCTACGCCTGGCATGGTGACACCTTCAAGTCCCAAAAGAATAAAATGATCATACTCCTTAGCCTGAAGCTTTTTGATAGCCTCTTCATGCTTCATCCAGGGAGTCTTTGTTTTCTCCATAATCTGTAAAAATCCAGCCGCATTGGGAGTTTGATCGTGATGTTTTAAAATACCGTCGAAGGCCTGGCGGTCCTCCACTGTTTTTTCATCCAGCAACCAAGTAAATTGTGAAACGCCTAATTGAGATAAAGTCTCAAGGGCATCCATCATCTCTTCATTGGTCATGTAAGCTGATAACCCAACTAACACTTTCTTAGGTTGAGCCAGAATGGCTTGACCGGCAGCCTTAAAAAAACTTTCCCAGGTCTCTTCAACCCATTGACCCTTCAATGAAACAAGAGGGCTTTTAATCCTTGTTTGATCCCCGACATAGTGAACATTCCATCGGCCTGTGTCACACATCCAACTTTGATTGACATCAGGATTTCGACGGGGCTCGACTCGATAAAGCTTAGTGGTCTGAGGATTGACAGATACTGTAACATTGCAACCCCGAGCACATTGAGTGCAAACAGAATCTTTTCTATCTAAAAACCAAACTCGTTGTTTAAATCGAAACTCTTTTGCCGTTAAAGCCCCTACTGGGCAAATATCAGCTAAATTTCCAGTGTATTCGTTTCGTAAAGCTTTTTCGTCGTACGTTCTTAAAACACTCCTATCGCCTCGATTAAATATTCCCAGTTCGTGAGTTTTGGTGACTTCAGCCGTAAATCTCACACAACGAGTGCACAAAATACATCTCTCATCATCGAGAACTATCGATCCGATATCCACAACTTTAGGCTTGTGATTTTTACTCTCGTACTCAATTCGGCTTTTATAAAGACCATAATCTTTATAATAGTCTTGGAGCTTACACTCGCCGGCTTTGTCACAAATAGGGCAATCTAAGGGGTGGTTGATCAAATGCAATTCTAACACCGACTGAACTGTTTCTGTCACTTTTGGACTATCAGTCCGAACTACCATTCCTTCGGTAGCTAAAGTATTGCAGGAGATCTGAAGTCTGGGATTTTTTTCGATCTCGCACATGCACATTCGGCAAACCCCAGCAATCGAAAGATCGGGATGATAGCAATAATGAGGAATGAAAATTCCCGCTGTTTGTGCCGCCTGAAAAACGGTCATTCCTGGCTTTGCCGAAACTTCTTGGCCATTAATCGTTAACTTAATTTGATTGGGTGCTTCACTCAATGGCTTGACCCTCCACACTGATTTAACGGACATCCCTTGTGATCTACATGAGCTTGGAAATCGGCGGGAAATTTCTTAATAAAACCTAAAACGGGCATCGCCGCAGCATCCGCAAGAGCACATATCGTAGTTCCCATCATACTTTTCGCGGTTTTGTTTAATGAATCGATATCGGCTGGAGTCCCATGGCCGTGGGCAATCTTTTTCACCATTTTATAGAGCCAGCCAGTTCCTTCCCGACAAGGAGTACACTGCCCGCAAGATTCATCCCAGTAAAACTCAGAAAGATGCTCAAGCAATTTTAAAATGCAATGATGTTCTGGAACCACAATGATAGCGCCCGAACCTAAAAAGGTTCCAAAAGTAGTCATCGACTCATAGTCTAAATTGGCCGTTTCAACTTCTTGGAGAGTCAGCGGAGGAGTCGAACTTCCCCCGGGGATCACAGCCTTTAACTTAGCTCCGTCTCTCATTCCCCCAGCCAAATCTTGTATAAAGTCTTTAAGAGGAACGCCCATTTCTACTTCATAAGTCCCGGGCTTATTGACCCAACCGCTAATCGAAAAAAGCTTTGTCCCTTTACTCTGCCCTCTTCCATATTGGGTATAGGCCTCTCCACCTTTTTCAATAATCCAAGGAACTGCGCACAAAGTCTCCACGTTATTCACTACGGTGGGGCATCCCAAAAATCCTGAAACCGCAGGAAAAGGGGGCTTCAATTTGGGATATCCTTTTTTCCCTTCTAATGAAGATATCAATCCCGTCTCCTCACCACAAATGTAAGCCCCAGCTCCACGGTGAAGAACGAGATCTAAATCGTGGCCACTACCCAAAATATTTTTGCCTAAATATCCCTTGGCATAAGCCTCTTCGATAGCCTTCTCTACCACTTTTGCAGCATGAGTATATTCACCTCGAATGTAGATATAGCTTTTGTGACATCGAGTAGCAAAACTTGAAACAATGATCCCTTCGATAAGACTATGCGGATTTTTTTCGAGAATCACCCGGTCTTTAAAAGTTCCAGGTTCAGATTCGTCAGCATTACACAACAAATAGATCGGTTTGCCTAAATGGTAGGGGACAAAACCCCACTTATTTCCCGTCGGAAAACCAGCGCCCCCTCGCCCACGAAGTCCGCTTTTTTTAACTTCATCGATAATCTGATCGGGCTTCATCGAAAAAGCTTTCTTCAACGAAGAATATCCGCCCGTGCTCTCGTACACAGAAATCGAATGCAAATTGTCTTTTGAAATATATTTAAACAAAATCTTTTGTTCATCGGTCAAAAAGACCGAGGTCGCATTTACTGACATGAGAGACCTGGCCTTTCCTCTCGTTTGCCCGAACGAAGACGGTGAATGAGCTCTTTGAATTTTTCAGGAGTTAAATTTTCACAATACTCTTCATTGACCTGTACGACTGGAGCGGTATCGCAAGAACCCAAACACTGAACTGGAACCAAACTGAATAGTTTGTCCTCAGTTACCTCATTAAAATTAATATGCAACTCTTCTTTCGCTACTTGAATGAGTTTGTCAGAACCCATCATAGAACACGTAATGTTATTACAAATCTGAAGACAGTATTTCCCCATGTCTTTACGTTTAAACATGACATAAAAAGTAACCGCTTCGTAAACATGAGCAGGTGCCATGTCCAATAACTGCGCCACATAGTCCATGGCTTCGTTGGTTAAATATCCAAATTGCTCTTGAGCCAGCCAAAGAGTGGGCAAAAGAGCAGAAGCTTTGGTTTCATACTTCGAAATAATTTTTTCAAAGCGAACCTGGTTCTCGGGGGTAAAAGTGATATTCATCGATCCAATTCTCCAGCTACAATATTCAAACTACCTAAAGTAGCTACTGCATCGCTCACGGTCTGCCCAATGCACATTTCAGGGAATGCCTGATAAATCGCAAAACAGGGAGGTCTCACCCGAACTCGATACGGCCTACCTTGATTATCTGAAGTCACATGAAAACCTAATTCTCCGTTAGCGGCTTCGGTGCACGCATAAACTTCCCCTGACGGAGGACGAATCCCATGCATGATCAACTTAAAGTGGGCCATGAGCCCTTCAATACTGTTATACACTTGATCTTTAGGAGGAAGACAAATCGACCAATCGTCGACATTGACAGGCCCCCCAGGAATATCATCCAACGCCTGTTGAATGATCTTTAGACTCTCTCTCATCTCACCCATGCGAACTAAATATCTGGCGTAGGTATCCCCTTCGCTCTCTGTGACGACATTCCAAGAAAATTTATCGTAATCATAATAAGGCATCGCTTTTCTAATATCGTAAGGAATGCCTGTGGCTCTTAGACAAGGGCCTGTGAATCCATATTCCAAAGCATTCTCTTTTGAAATAGGCCCAACCCCTTTTGTCCGATCAATCCAAATCCGATTAGCGGTAAGAAGAGTATCCACGTCATCTAAAGTTCGAGGAAGATTGTTCACCACTCGACGACACCATTCCACCCAACCTTCGGGTAAATCTTTGTACATTCCTCCCACCCGAGTCACGCTGGTGGTGAGCCGCGCCCCACAAAGCGCTTCAAAGAGATCATAAACATTTTCTCTTTCACGGAAGAAATACCAAAAGCAGGTTAAGGCCCCGAGATCCACAGCGTTGGCGCCAATACACACCAAATGATCAATAATTCGAGAAAGCTCTGACAAAATCACTCGGATTCGCTGACAACGTTTAGTCACCTCAATGCCTAACAGCTTTTCAACCGCCATGACGTACCCCACATTATTCATCATGGCTGAAACATAATTCAGTCGATCGGTGAAGGGGATCACTTGATTCCAGGTATGAGTCTCGGCCATTTTTTCAAAACAGCGATGCAAATAACCTATCTCAAGTTTCATGTCGCGAATCACTTCCCCTTCAAGAGCGACAAAAATACGCAAGGTTCCGTGGGTCGCAGGATGGGAAGGACCCAAATTCAAACGCATGTATTTCGACGATTCTGGTGGTGTTAGAGTCGTGTGCATTACAAACCTTCCGAAGGGGCTGTCGTTTTAAGCCGTTGATATTTGTCCGAAGGATAGTCTTTTCGTAAGGGATGCCCTTCAAATTCTGAATGGCATAAAATACGTACTAAATTAGGATGCCCCTCAAACTGAATTCCAAAAAGATCCCAGGCTTCTCGTTCAAACCAATTTGCGGCTTTATACAGATCATGAATCGAATCGACCCGAGGGTTCTCTTCGGAAAGAAACACTTTTAGTCTCAATCTCCGATTTTGAAGAAGCGACACTAAATAATAGACCAACGCAAACCGCTCTGGAGTTTCTTGATTGTAATTTTGATAATCCATTGCAAACAGATCCATCATCACATCAAAACGACAATGAGGATCCTCTTTTAGAAAAGTAATCAACGAACGAAGCCCCTCTTTACGAACAGTAGCAGTGATTTCTCCTCGAAACTCTTCCACTGAAACCACATGGGTCTGTAAATCTTTGGGCAGAGGAGGCAACAGATTAGCGAGCAATTTTGTGTCGGTCTCTAGCACGAACAATGCCTCCCTTAGTGATTTTTTGCTGCAACTTTAACATTCCATAAATAATGCCTTCGGGGGTGGGTGGACACCCAGGAACATAAACATCCACAGGGATGATGTTATCTATCCCTTGCATGACATGATAAGCTCGATAGAAACCACCACTGGAAGCGCACACTCCCACTGCAATCACCCACTTGGGCTCTAGCATCTGATCATAAATTTGTTTTAAAATGGGCCCCATTTTCTCCACAACGGTACCAAGAACAAGCAAACAATCCGCTTGCCTTGGACTAAAACGCACGACTTCAGCTCCAAATCGGGAAACATCGTAATGACTTCCCACAGTGGCCATGTATTCAATCGCACAACAAGCTGTACCGAATGGTAGAGGCCACAGAGAATTTTTTCGCCCCCAATTGACGAAGTCTTCTAAACGGGTCGTGAAGGCTATATTTTTTAAATCATCTTCAGCATTAGAAACTGTAAGTAAGTGTTCTGACATAGAAAAAGTTCGCCCTTCTTCTTTTTAACGGCACCGTACTTTCGTCCCATATTTTAAGTCAGTCAACCTTAAGATGTGAAGTTTTTTGAAGGCTTGACGCGACGCTACTGTTTTTTGAACAGCTCTAGTTTTTTCGGGATTTTAAATTGGGCAGATAGGCTAACGGATCGGCAGGATAACTCTTATTTCTAACCTCAAAATGCAAATGGGGTCCGGTGGCTCGTCCGGTATCCCCCACGCGTCCTAGTCTTTGTCCCCGGGAAACAAAATCCCCCTTTTTCACAAGTATTTTAGAAAGATGGGCATACACCGTGGCGTAGGTATCGGGATGACGAACAATAACCATGTTGCCATAACCCGAAATCTTATTTCCGGCATAGATCACATGTCCGGACCGAGAGGAAAACACCAAAGCCCCTTTGGGAGCCGCGATGTCAATCCCATCATGATTTTCTCCTCTTCTCTTTCCAAAAGAGGAACTTAAAGCCCCTATCACCGGCCAATTAAATCGAGGAGCTAAACTCGAAGGGGATCTTCCCCCTCGTTTACCATTTTTGGCCATCATTAAAGAGGTATCAGAATCGGGGGATTCGTCTTCGGTTGTTTCCCCTTCATCCCAACCCGCGATGGTTTCAAAGGGGATATAAATTTTATCTCCTATCTGAATTCCTTTCTCAATCCCTGCATTAAAGCGATGAAGTTCAGACAGTGCGACTCCATATCGAACGGCAATTTTTTCTTTCGTGTCCCCTTTTCGAACTTGATGGTACCTAGGTTGAACCCCGGCACACCCCGAAATCAGAGCTAAGAGAATAATCCATCTCCATAGCTTGTTCATCTTTTGCCAAGCCAAAGAAAATCCCATTCCCTATTAGCCCCCTTATCAAAGCACTACTTAAGGTAAATCTTTGTTTACTGCTTGTTTGGGAAGTCCCGTAAGAAATACAAAACCCTAAGTGAGAGTTTCGTAGGTCAATAGTCTATCACAGCTCATGAGATTATTTCTTCAGAGTTCTCTCTAGTGTCGTATAAAATTCATTATGGGTACAATCGATGTTGATAGGAACCACGGAGACAAAACCTTCTTCAATAATATGACAATCCGACAATGGAGCTTCTTCAAATCTCTCGTAAGCTCCACCAATCCAATAATAATCTCGTCCCCGGGGATCCACTCGTTTGGTCACTTCGTCTTTGTAATATCGAATCCCCTGTCGAGCGACCTTAATTCCCTTAACTTGAGAGGCCTCAAGGTTGGGCACATTCACGTTTAAGAGTGAATGGGCTGGAAACGAAGTATTCAAAGTAGATTCCAAAACTCTCTTGGCCATTTGAGCTGCCATTTCAAATCTTAAAGGCTCTTTAGGATGGTTTGGAAGAGTTGCGGCCATATCCACTAAAGAGAAAGCATAGCTTCGAATGTTCATGAGAGCCCCTTCTCTCGCCGCAGCTACTGTCCCTGAATAATAACGATCGGTTCCCAGATTAGCACCGCGATTGATCCCGGAAAGAATAACATCAGGACGGCCTTTCACGATTTCACGAATTCCCAAGTACACACAATCAGCGGGCGTTCCGGAAGTAGAAAAATAATTATTACCCAAGGATTGAATCCTTAAGGGTTTGTGCAAAGTTAAACTGTGGCCGGCTGTGCTCCTTTCTCGATGTGGAGCTACCACATAAACCTCGCCGAAACTTTTCACCGCTTCAGCTAAAGCCCTTATTCCAGGAGATTCAATGCCATCATCATTTGAAATTAAAATTTTCATTTCACACCTTTGTTGAGCAAATAATTTTCAATGAAGGGTTGAAGTTTACCATCTAGAACCGACAAAACATCTCCCACTTCAAATTCAGTTCGGTGGTCTTTACATAATCGGTAAGGAGCCAACACATAAGAACGAATTTGGCTTCCCCAAGCAATGTCCATTTTGGAATCTTCTACCACTTTCTTTTCCTGATTACGCCTTTCCATTTCCCGTTCAAAAAGCCGGGCCTTTAAGATCTTCATCGCCATGGCTCGATTTTGGTGCTGGGATCTTTCATTTTGAGAAGAAACAACGATTCCGCTGGGAATATGGGTAAGTCTGACCGCAGAATCCGTTTTGTTCACATGTTGTCCCCCGGCCCCGCCCGCTCGAAACGTATCTATCTTAAGGTCTTTGTCCAACACTTCGATCTCGATGTCTTTTTCGATATCGGGATACACAAAAACTGAGGCAAAAGAAGTGTGCCTACGCTTATTAGCGTCAAAAGGAGAGATTCTCACCAGCCGATGGACTCCATTTTCAGCTCCTAACAAACCAAAAGCATAAGAGCCTTGAACCAAAAATGTACAAGATTTAATCCCGGCCTCTTCACCTTGCAGTTGATCGATCAAACTGACTTTAAAGCCCTGATCTTCGGAATACCGAACGTACATTCTCATCAACATTTGAGCCCAATCTTGGGCTTCAGTGCCCCCCGCTCCCGCATTGATGCAAACGAAAGCGTCAGCCGAATCATTGGGCCCCGCAAGCATTTGCGCCAGTTCCATGGCCCGAATCTGTTTTTCGAGTGAGGAGACCTCTGCTGCAACTTCTTTGAGATTTTCCTGAGTGGGTTCAAGCTCTACCAGATCTATCAAAGCAGTCAGGTCCTCTAAATGGCGTTGCGCCATTGAAACTTTATCCACACTCGATTGGAGCAGTGCTTTTTCTTTTAAAATATTTTGAGCGTTTTTTTGATCCAGCCAAAAGGACTCTTGGGCTTCTTGGTTTTCTATCTCTGAAATTCGAAGTCGTTTGTGGTCGACGTCAAAGCCGCCCCCTAAGCAACTCAAACCGATCCCGCAACGATTTGGTATTTCGCTTTAACTCTTCAAAATTGTAGGTTTGAAAATCGTTCATAACTCTCCCTTAACGGAGACCACTTTACCCTAGCTATCCCATTTCACAAAATCTGGGATATTTAGAAACAACGCCTTCTAGCGACTCGACATCTAGAGACCGGTCGGCAACATCGCCGACAACCACGAGGGCCAAAGAATGGACGTCCGAAACCGCCAAAACCTCCGATACTGATACCGAAGCTGAAAGAATTATACCGGGGATATCCTCCATAATAAGGATAAGGGTAGGGATTCGGGTAGGGATAGGGATACGGATAAACCGGGGCTAAACCCGAACTATGAGTCCCAACTGGAATGGCAGTCGTGCGGGCCACTTGAGTGACTCGACTCACAGGAATCAACACTTCGGCTTTAGCAGTTTCAGCTGCTAAAAACAGAATTCCTAACAGTAATAACCATCCATGTGTTTTCATACTCAACCTCAACATACTCATCGCAACAACAACTGAAACACCAGCAATTGCCCACAGAGGAAATTGCCCAGAAGACCTAACAGCAACACCCATGCCACTGCATTTTCATTTAAAGATAACGCCTAGTTTTATTCGTAGACCAGTTTTACGCGCAAAAATAGTCACTACACATCGTGTGTATTCTAGACAAAATACACGTTCTCCACGGAATTTATGTAGATGGTTGATGGCGCATAGTACTGTAATGGAAACAGCACCCGTTGGACCAAAACGGGTATTATATTTCTGATTAGCGTCTCATAAATTTTCCGGAGATCCCAAAATACACCTTCGCCCTGATCAAATCCAAGCTATCAAGGTCAAAGCCTACTGCTTTTGCTCTCACTTTGGGAAAGACTTAAGAAACTTTCATGGTATTTCTATTATAACGGCAACCAAGTTCAGACTGAGACCTACATTTCAATTAGATGTGATCTCGTCAACAAGGAGCTGACGAGCTAAATATTTTGAGGCGGAAGGGGTCAGATGACCGTAGTCCCAGGTCGTTAGGGATTCGTAAATATCATCTCCGGTGTACATCAGGCATCCCTCTAAATTGCAAAGCAAATTAATAATATCAATATATTTAGTGTTGGCTAAAGACGAAAGCTTGCTCGATAACTGTTTGTTGCTGCTAATTATATCACGATTGATTCCCAGTTGGGTTCGTTGCTCTTTTGTTTTCCATAGTCGGCGAGCAATGATTTTTGGCAAATCAGTGTTCCATTGGGGAGTTGGACCCACAAAAACAATTTTTTTAACTCCAAACGCATTTAGTTTTTTGGAAAGATCCGACATAGTTTGAAATGAATGGTTATTGCTTTGAGCAATAACAACAACATCTGGGAGTTCTTTCTTAACTGTTTCAATAGCTAATAAATTAGAGCGGGCGCATCGGCTTTGAAACTTAGAACCTTCTGTTTCAAGTTTCGGAGCACAACCCGACGTGGCAATTTGTAACACCTGCCAATTTTTTGGAATGAACCGACTGATGCCTGGGCGTAGAGCTTGCGCGTGCGAATCTCCCCAGATTAAAACTGATTTATCAAATTTAGCATCTCTCTTGTAGCAGGAGGAGGAAATTTGCAGTCGGGGAGTGCTATCCATTATTCCATTTTTTAAATATTTTTCCACATTAAGAAAATCACAATCATATCGCCATTCGCGCATCAAGTTTGCTCTTTGAAAATAAGTCCAATTAGGAAATGAGTTTTCAAAGTTGTAAATAAACACTTCCTTATCGTTGGCTCTAAATCTAAATCCATCCTGCCTAAATGTGCAATATCCCACGAGGGCAATACTGGCCAAAAGTACAATGAGCGCTGTAACTTTGCTTTTCTCTTTCCCGCCAAAGCGCATGGGGCTTTCTATTATCCAATAGGTCAACCAAGCTAGAATTATTGATATTACTACTACGCCAAATCGAACACCTCTGCTTGGGGATCCAATATTGATAATGTATGCAAACGAAAGTAAGGGCCAGTGCCACAGGTACAAGGGAAAGCTGATTAGGCCGAACCAAATAGCTAAACGATTTGATAAAATTAGTCTATTAACCCAAGCACTAGGGCCTGCAATAATAATTAGCATTGCGCCACAGACCGGGATTAAAGCCCAGTTTCCGGGAAAAAGCACCGTCTTATTTATTCTAGAAAATCCATAAATCAGAACTAAAAGTCCGATTAGGGAAATTGTATCAGTTAGCTTTTTATGAAAATCGGCTGAGTTTTTAAAGAAGGGGATTTTATTTAGCCAAAGATCAAACTTAGATTTATTGCTCCCAAAATATCGTTTTTTGTACAAACTAAACCAAGCAAGCAAACTGCCACTTAAAAGTTCCCAAAATCGAGTTTGGGGTGAGTAAAACGTGGCCACAGAATCCCTTCCAATCCCCTTTTCATTTAGCAAAAATGAGACAACAGTGAAAATAGCTGTAATTTTAAGTGGATTGAACTTTCTCTTCCAGCCGAGCCAAAGAATCATCGGCCACAGAATATAAAACTGCTCCTCAATACCCAAGCTCCATAAATGCAGAAGGGGCTTTGCTTCGGCTGAACTATCAAAATAACCCGATTCACTCCAAAGAAGAAAATTAGAAAAAAATACTGAGCTCGCAGCTATGTGACTGCTTAGTTGCTTGTATTCATTATCAAAGAGAAGGAACCAACCAATGATATACACCGTCAACAAAACGAACACTAGAGCGGGAAATATTCGCCTGATTCGTCGCGAGTAAAAACTAGCGAAGCTAAAGGTTCCCTTATCGAGCTCTTCAAAAATAATAGTAGAGATCAGAAAGCCAGAGATAACGAAAAAGATATCTACCCCGATAAATCCACCTTGCATCAATTTTGGAAATGCATGAAAGACAACTACAGATAAAACAGCGATAGCTCTCAACCCGTCAATGTCAGGTCGATACTTTGGGTTTAAAAGATAGGCAGTTCGATACGTCATAGAATCAAATGCATGGGAGGAATTCCATGTTTCCCTATTAATTCTATCCTCGTATATGGTCTTTTTCACTTTAAAAAGACGACTGTTCATGCGTTTAGGCTTTAAATGGAAATAGATCTCTCCATGGAATTTAATTAAGTGGTTGATTACGCATAGGGATGTAATGGAAACGGAACCTGGTTGACAAAAACCAATATTCATCTGAAACAAAGCGCCCGATTGAGGCGGAGGTTACTTCCTCCTGGCGCAAAATTCGTTTGTGGGCTCTACACTTAAACCTAACTCGTATAATGGCGTTATCCAATTCGCCTCGTAAGCCTTCGCCCCACTCTAACTTCGTCGTTCCCATCCCATCCTTGGGTTCTTCTTGTTTGATCTTCTGCCTTTTGTTAGGATTTTTTTAGAGGCAGACAAACGAATGAAAAAATCATCTATTTTCAAAGGCTCATTTTTAATCGTAGCAATTCTTTCCTTT
Source organism: Deltaproteobacteria bacterium (assembly GCA_900299195.1). GTDB lineage: Bacteria > Bdellovibrionota > FAC87 > UBA2466 > UBA2466 > UBA2466. Next base: position 12,560 of record OMIX01000010.1, read on the forward strand.
CTCACATTCTCATGGAGGAACCGCTCTCCCTTTCCCCCTTACCGTTTTTTAACTCAGAACCGTTCTTCTCAACTGTCTGACAGCATTCAAGTTCTGGAAAAGCAAATCAATCAAAACACCCCCGATCCTTTCCAACTTGCCTCTCTGGCTTCTTTAAAACTAGCCCAAGCCCAATCCACGGGTAAAAAAAATGATTATGACCAGGCAGAAAATCTGGCTCGCAAATCTTTAACCATTCTCCCCCACCCAAATTTTCAATCCTTACTTGTTTTAGCGCGAATTGCAGAAGCGAATCATGATTTTGACAAAGCTATCGACTTAAGTAAAAAAACTCTCGGTACCTCACATAAAAAAGAGGCCATTTCCATTTTGGTAACCTCTTACTTAGCCAAAGGCGAATTAACCGAAGCTTCTCACTGGGCCGACACCTTGGTTTTAGAGCGCCCCTCAGTCGATACCTATTCATTAAGAGCCCTAGTACTCAATGCACAAGGAAGAGAGTCTGAAGCCGAATATGACTTTCTTAGAGCTCTCAAAGTAGAAGATATCGACGAAAATATTTCTTCAGCTTGGGCGCGAGCTCAACTTGCCAAGTTCTATATCAAAAAAGGGAAGCTCTATTGGGCAGAAGAATTACTTAAAGAGTGCTCTAAAATAATTCCTAAATATCCTTTGGCTATTTCCTTACAAGGCGAATTAGAATCGGCTCGAGGACATTTTTCTAAGGCAGCTGAAAAGTTCTTAGAGGCTTTTACTTTGACCCGACAAGTAAACTACCTCAGACTCTATGCCCTTGCCCAAGAGAAAAATGGGCAGGAGGAAATCGCTAGGGAATCTCGAAATGAAGCTGAACTTTTGATGAGAAAAGAACTGTCTCAGGGCAACCTTGGACACCGAATGGATTTGGCTTTAATTCTCTTAGATTCCAACCAACTCTCCAAAGCCCCAGAAGCCATTCAGCTAATGGAAGCCGAGGTCAAATTTAGAAAAAGTTCTCAAGTCTTTTACACTCTAGCCAAAAGTTACAGGCTCGCCCAGCGTTGGCGACAGGCTCAAGAGGCTATCCAAGCCAGTCTGAGAACGGGAATCCGAGATGAACATTTGTATCTTGAAGCTGCAATGATCGAGGAAAAACTGGGGAATTTGTCCAAAAAGCATTTCTTTGAAAATCTCGCCCAACAGGTTAATGCCAATCATTCAAAGTCTCTCTTCCCTTCTCTTCTTAACAGTTAAGAAGCAAAAGCGCGACGAATAAACCAGTAGGTTCCCATGAGAAAAATACTGCCCCCTCCCAGATTAAAAACTATCCTCTCAGTCACCCTGCTCTGTCTAAGAATGTAAAACACAGGAAACACCATAGCCACAATCACACATTGTCCTAGTTCGACTCCGAGGTTGAAACCTAAAAGAGCCTTCAACATCTGAGAAGATTTTAAATTGAGCTCGGTGAGGGCACTTGCAAATCCCATCCCGTGAATCAGACCAAATCCCAATGCTATTTTCCAATGGTCTCGTTTTTTTTGTATCACCATCGACTGAGCAGCCACATAAGCAATGGAAAAAGCAATGGCCGACTCTACCCAACGCGATGAAAATGGAACAAAGCCCAAAACTCCTAAAGCCAAAGTAATCGAATGGCCCACCGTAAATCCAGTCACTACTTTCAACACCGAAACAATGCTGACTTCACACAACAAAAGAGCCACCACAAACAAAATGTGATCTAAACCGTCTGGCAGACGAAATTGCTGTCCAGTCCACCACTGGCTAGGCGTTACTCCAATATGCTCAACGCCTAACCCAATAAAAGCCCCCGCTCCTGAAGCTGTCTTTTTTAACTCAAACTGCAATTGCGGCTTATGGGTATTCAAAGAACTAAAATGCTCCTCTTTCGAAGAATAAAAACGGACAATAAACTCATAGCTTTTGGGAAGTTTATCCCAAAAATAGGTCTCCATTTTTAGTGGCCCCTTTTGTTCCGCGCACTCCCAGTACTGCGAAATCCCTACACTTTGAGGCAAACTCAAAGAAATCTGGGCCTTCTCTTGAGGAACACATTTCTGTCCCCCCCGGATGAGAGCTATTTTATTTAATGTTTCTTGCTGCAAGCTCAGGAGGTTTTCTTGAAAATCTTGTTCAGTCGGAGTTTCAGAATTTATCCCCACCCAATTTTTGACGGCTATGGGGTTCATCTCAAAGCGAACCCGAATCCCCTGGTTTTCTTCATTCAATGTCACTAGTCCCATATCTAAAGGGTGAGCAACGATCATTTGGGCCAAACAACAGAAAAAGAAAAGAATTCCCCAGGATAGAGGGGAAAAAGAATTTATTTCACGAAACTTCATAGACTCATCATCATTCTAAATTTCCAAAAACTTTTCAATTCTCATTCGAGGGGGATGATCTGCGATAGTTGTTCCATAGTAACAATCCACCACTTTTCCTTCTTTTCCAAGAAAAAAGTGGGCAGGAAGTTGACTGAGTTCCCCATCAATCGAGCCTTGAAGATACCCTGATTTTTTAGCCCTAAGAAATGTAGTGATCGCCTTAAAAGAAATTAATCCCAAGACACTTTTTTGGGTCCGATAAAGAAAATAAAGTTTCTTTTCGGGGTCTGCAATCAATGGGATTTGCATCTCTCCTAGAAGTCGCCCTATTTCGCCCGTTTCTTTTTGCGGCTTAATAAACTTATCTTTCGCATTTTCATAAACCACAGCAACAGCTATTCCCAGATTCTTCGCTCTGTCTATCAAAGGACGTATTTCGCTTAAATGCAAAGCGCACAAAGGACAAGAAGCATACCGGTAAAAAATAACCCAAGATTTTTTACCCTCGAAATATTCCGGACCAATCCTTTCTCCTTTAAAAGTTGTCCCGGAAATAAAAGGAGCTTTCATCCCTGTTTCTAATTTGGGCTTTATCATCCCTAAGTTTTCATGAAAATGGGTCTGAAATCGCATGGCCAGTTCTTCAAAATGCATAAACTCATCTCGCTCACGCAATTTGAACTGGGAATTTTTTCCGTTAATCAAGTCATCCAAAAATCGTGAAAAGCTTTTTACAGGTCCAACGATTCGATGAGAAAGGCGAATCCCTATTAAAAATAGACTGACAAAAAAGAAAGCACAGATAAAAAGATAACTCCAGGTAAAAGTATTTTGGATACCGATTGTCTGTTCAAAGGGTAAACTTGTTCTACTCAAGACGATTTGAAGAAAGGAATGGGAAAGAAAACCTGAAATTAATCCAAAGCTGGCTCCGACAAAAATCAAGGTCAAACAATACTTCCCCTGAAAATAAGGATCGATCCAAAGCCTTCCTCTTCGATCTTCGGGGGGATAAAAGACATTTCGTTCTCGAATAAAAGAAAAGAAGAACAACCCTACCCCAAGCCACTGAAGCGAATCGGCTATATTAAAAACCCCCGTTTGAATCACTCCCAATTTCACAAAAATAAAATCAACGACAGAACCAAATCTAAATCGATCCACAACGTTGCTGATAAATGATGCGAAAAGAACAGAGAGACCTATCCTTAAGGTTTTTGAAGCGATCGGTAAAAAATACTGAAGTACGAAATGGGCGTAAACGAGAAATCCCCCCAGCGACACCGGGAGAATCACAGTCAGAAGTTGAGAGGCATCTTTAAAACCACCTAGAAAAAAACCGGTATTATAGTGAAGCCCCAAAATAAAAGGGCCCCACGAAAGAGGATTGACCAAGTAACTTTGCGCTAAAGTTTTTGAGGCTTGATCAATCCCCAATACGAGAGCAAACGGAAGGAGCACATAACCTAACCATACTCGACCCTGGCTCATGCTCCCTCAAATTAATATGCGGTGGCTAAAAATGGGAAAGTCGCACTTCCGCCATAATTGGCCTGACCATGTAGTTTTTTATGCCCTTGCGCAATATTTCCGCTCACGCCTTGGTAGGTAACATTGTCTTTCACTGAATTCCCACTAGGATCGCCTGCCACCAAATAACTGAGAGTAATATCTACCACATCGTCTTCCGGCTTACGTCCTCCCGTCAAAATAGGGGCGGTCCCATTTACCAGTTCGAATGCTCCGTTATACGCCGCTGTCCCTGGAGGAATATTTTTAGTGGTATCGATTCTCATCACATCAGGAAGAAATCCGGCCACTACTTTGCTATTAAATCCAGCTTCAAAATGGGCGGTTCCATCTAGAGCATCCACTACCCCTAAAGCAGTCGCAGCTTCTTGAAGGACCGCTAAAACTGCGGGATTGTCAGTTGCCAAATCTAACGTAGGCGGGATGCTATTGAAGGCTAGCAATTTATCATTTGAAATAATAAGGCCTTCATTCACTGCTGGCCTACCCAGTCTTTCAATTTGAACAAACCCATCATCGGCCCTTCGAGGCACCTGCCCTCCACCACTTTGGTCAAACGTTTTAACTCCGCAGTTTTGAAGAACAAATAAAAGTCCCCCAACCACAACTACCAATGAACCCAACGCTGTGATAAATTTCTTGTTTTTCATAGTTATTCCTTTTTATGAATGTTCCCTTTTTGGTGTGATTTATCGAGGGACTGAAATGGTTGTCCAAACATCAAAACTTGTTTGATTTGAGTTTTGTTGAAGAAGTGCAAATGGGACTCTAACCACAATGGAGTTAACGTTGTAATTGTGAGTAAAGTCCTTAGCCTGGTTGGGCGGCAAAAACCCGATAAACTGTGGGTTTCTTCCCCCATTTGCAACAAACGTTTCTACGGCCTTAGCGCGAACTTTAAAAAACTGCTCTACGTCAAAAAAGAAAGGGTCTTCTCTAAGTCCTGCAAAGACCGTGAGCAACTTACCCCTCACAGAAACCACGTTATTGGCCAATCTTTCTGCCTTAGAATCACTAATATTGGTGGTAACAATTCCGCTTCCGCTAGTCGTTTGTGTCGCCGTAGTCGCAGAACCATCATCATAGACCAATCTTATCGCTTGCTGCCCCGTAGCATTGGGTTCACTGAAAGATAAGGTCAATAAAATATCATCGGCTCCCGTGGGTTTTTTATTTTTATCAGCATCCAAAACACGGGTTAAGTGAAAAGTATAACGAGCCTGAGTGCTAAAAAAGTATTGTTGTCCGGGTAACGAACGCGGATTGGTATTCATCACCAAAATGAGATTGGCAGCATCTGCAGGATTTCCCGTTTGATTATCTTCCCTGAAAGCATAGACATCGGTGATATTGAGAGAGCGCCCTTTGCGTTCTGTTTCCCCATCATCATGATCCGATGCAACACTCATCAATGACAATAAACACACCACCACTCCAGTGAAAAAAAACAAACTGAATTTCATGATTGAATCTCCCAGAAGATTAGTTGAAATAAAATTCTATCATATTGATATTTAAATGCTAAGAGAGAGTTTCGGGTGGGTTAGGTTTCATTTCAAGTAACCGTCGACTGGATCTGAAATATTAAGAAAGATTCTCTTGATACAGAATCGCGATACCTTCTAAGGTTAGGTTGGGTAAAATCTGAGTCCGATTTTTTAAATGGGGATGAATTAAAGGAGCCATTCCCCCAGTGAGAGCGATTTGACAACGTTTTCCCATCTCACTTTGTAGTCGCTCGAGTAACCCATCAATCGCATCACAATAACCAAACAAAATCCCGCTTTTTTAAAGTAATTTGATATCATGGGATAAGCCATGTCCAATTCTCATCGTTCTAAGCGCTTCCTAGCGTCGGCTTTATTTACTTCTGTGCTATGCCTCTATTTGTGCTCGGAATTATCCCCTCGCTGGGAAACTAATGATGATGTTGGCTTATCGATGATAGCACATGGGTTTGGAATTATTAAAACCTCTTCCCCTCTTCTAATGTTTTCAAATGTCATTTGGGGATACTTTGTAAGAGCTATTCCTCCAATAAATGGTATATTGGGCTACTCAATTGCCCTAATTTTAGCAAACTGCTTATCTGTTGTAAGTATAGTTACTGCCTTTTTAATATTTGATTGGGGTATGCTTATCTCCTTCTCATTGGGAGCGATCATTTTGCTCCGCTTAATAATATCACCTCAATTCACAGTAAGTGCCGGCGTGCTTGCTATTTCAGCTTTATGTTGGATCGAGGTTTATAAAAGAGACCACAGGTATGGTTCTCTTCTGTTTTCTTTCTTTCTTGTTTTTCTTTCTTTTGTAATTCGCTCGAATGAAACAGTATTGGTTTTTGTAACGGGCTTTAGTTTTTTTCTTTTAGTACCCACGAACCTAAAGAAAAAATTACTGATTGGGGGTATATTCCTTTTTTTTGTTTTATTAACTGCTGAACGATGGAACTCTCTTCAATACAACAATCCAGCTTGGCGTGATTATAATGAAACTTTTGAAACTCGAAGAAAAATGATCGATTTTGGGTGGGGGAACAAACTTAAGGAACACAGAAATCTGCTTTTTGAGAAGGGCTTGTCGGAGAATGATGTTACTCTGTATGAAAACTGGTTTTTAGGCGATTTGGAATTAAAAGAATCAAAAATGATTGCTGAGCTACTAAAAGATCATCGAACTAACTTTAGATTATTTAACTTCAACTGGGCCAGAGGATTAGATTGGTTAATGCATTTCAAAAACATGGGTCCTTTATTTTTAACCTCATGCGTGTTTTTTTTTCTAGTTCCTTCCTTAAGACTATTTTTCCTTTGGATAGCTACCTTGCTTTCTTTATTTGTTATCGGGACTTCTGGAAAACCAGCAGTTTTTAGAGTTATGATCCCTTTACAGTATCTGTTGCTTTCAGCTCCCTTTTTATTATCCTCAAAAAAACCAAGACCTTCTCAGAAAGCTGTTAGCTTTCTCGTCTTATTCGTCTGTCTTATCTTCGAGGCTAGAACTTATATTAGGGGTACAACTGAGAGAACCAAAAGAGTTTTTGAAATATCTAAATCTCTCACAGAACTGGAAAACAGACGCATTGTTATCTGGGGTGGTTGGTTCCCTTTTGAAGAGGCATTTCCGGTATTAGGAAAGAATCTAGAAAACAAAAAATTGCAACTCATGAGCTTAGGATCGAGTACCTTAAATCCCAATTCGTTTATGAATCACTCATTTAAAAATGGAGGCACCATTAAAAGTTTATTAACCTCAAGTGAGGGGCTTGAATTAATTTCATCTGACTATGAATTAAACCTCCTCAAAGTTTTCTGTCAGGAACACTTAAGTTCTCAACTTAAAATCCTAAACCAGCAGTGGAATGGCTATTTTTTAATTACCAAGATTCGCTGCTAACCAATCTACTTTAAACTTAAGAAACCCGATTTTACATCTCTTTAAAACCTCATTGTGGATGCCGAAACACTTGTCTTAAGATTCAAGACCACTGGCCCCACCGGTGTCTACAATGGAGTTTTCCTCCTCTGGGTGACCGCCGTCTAAAATATTAAGAGCGATTCTCTTGATACAGAATCTCTATCCCTTCTAAGGTTAGGTTGGGTAAAATCTGAGTCCGATTTTTTAAATGGGGATGAATTAAAGGAGCCATTCCCCCAGTAAGAGCGATTTGACAACGTTTTCCCATCTCACTTTGTAGTCGCTCGAGTAACCCATCAATCGCATCACAATAACCAAACAAAATCCCGCTTTGAATACAATTAACCGTATTTTTCCCAATCACTTTTTTAGGAAAATCAGTGGGAACTAACGGTAACAGCGATGTCTTTCGGCTCAGACTTTCTGCTCCCATCGCAATTCCAGGAAGGATAATCCCTCCTTCAAAAGCTTTCTTCTCACTAACGACATCAAAGGTAGTCGCAGTGCCAAGATCGACGACAATCGCAGGAAGTTCCAGGTTTTTAACCGCATATGCGGTATTAGCTAACCTATCGGCCCCTACCTCAGTTGGATTATCTACGGAGATAGAAAATGAAGCTCGACTTAAATGGGTCACAAAAAAAGGCTCTTTTCCCAAATAAACTTCACAGAATTTTTTTAAATTAAAATTGCATGAGGGGACCACTGAAGAAATAGCAATTCCCTCCACTTGCTCCGCTAAAATTTTAGAATAGCTCAATAGAGGGAACAAGAAACCCGCATACTCATCTACGGTCCTCACCGGTTTCGTTTCCCCACGCCAATGGTAAACCAACTTAGATTTTTCAAATACCCCATAGGAGGTTTGAGTATTCCCCACGTCCATTACCAACAACATATAACTTCTCCAGTGACCAAAGAACGTCGATTTCCGTGGCTATCCGATAACACAAGAGCCCCCTGTTCATCAATTCCTAGAAAAGTTCCCTCGATATAACCATGGCCCAGCTCCCTCTCCTCGGGCAAACCTGTATTTCTTATTTTTATTTTGCGCCCCATTAAAAGGCAGTGTTTTTCCCAAGAATTTTGCACAAAGCTGAACCCATAAGACAAATACTGTTCATGTTGATGAAAGAAAACTTGAAGAAAGTTCTCTAAAACACTTTCAAGCTCAAAAACTTTGCCTTGAGAGGCTTCCATAAATGAAGTGGCCTGAAAGGGACGGTCTGAAAAAGCTACCAGTTCTGAAGGCGGGATGTTGACGTTCAAGCCCACTCCTATAATGAGGGCCGCGGAGTGTCCAACTCCGATACTCTCACAAAGCACTCCACCCACTTTTTTATTTCCCAAGAGACAATCGTTGGGCCACTTGACTCCCACAGCTATCGACTGAGGAAAAAATCGCTTTACTGTTTGGGCCATGGCAGCCCCGGTCAAAAGCGAAAAGTCGGTGATTCTACCATCGGTTTTCGGACGAAGAAGAATTGAAAAATACAGCCCTCCCAAAGGTGAATGCCAGTTGCGATTGACGCGACCTCGCCCTGAAGTTTGTTGCTGAGCCACAACTACGGTAGCCTCAGCGGCTCCCGACTCAGCGAGTTTTTTTAGAGTGGAATTGGTCGACTCAAGCGACTCGTATCTAATTAGGTTGGGTACTACTTCAGGCAAACAACACCATTTTAAGAAGCTAAACTTTCTTCATGATCTTTAAGCAGTTCGTCTAGCCGCTGTTGAACCAACTTCTCCACGATGGGAGGCATCAATTCAGTCAAAGCTTTCTTTACCATTTCCTCTAAGTCCCGCTCTTGGATTTTTGACTTCACCTCATTTTGAAGAAACGACTTATAAGCCATTGAATCTTCGGAACTTAAAAGCGCATTATCTTGTTGCCTCATAGGAGATGCCTCCACGGAGTTAGAACTGAGTTGATTTTGAGTGCCCCAAAGATCTTCCGTATTTTCTTTGGGAGTGCCTGGAGCTTTTGAAACGATATTGGATTTTGAAGGTTCCGACTGCCATAGCTCAGAGGCAGTTTTGGGAGTGGCCTTATTTAAAGAAAGCTCAACGGCTTCCGGCTCTTGCCAATCAATCACTTCATGCACTTCATGATTAGAGCTCGACTTAGGCTCGTCCTCTTCAAAAGTCTGCCGCACCAATTCATGTTCATCAGAAAACTTACGGTTAAATACGGACTGAAGAGGATCCTCGGAGATCATTCGTGTTCGATCCTTTTCATAGGTCTTCTCTATATTCTCTGGGTTACCAAGCAATGATTCTACAAGCTCCTGAAGCATCGGAGGGCTAAATGGCTTCTTTAGCACCGCAGCAAAGTGTTTAGCTTCGCGGATCTCTTGCCCGGAAATTAACACAATCGCAGGAAGCCCCTCCGTAGTGCCCAACCAAGATTCCAATTCTTTAGGAAAGCTTGGCCAATTGAGCCCACCGACATTTTCACTAAGCAAAATCAAATCGACCGGCTCATCCACCACAGCCTTAATCACCTCCTGGCGACTTCGAGCATAGAGGACTTGGTAGTTGTCCTTATCCAAAGTGAGAGCAACTACTTTTTGAACGGTAAGACTTTCATCTATAAGTAAAATTCTTTTTTTCATTCTGTAAAAGTATATCAACTAAAATCTAAAACTAATAATGTGAAATTTTCTCTTTTTTTTAAAAAATCAGCACAAATAATTCACCCCAGTCACACAATCTATTTTCCTTTGTCTTTATAGTTAGTTAAGTTGTTTTTTAGCCTTTTTTCCAAGAGAACTTAACTCAATGCCTCCAAGAAAAAATCGCGTTTCTTCATTTTTTTCTTAATCTAATTTCACAATCTGACGAAATAAAGGGTGAGCACAAAAGATATTGTGCTCATGAAACCAGAAGGTTCATCCCCGGAACAGAATGTTCCCTTGCAGTAAGGAGACTGCAAGAACGCTGGATGCGATAGGGAGTTCAAGGGAGGATATATGGGTCTTCGAATTAACACCAACGTACAGTCGATCGCTTCACAGCATCGATTAGAAGAGTCGCAAGACGCTCTTAAAAATACTCAGAATCGATTAAGCTCTGGGTCTCGAATTGTTCGCCCCATGGATGATGCCGCGGGGTTGGCCATTTCGGAATCGTTAAGAGCTACGATGCGAGCCACAGCTCAGAACATTAAGAACGCCCACGATGGCTTCTACGTTCTGCAGACTGCGGATGGAGCTCTGAACGAAATCACGAACGTCGTGATTCGGATGAAAGAGCTAGCCACCCAGGCCTCTTCAGATACCAATGGCGACAGAGAAAGATTATATCTCGATAAAGAGTATCAACAGCTTAAATCTGAGTTGGATCGAATTTCTGAAACCACCCTATTCAATGGAAGACCTCTCATCAACGGTGAAGGTGGAACCATCTCCATCCAAGTAGGACCGAACAATCAAGAGGAAAAAGATAGAATCTTAGTTTCCACTAACTTTGAAGTGAATCTGAACACTCTTGGACTGAGCGATTTCCAAATTGGGGATGCTGATGGAGCTCGAGGAACTCTGGAACAAACTCAACGAGCCCTAGACAAAATTGCTGATGTACGGGGCGAAATTGGAGCCGCAGAATCTCGACTCAATTCAGGTATCTCAGCTTTGAAATACTATGAAGAGAATACTTCTGCAGCCTTCTCTCAAATCAGAGACGCTGATGTGGCTCACGAAACTTCCGAATTGACGAAACACAATATTTTAAGTCAGGCAGGAACGGCAGTGTTGGCTCAAGCTAATTCTGCACCGCAACTAGCTCTAAAATTGTTGGGTTAATGAATGACTGCTTAATAGCACTATTCACTAACCCCCCAAACTAATTACATCTAAAAAAGCCTATAGTCATAAACGACTCTAGACTTCCCTATCACTCACTATTTACGAGACTTCTTCTTAGCTTTACGCTTGGTAGTCTTTCTTTTAGTGGTTTTCTTCTTACCTTTTTTTACAGCCTTTTTTCTTTTCTTTGTAGCCATTGTGACATCCCCTGTTTTTAGGTTAATGGTTGTGATGTTACTAACGAGCTGCACTTGCCAAAGCTGCAAACTCTAAAAATAGTTTGACGCAAAAATAATTTTGAATCAAGGCATTAATTATTTTTTTATCTCCACGATCCAAAAACTTCTTTCCACAAAAGATCAGTGAACATTAAAAAAAATCACAGTTTTCAACATCAATCACTCATCTTTACGACGATAAAACAACTTTCAAGTAGCATAAAAAATATTTCGTCCCCAATTTAAACACCCCAAAACTAATATTTTTTGCCCCCTCCATCTTTTTAGTTTTTTATCGTTTTGGGTCTCTCTTGGTCTCTGTAGGATAAAAACCCCGTATTTTTCTCTTCCTTGATAAACTCCCCGGAAATCATCGCTTTTATTTGCCATTTTCAAAGTCCGTTGCTAATCTCCTGGAGCTTAAATTTTGATGAAGGAGGGATCCTCGTGGGCCCAGGCGATAATGTAGTAATGACGACCATGGATGATGTCCTGAATTGGGGACGAAGCAACTCTCTTTGGCCTTTAACCTTCGGGTTAGCCTGTTGCGCGATTGAAATGATGGCTACAGGTGCCGCCGATTACGATTTAGAAAGGTTTGGATGCGGGGTCTTTAGAGCCACTCCGCGTCAAGCAGACCTGATGATTGTGGCTGGAACTGTCACTTTAAAAATGGCCTCACGAATTCGAATGCTCTACGAACAGATGCCTGACCCTAAGTGGGTAATCTCCATGGGGAGCTGCTCAAACAAAGGAGGCCCCTATTGGCAGGAAGGCTACCATGTGCTCAAAGGGGTCGATCGAGTCATCCCAGTGGACATTTATGTTCCTGGATGCCCTCCCCGACCCGAAACGTTGATTGAAGCGGTGATGATGCTTCAGAAAAAAATTAAAGTTCAAGAGGCGGCTTTAGGACCTCTCGGTTTCATGAGGAAGCAAGCATGACATTCGAAGATATTTTCAACCAACTATCCCAAAAGTTCCCTCAGGGTATTTTAGGCAAAGAGGAATCCAAACCGGATGCTAGTATTAAGGTCGCTCCCTCGGCCATCCATGAGGTCATTCAATTTTTAAGAGATGAACTCCAGTTTGAAACTCTTCATTTAGTGAGCGGGGTTGACTACCCGAACCTTCCCGCTTTGTGCGTGGTTTATCACCCTGGCTCTTACACCGATAAAATGATTGTTTCGCTCAAAGTTTATTTACCCAGAACTGAGCAAGCTAAAGTGGCCAGTATTACCGACCTCTATAAAGCAGCTAACTGGCACGAGCGCGAAACTTACGACATGTTTGGAATCCAGTTTGAAAACCATCCTGATCACCGCAGAATTTTATGCCCAGAGGACTGGCAGGGATTCCCTTTAAGAAAAGATTATGTGACCCCGGATTACTACAATGGAATGCCTGTGCCTCTATTCTTTGAAGATTCAGCTCCCTCTGAAGGAGGAACCCACTAATGTCATTAGAAACACAAAGTATGACTCCTCAAAGTGAGTTCAAAGAAACTCTTCGAACCGATGAACTTCTTTTAAACATGGGGCCTCAGCATCCTAGTACCCACGGAGTACTTCGAGTTGTGGTGACCACCGACGGCGAAATTGTTAAGGAAGCACGCCCTGAAATTGGGTACTTGCATCGATGCTTTGAAAAACATGCAGAAAACTCCGACTATATTGCAGTTTCTCCCTACGTCGACCGTCTAGATTATTTGGCCTCCATGAACAATTCCATGGGCTACGCCCTAGCAGTTGAAAGTCTTCTTGGAATTGAAGTGCCCAGAAGGGCTGAGTACATCCGGGTGATCATTTCAGAACTTCAACGGATAGCTAGCCACCTTATGTCTTACGGAACCTACGGTCTTGATATGGGGGCTTTTACGGCTTTCATGTATGGGTTTCGAGACCGTGAGATGATCTTAGATATCTTCGAAAAACTCTCCGGGGCTAGACTGCTTTATAACTACATGTGGATTGGTGGAACTTACCGCGACATCACGCCCGAAATCGTTCAACAAATCAAAGACTTCCTCGTCTATTTTAAACCCAAAATTGACGAATATAATAATCTAGTCAGCTTTAATAAAATCTTTGTTGAAAGAACACGAAGCATCGGAGTCATCGACCTAAAAACTTGTCACACCTATGGACTCACTGGAGTCATGTTGCGAGGTGCAGGTCTTAAATGGGATCTAAGAAAAGACCACCCCTACTCTATCTACAAAGAAGTGGATTTTGATGTCCCAGTTGGCACAGGACAGATGGGAACTTTGGGAGACTGTTGGGATCGACACATCGTTCGTATGAAAGAAATGGTTCAAAGTGTTCGAATCATCGAACAACTGATCGACGGCATTCCCGAAGGACCTCACCGTGCGAAAGTAGGGAAAGTGATTAAACCTCCTGCCGGGGAAGCTTATTCCAGAACCGAGTGCCCGCGAGGTGAATTAGGCTTCTACATTATTTCTGACGGAACGGGAAAACCCTATCGAGTAAGATGTAAGAGCCCATGTTTTATGAACATCAGCACTCTGAATGAACTGAGTCAGGGAGTGATGGTGGCCGATTTGATCGCCACTATTGGAAGTTTAGACATCGTTTTAGGAGAGGTAGACCGATGACGTTTACAGAATATTTAGGGATGGTCAAAGATGCGACTTTGACCACTTTTAAGGGAATGGGGATTACCCTCAAGGTTTTCTGGAAAGTTCAATCTAAAGGGGACATCACCATCCAGTACCCAGAAACCCGCGATAAACTTCCTTTGGGTTCCCGTGGATTATTATTCAATGACGTAGATGATTGCATTTCTTGTAAACAATGTGCAGTCGTTTGCCCTGTCGATTGCATTTACATCGAAGCGGATAAAAAAGAGGCCTCTTCCACTGCCGAATTCACTAAAGGTGGAGTTAAGAAAACCCTGGATCTCAAGCGGTTTGAGATCGATGTCAGTTTGTGTTGTTACTGCGGTCTTTGTAGTTCGGTGTGCCCAACAGAATGCCTTTATCATACCAAAGAATATGAGTATTCTGTTCTAGATAGAGACAAACACGTTATGGACTACATGAACTACAAAAGGTAGATGACCAAAATCCTACTAGAAAAAATAAGCAGTTTATTTAAAAGGGACAGCTTACCCGTTATTACGGAGCAGTCGCTGATACACGAGATTGCAGACCTCTACCCTAACTTCTACGATTTTATTCAAAGGAAATACGGCCTGAAAATATTGGCTGAGGAAAGAAATGAATCTTTAAAAACCCTAGTCGCTCGCCATCAACTACCACCGCCTCAGGTAGTTTTTATGGAAGTCCAAATGTCCAATCGTTCCGAGGGAGTCAAAGAACTTCCCGCCAGTGAAGCTTCGAAATTGATTGAAGAAGGAACCCGATTCTCAATTTTAGATGTTCGTGAAAATTGGGAACTGAACATGGGATCCTTGCCCAAATCGATTCCCCTCACCGCCGATTTGCTTGATGAAATTTTACAAAATTGGGAGAGAGAAAAACCGCTCTTACTTTATTGTCATTTCGGAATAAGAAGCCTCGATGCCGCTTCTTTCTTAGCAGACCGAGGCTTTACCAATGTGTGTGTACTCAAAGGGGGAATCGATAGCTGGGCCTCTGAAGTGGATCCCACCCTACCCCGCTATGAAGGCGCTTATTGTTAAGCGTGAGTGACTTTGTGAACTGCTTGACTCAATCGAGCCACATACCGAGAAGCGGTTTTCTTCTTAATCAAATTTTTGTTGGCCGCTTTCATCAAAACCTTTTGGGCTTCGTTTAGAAGGGGTTGAAGCGTTTTTTCAGCTTCTTTGCCTAAATTACTCTTCATAGCTGTTCGAAGATTTTTAACAATCGTACGAAATCTAGCTCGGGCTTCCGAGTTCTTTTTGTTTCTTGCATTAGCTTGTCTTGCAGCTTTTACCGCTGACGCATGGGTTGCCATAAATCACCTCTTAAAGACTGCAGAAAGTATTCAATTTAGCTCAGAAAGTCAATCTTTCTAGAAATTGTATAAGAGACGCTCAACTGCCTAGAAGCTACACAAACATTCAACTCTAAGTCACTGTATTCACTAGGAATTATGTGGCCCCCGCCTTGCACCTCTATTTCTGTAAAGAAAGAGGCTTATTTTGAAGCGTGACTTAAACCCATCCTTCTCAACCACTTTGATGGTGATTCTTAGCCTCTTATCGCCTTGTCTTAAGCCTTTGAAATCAGAACCGCCCCCCACAGACCAACAGCAGCAGGCTAGCAGCTCATCTGACAGTGGTGGCGACCGTTCTGGAAACTCGGGTGCAGCAGCAGCAGCAGCGGCGGCAGGAGCCGCCATGGCAGGCCTTGGTTGTATTATGGGATTAAAAGCGGCCGCGGAAGAACAAGACCCTAAAATGAAAGCCATGCTTCGTATGCAGGCTATGCAACAATGCGCTCAAGCCGCTCAAAATGCTGCTTCAGCAGCTCAAAACGGAGATCAAAAGAAAAAATTAGACACCCCTCCTGGCCAAAATCAAATGACCCCATTTCAACCTCCCGAGCTAAAAGAGCCTGAAGACGGAGAAAAACCAGACTTATCAAAACTGGCTCAAGGACAACCCAGCTCAAGCTCGAATAAAGACACAGAAGACAAATTTAAACCTTTCGAGCCCCCGGCAGAACCCACAACAAAAGAAACCCAAGTAGCTGACATTAAAGCTCCCACAGGTCCTGTACTTCCTGCGACTTCGACCCCTCAAATGATTGATGCCAACACGATCACCGCTAAAAAAGACGAAAATGAGAATGCAACTGGAAACGAGGCTTCTAAAGTACTGGGTTCGGCTCTGGCTTCAGGAAAAGGGTCCGCTGATGACTTATTAAAGAAAGCTCTTGCAGAAACTGGTGCCAATTTAAACCAAACACCCATCATCAAACCCGAAGGTTCCAAACGTAGAGACAGCGGAAGCGAAGGCGATGGAGGTGGCAGTGGAGGTGGCTTTTCAAACAGTGAAAGCAAAGGAAGCGATCCTTTTGATTCGTTATTAGCGCAAATGATGGGAGGAAACTCAAATGCGGCTTCCGGCGAAGGCGGATACGGAGGAGGAATGCAAGTAGTATCTCTCCCCTCCGACAAAAACGGAAAACCCAAATTAAATATTTTTCAATTTGCTTCAAGCGTCTATTCCGAACTAGCTCACACAGCCAATCGAGTAAAAATGAGACCTAATCCTAAAGCTCGCCCTTCTGAACGCACTTTAACCTCGGTGACAAATACAGTCACTAAAGCGTCCATTCGATAATGAGTTCGACAATCTAATTCCCTCTCTTAAGCACAAATTGCATTGGCCACGCATTTGCTATTTGGCCAAGAGCTTTCTTTCTTAGAAAGCGAATAAAACAGGTGGGACGTGGGTAGGTTTTCGCATTTCAAGCTAATATTTTTATTGTACTGCCCATTTGTATTTTCTGAATCTTTCCCTTCACAAAACCAATATATTCTCCAACTCCGAATGGAGTCGGCTCAAAACCAGACTCGAGCACGGCAAACCGCAAAAGTTCAGGGAGAACAAATCGTAAGATCCAAACTGAATGAATGGGTCAAAGAAAACCTTCGAAAACCATTCACTTTTCAAAACCTAACCGCAAAATCTATCGAAAAAACCTTAGACACCTTAAATGACATCACTTTATTTTCCGAAAATTCTGAAAATCTCAGCCCCCCAACGCCATCAACCTATTCAACTTCTCAGGCAATCCCCAAACAATCGGGACGCCTTCTTTTGGGGTGGAATCTTAGAGAAAGCTCATCCAAGCTTGAATACCGAGAGAACCACTTTAACGTGGGGGTTTATCACTCAAGAACCTTGAGTGCTATCACGGGACAGGAGAGTTTTACAGAGGCTCTAGCTTTCCAGTTAAATACCCAATGGGACGATGAAAAGATGAGGGCTTCCATTCAATTACCATGGAATTTTCCCTACTATTCATTTTCGGTAACTAAAGAGTTCTCTGCCGATTTTAGTTCTTCACTGACTACTCAAGCAGCGGCCCAAGGAAGTCGATTAGCACGAAAACTTGAACTTAAAGTGGTTTTATCTTTTTAGAGTTCAGGCGTGCCAAACCAGTTATGTCTAGCACGCCTGCCATTTTGGATACTCACGCGGGAGAAAGCTTTTCTTCTAAACACCTCTGCAGTCTTAGCTTCACTTAACAAAATAAGGGGCCGCACCCTACAGTTTTTCTTAGAGGAACCTTCCCGAATGAACGGTATTTTAGGTTCACACTTAAGTTTTTATGAGTGCCTAGCCTCCAAACGCCACCTTTCTTTCAACACGCCTGAGCGATGAATGTATACCGATACGGGCTGTGGAGATTGGCGTCCTTGGCGTAACGCCTGACTGGCCCAACTCGCTTGTCAGCCTCAAATTTCAACTCAATCGTCTTTACTCAAACGGTACGTTGCCGCTCTCCTTTTTGAAGTTAAACGGCTATCGCCCTCTTCTTGATTACCCCACAAGCCCAGAAACCACTTCCTAGGCTCGGTGTACCTACGAAGCTTTGAGGACAGTCGAAACTCCTTTCTCAAATCAATCGAAGACCAGGGTAACTACGAAGTGGCTGTTAATGACAAGATCATTAACCGAAGCGGAACTAACACTTGAATCGGGAACTGATTCGCCACCTACGTTCTGCTCGCTCCCATAACTCAGTGTATCAATTTTCTTGGGAGTTTAGCAATACTCAAAGATTGGACATAAATCATAATCACATTTTTTAGTTAAGCTCTTGAAAGGCCGTTGAGGTCTTGGTACATCTTGACAGCCATTTTACTAGAAATGTCTCTGTGCCTGGATGGCGGAACTGGTAGACGCGTTGGACTCAAAATCCAATTCTCGCAAGGGAGTGAGAGTTCGATTCTCTCTCCAGGCAAATTAGAAGGGAATGGGTGCTTGTCACCCGTTCCCTTTTAATTTTTTTAAGTAGAGAATCGAAGCGCAACGGTGCTAAGTGCGACCTAGGGGGAGCACGAAGCAAAAAAAAGGGAGCGATGAGCGAACCTTTTTTTAGTGAAGGGGAGGCTACGCAGCAAACCTTCAGCGAAGCTGAAGTGCGCGTAGTAGCCGATTCTCTCTCCAGGCAAATTAGAAGGGAATAGTCTCAGAACACTTTAAACTCAAGAGAACTTTTTCACAATTCTAAGCAGCACAGCATGCAACGTGGGAACGATTCGAAATTTAGAACAATACTTTCTACGAGCTCTCTTCATGATTCCTGTTAGGTCCCGGTTATCGAAAGTTTTGGTACCCGGATATAATCGGAAATTTCCCCAGTTGTGATCAACATATTTAATTTTTATTTTTTTTGATATGCAACACTCAAGATAAAACCATAGATCCATGGAAAAATGTTCATCTTCTGGAAAGCATCCAATAATGTCATGAACCGACTTATGATAGAAATACTGCGAAGAGTTTACAGGGTGGAATTGAACACCTAACAAGGGATACTCGATTCCAATGAGCGAGGGTTTCTGCAAGCTAACAGTTTTTGATTCCAGATTGTAACTATAGCAATTTCCAATGAACAAGGACGGCTGTGTTGATAAAGAAAACAATTTCATTACCTCCTCAAAAATGTTTTTCGAGTAATAATCATCGTCGTTCAAAAATCCGACTATCTCCCCGCGTGCAAGTTTAAGCCCTTTATTCATCGCTTGGGATTGACCGGAGTCCGCTTCACTGACAAGCGTGATAAATGGGTAACGCTCAATAAAACCTTTGACTATGTCTACAGTCTTATCTGTTGAAGCACCGTCTACAACAATAACCTCCAGATTTGGATAGTTTTGGTCTATGACCGATTGAAGAGCATCTGAGATGAATTGTTCTCCATTTTTGGTGGGAATAATAATAGAAAGAATAGGAAAAGGTTTTTGTATTTTTTCCAGTCTCATCTGAGAAAATGCGTCTTTTAATGAAAGATGGAATGGCCTTGATTTAAAAAATAAGTATCGCCCCGACATAAGTGGTCGAGTTTTTAGCTGAAATATCGTCGAGGCTAAGATTTGTCAGACCTATTAGTTGGCGAACAACAATGCCTAATTCAGTGCTTTTTCCTAGGCGATACAATAAATTTCCGCCGACAACTCCCGAGGCTGAAAATACTTTCGAGAAAGTGTTGGGATTTAATCCTAAAGTCCCAGAACTCACTTTAGCCGAAACACGATAGCCCGGAGCCACGCCTCCTAAAAGAGCCAAATTCCAACGACCATTTCTGTTGAAAAATTTTAACTTACCCAGAAACTGGGCCTCTGCCGCATCGTAATTCAACTTAACTGAACTGCCGCTCATCGTTCCCGAATATCCATATTGGCTAAATCCCAATTCTGTTTGAAAAGACAACCGACCATAAACTGGGATCTCAGCCACAGCAGCTACGGAAAAACCGTTCACTGCAGTTGATTTCGATGAATCGCTCATTTTAGCGTTGGCCGAATTCATTCCGGCTCGCACTCCCAAACGGAGAGTATCCCAAAAGCCATCTTTCTTTTTTGTTTTCTCCCGGTTCTCTCCTCCCACACTACTGAGTCCTCTTCCATTTGTTCCCATCGGACCCGATCCATTTTGAAGTCCTGGTTGCCCATAAGGCGTCATCGGGTAGGCACCCGCTTGAGGATAGCCCGGTTGCCCGTAAGGCATCATCGGATAAGCGCCTGCTTGAGGATACCCCGGTTGCGCATAGTAGGGATTGTAATTGGGTTGTCCCCAGGGATTCTGAGGGGCGTTTTCATACCCCTGAGCTGAGCCCATTACAGGATAGTTTTGCGAAGTCACATTTTGAATGTCTTTATTCAGAATTCGAAATTCCCCACCCTCTGGAAATTTAAAAACAAGAAAATCCTGAGAGGGATCCTGGGACAGGATCTGACCTTGAATGACTTCCCCGCTTTTTAAAATAACTACGTCTTGAGCATTAAGGTTCATTGCTAAAAAAACCGCCAATATCAAAAGCCGGCATTTAAAGTTCATAGCTATTATCCTTTTCGCCTTTTCTCTCTCTATCGGCTCGGTGCCTTATTTTAATGAGCTCCTTCAAACGGTATCGAAAAGGCACCACTTACTTAATTGATTCCTTATACTTAGCGCTTCGACCCTTTCAGCTATTCTTCCGTTTACAAGGCTCTTAAGTTCGCGATACAAGAGTCCCGGTTTTGCCTGACTCAGGCAGTTACGGGGAGTTTTTCATGGCCATTCTTCTGGTTTTGCTTACTTTGTTTTTTGTAGTGGGATTGTACTTTCGCTACAACCCGCTCCAACACAGTCGACAATTCATGATACGAAGATTTGTGAATTGGTTCCCCATGGGAATGAGCTACGCGTTTCTGTACATGGCTCGCTACAATCTCAATGTCACCAAAAATGCGCTAGGCACCATGATGAACAAAGAAAGCTTTGGAATTATTTTCGGAGCTGGAACTATCACCTACGGATTATCATTTTTGTTGAATGGGCCTTTAGTTGACAAAATTGGAGGAAAACGCGGAATTATTATTGCTACTTTGGGATCCTCCATCGCCAACATCACCATGGGTGTGGTCACCTATCTGCTTTTAAATCAAAGATGGCCTTTTGATTTGACTCTTACTTTTGCACTTCTCTACTCAATCAACATGTTTTTCCAAAGCTATGGGGCGGTCTCCATTATCAAAGTCAAAGCTTATTGGTTCCATGTTCGAGAACGGGGTATTTTTGGAGCCATCTTCGGAACCTTGATCTCTTTCGGTGTTTATTTCGCTTTTGATTGGGGACAAGCGATTGCCGAAGCAGCCAAAAGCCAAGTTCAAAACCCAACCCCTTTTCAGATTTATTTCCGACAAATCTTTGCCTTAGAAGGCAAACCGACCGATGCCACTTGGTTAGTCTTCTTTATTCCCGCCACCATTCTTTTGGTGTGGACTTTGCTTGATGCCTGGTTGATCAAAGACACCCCTTCTCAAGCGAACTTTGAAGATTTTGACACCCACGACGCTTCTTCGGGCGAAATGGACAAAGAGTACACCATGACAGAAACTCTCAAATTGGTTTTTAAAAATCCAGTTCTCATGATGATTGCAGTTGTGGAATTCACCACTGGAGTTATCCGTAATGGTGTCATGCAATGGTATTTTATTTTCGCCAAAGAAGTAAAACAGCCCGGAGCGGAATTTTTTCTTCATCACTGGGGTTTGCTTCTTTGCATTTCAGGGATTATGGGTGGATTTGCGATTGGATACGCATCCGATCATATTTTTCACTCAAGACGAAGTCCACCCGTAGCTATTTCAGGCGCTATCATTTTAGTTCTATCTCTAATTCTTTGCGGAGTGCTCTATACTTCGCCGGTGGTCGTAGGAACCTGTGCAGTCTTGATTTGCTTACTTTCCATCGCCATTCATTCTCTCATGTCGGGAACTGCAGCGGCAGATTTTGGGGGAAGAAAATTAACGGCTACTGCCTCAGGCATTACCGATGGCTTTGTCTACTTGGGCACAGGGCTTCAATCAGTATCTCTTGGGTATTTGACCGGATATAGTTGGCTTTTCTGGCCAGCCTTTTTAGTGCCATTTGCAGTCTTAAGCATTTACATTGCGATTAAAATGTGGGGGCATCTTCCAGAGGCTACTAAGAAATATTTGGTCACGGTCGAGAAAGTCACCGTTGAAAAAGTTACGGTGCAAGAGATCTCTATCGAAAATGCCAAATCTTGAAGTCGTAAGAGTTTTACCGAGAACTCTTAGATTCTAGCTGAGCTGAGAAAAGGGTATCTAAAGTGAATACCCACCCTAATCTATGAGGAACTCCATCGGCCCGCGAGACTCGAGTTAATGGCTTGCCCGTGGCAGGGTCAGTTTCCTCGGTCAATTGAAACTTAAGCTCTTTGTGGGGGTAGTTGGGATCGATCACTGTGATGATCTTGCCCGGTTCATAGTTTTTTAAAACCACAAAATGACGTCCCACCAGAAGTCCTTTTGCATCATGAACCTGATAGATCACCATTTTAATTTCGTTAGATTTAGGGACAAAAAGATTCTCATCCCACTTTTCAGAAACCTCTCCCGGAGCTTCTCCTGGAGCTGCCTGAGACTGACTCGTTCTCAGTGCCGAAATCTTGAGTTGATGTTTGGGAAAATGTTTTTCAAAGTACTTTAATAATTGAGTCATTTGTGTGTTAGTGACTCTTCCATCTAACAACTCAGGGAGCGCACGAAAGGCTCTCGAAAGGTTGTGCTTGGGTTGAAGGGTTTTGAGGCCCGCCATGACCCGCAACCCTTGTAACAGATTGAATGCCGTGGCTGAAGCGCAAGCCCCACCTCCGCCTTCGCGTATCAAGTCATCAAAATCGCTTTGCAGCGCCAATTTTGTTTTTCCATTTTCGTCCTGCTTTTGCAACTCCGAGTAAATCTCGCCAACGTTTCGGCCTTGGGGAATCAGCTTTTGAACTGTTTTTAAACAGGAGCCCGAAAAACTGACACTGGAAAACAAGAAAATACCAAATAAAAAATTCAAATAGAACGACATTAGGGTTGCCCCTTCTCTTTAGGCCTACCAAAGGGGATATCCCAGAAGGGCTTTCCAAATTTTTTTCTCACATAACTACTCATCAAAACATCAGAGGCTCCGTCAGCAATGGTTAATCCAAGCAGGTCTCTTACACGTTTCTCTAAATCAAGTTCGTCACTATACCCTTGGGCTCCATGGGTTTTGAGCGCATATTCAGCGGCTTGATGGGCAAATTCTACTCCTTCAGATTTAGCGGCAGTAGCTAACTCGTCAGCCTCTTCCCATTTTCCTTCGTCATAAAGTTGAGCCGCCCGCTCTAAATCTCGCATCACCAAATGAAGTCGATATGTCCACTTTCCTAAAGGTTGAGTCAAATGGGTCATGGAGGCTAGCGGTTTGTCATAAACTTCACGCTCAAGAAGCCTTTGTGAAGTCATTTCTAGAGCGCGGTTCGCAGTTCCAATAGCCGCCGCTGTTTGCATGATTCTCCAATAAGTAAAATGCTTTCCAAGAATTTCTCTTCCTTGCCCGTCTTCTCCGATGAGATATTTTTCGGGAACAAAGAGATTATCAAACGAAACTCCTCCAAAAGAATTTCCTTTTAAACCACTTGCTTCTAGAGATTCAATTTTTAAACCGGGGTAATTGAGCGGCAATAAGAAAGCATTAAGCTTTGGGTGATCCGCTGAACTTGACGGTGCCTGGGTGAAAATAACGACATGAGTCCCGTTTTCAAGTCGAGCGTTATACTTTTTCTTTCCGGTGATGAGGTATCCACCGTCGGCTTTTTTTGAAACGCTTTTCATCCCCGCGATATCAGACCCATGAGTGGGTTCAGTGATCGCAATAGCGACATAATTTTTACCTTCCGCGACACCCTTCATCACTTCTCTTTGTTCAGGTTTTGTGGAATCAAGAAGGGTTCGAGAGTGCCCTCCCCCAGAAACGTCTCGCAAATCTAGAGAGTGCCTTCCTGCAAACTCAAAAATATTAACCATTTTACGGGCAGAGTACCCCTTGCCTCCGACGTCTTCAGGCAAATCAAGTCCAGGCAATCCGGAAGAGGCAGTTCGTTGTCTCCATGCGGTAGGAGAATGAAACTTGTCGTTTCCCATAAATTCTTGGGCCACTTGATCGATTAATTTAAAAATAGTTTCCTGTTCAGCGGTTCCCACAGGGCGAAGAGGATGGTCACTGAATTTGGCTAAAAGCGCTTTGCACTCAAGTTCTCCTGGAACAATAATCGCGAAGCTGTGGGATTCATTCAATAGAACAACCAGCAAAAAGCTAATCCACAACCTTGAAGCTGTTACGAAAAGAGGCATATCTGGATCATCGGCTTAAGAAAAAAGTTTCTAAAGCTACAACTCATTGTCCCATCAACGATTTAGCAAAGTCTTCTCAAGAAACAAACCCGAAGTCGTTTTAGCCAATTCCTAAATGTGTCGATAACTCCATAGTTATTCACTCAAACGGGAGGCCCGATGATAAATGCGATAACTCTGATCGTACTTGCCCTCACAAGCTCTCATCTTTTTGGCTACGAAACTCCCGCCTCGGTTCGAGAAAAATACAAACTTTTATATCAAACTCCCGTAGTCAATCTTCCGGATGGCTCCCGCGTTTTTCACAGAGCTAAATTATTCCGAAGACAAAATCTGTATGTTCTCTCACTGGAGGGAGATCCTTTTGAAATGGCTTTTCAACATGGCCGACTGTTAAAAAATGAAATTGCGCAAGGAGCCATGCCCCAACTTGCCAAAATGGTAGAAAATGCAGTTCGAAATGTTTTTCCGAATATCCCTCTTGTGACCGACCTTATCATCAAATACCTCTATCGAAGCGACACCGAGGGCATCATGGAATATGGAATCCAGTCCCAAGGAGGCGACCGAGAAAAGTTCATGTTGGAGGCTTATGGCATCTCTGAAGGGTCTGAACTTCCCCTTGATGATGTGATTCACGCCGCTTTTGGACCTGAATCACTTCAAGTCATTTTGGGAAAACAAAAATCCTCCCCTACCCTTTTCGAAAGAGAAATTAACGGGGCCGTATTGAGACAAGCCTGTACCGACTTTGTCGCTCGCGGAGATTACACCGAAAGCGGCCATTTTATTATTGGAAGAAACACCGATTATCCGCTCAATGGGTATTTCGACAGATTTCCTACTGTCATTTATTACCACCCCTCTGAGGGCAACCAACGTTACATGGCACTAACCTCCGCTGGAGTTCATAATGCGGGTGTGGTGGGGACCAATGAATCGGGTTTATATCTGGGTGTCCATACGATCCCATCGTTGGAAGTCTCAGAAAAAGGAACTCCTACTTTCGTTCTTGGGCAAGAAGTCCTTAAAACAGCGAGAAGTTTCGACGAGGCTATTCAAATTTTTCAAAAACATCGAACGGCAGCCGCCTGGACTTATACTTTGGCAAGTACTGAAGAAAATCGGGTGGGAATTGTAGAACTCTCCAATGATCGAGTAGTAGTCACTGAGAATCGAGAAGATCTGCTCGTTCAAACTAACCACTTTGTTTCTCCTGAAATGCAGTCAGCTAATTTAGACTTAAACGCTACTGTGAATGAAGACACCCGAGCAAGGCAGCAACGAGTCAGAGAAATGGCCAAGGAACGTATAGGAACTTTAGACGCTCAAGAAGCGGTCAACATCCTTTCGGATAAATGGGATCGAATCCACCGTAAAATGAGCAGCATGGGAAACACCGTAGCAGTTCATACGACACTCTCAAGCCTGGTATTCGACTCGAAAGATCAAAAAATTTATGTAGCTAGCGGTCTTGCTCCAGTTTCTCTTTCTACTTATATTGAAGTCCCTTCGGTCAAAACTTTTAACCCTGCTACTTTTTCTTCCGAAGACTTTAGAACACTTGAAAACTCAACCTATTACACCGACTACCCTCAACTAGCCCAAGCAGAACAACTCTACATTGAAGCCAAAACGGCCTATGACTCCGACTTAAAACCCAAACGTGCTCTTGAAATTCTTAACGAGGTTACAGCGTTAGTTCCTGATCATCCTGCTTATCATTTTGTGAAGGGCATCATGGCTTTAAAATCCGATCAATTCGACCAAGCCGAAAAAGCCTTCTCTCAATGTGAGCGACTTCACTATCCCCACTACCAATTGCTGGGGCATTTTTATTTAGGTCGTATTTTGGCAGCTGCTGGAGAAAAAGAAAAGGCTTTAGCCAAGTTTAATCTTGTTGTAGAGGAAGCCTCAGCTGAAGATGAAGTCCCGCTACTAAAGGCTACTTTCGACAACATTAAAAAACTTAATCAAAAATCCAAACTAAAACTTAACCCTGCGACTTTGGCGATTTTTATGCCAGAAGCAGACATGCTAAAATACTGAGGTCACATGAAACTGATTATTTATTTAGGATTCTTTTTTTTCTGTTCATGGGGTTTACGTGCTGAAATCGACCACTCCCATCAACTTTTTAATTCAATTCTTAAAAACCATGTCCATTCTGGCGTAGTTAATTACGAGGGAATTCGAAAAGACAATTCTCAACTAGAAGCCTATCTTTCTCAAATTAGTTCTGTCACTGCAGCACAATATGAATCTTTCTCCAAACCTGAACAGATGGCCTATTTAATCAATGCCTATAATGCTTTCACTTTGAAAATGATTAGCGACTTTTACCCCGTAAGCTCGATTCGAGATATTGGGTCGTTAGTCGGAGGGTCGCTTTTCAATCGAACTTCCAAACAGTGGAAAATTTCGGAATACGAAATCAAAGGGAAAAAAGTTTTTTTTAAGGCCATGGGCAAATCACTTTCTCTTGATGAAGTGGAACATGATACCTTGCGCCCTATTTTCAAAGATGCTCGGGTCCATTTTGCCCTGGTATGTGGTGCAGTTAGCTGTCCATTCCTAAGATCAGAGGCCTACAATGGCACTGCCCTTTCGGTTCAGCTGGACAATCAAGGAGAACAGTTTCTTGCAGACCCTTTTAGAAATAAATACGACGAAAAGGAAAATCGGCTGTATCTTTCTAAAATATTCGATTGGTTTTCAGGAGACTTCAAACGCGACAAAGGAACGGTCAAAGATTTTGTGAGGAAATATCTTCCTAAAACGGTCCAGTCTAAAATAAATGATGACACTTCAATTTCGTATCTAGATTACGATTGGTCGCTTAATAACAAAGCGGGCTCTCAAAAGTAGTCTCCGATTAGGGATGAAGATTAACCAACATTCCGTTTTTTGATGGAGATTGAGTAATCTCCCAGCGATTTTCTTCCGCATCTATCACAAGAAAACTCTTTTCGCCCCAGGGGTGATCTTTGGGCTCCCCACTTACTCTTAACTTCAGGGCTAAAGCCTTTTGATAGGTCGCCTCAATATTTAAGACAGTGACCCCATAGCTAACCTGAGACCGTTCTTTGGGATTAGAGAAAAACTGAGCTGCCTTACCTACAGGTTTAAAAAAAGCCAATCGAAACTGATTAGGAAGAACAAACTCACAAAACTCAGAGTTAGAAAAATAAGGAGCCACTTCAAATAATTGCTCAAAAAACATTTGCATGCACTCAACATCTTTTGCGGCAATCACTAAATGGGAACAAGCTTGAATCATCGCTCTTATTTTGGGGGACTTACACTCTCTTTGTAAACTTTAAATTTCTGTGCGGCCAAACGGCTGATGCGTTGAGGGCTCTCCTTTTAAAAGACGGGTCAAGGCTCGTCAAATCTTTGATAAAGGTGTTGAGTCTATTTGGAATGAATTCGTGCGTTAAGACGTCGTAGACAGAAGAAGGATCCCCTAAGGGCTTCAAACCTGCTGATAAACCAGGGAAGTTAGCTTTTTAGAGTCTCAAACTGTCTAGATTTCGGAAAATAAAGCCTGGCCATGTAGAGATTATGAACTTTACAGAGAGTTCTTAAGTTTTCTATATCTTTACTGCTGCCCCCGAAAGCATAAGGCCGAACGTGGTCCACTTCCAGATGAGCTGTCTGGGAACACCTGATGCCTTTAGCGGACACATACTCACATCGAAAATTAGATTTCCTTTTAACCTCTCGCGCCGTGGGTGTTGGGACTCTCCGAGTGTGTTTGGATGAAACGTTTCGAGGTTTCCTTTCTCTGACAAAGGCTTTAAGAACTTTTTTGAGTAGCAGAGCATTATCTTTCTCACTGGCCACTTTTCTAGCCTCTTCCAGCAGAGCTTTCATCTCGTCATCGATTTCAACTTCGAAGAACTCTTTCTTGATGGCTCTTTCTGGGAAATGTTCACGAATGATAGATTCCACTTTTCTAGAAGGTTGATTCACAACTTTGGGTAAAAGCTCATCAGCGTTTTCTGGAGTTAGAACTGGGGAGAGTAATGTTAAACTGGTCAGAGAAATCTCCCCCTGTTCCAATAAGGGCTTTACCGATTCGATTCTTTGGGAAAGCCTTGCTGCTTGAATTCTTCGGTTAGCTTCTCCTTCAGAATAGCCCAAGTAACGGATACAAAAATCATACATGGAAGCAAAACCCTCCTGAATCCAAAGTTTTCTTCTGTCTATCTCAGTTAAGTACTCAAGCACTTTAGCCGTGGCGGACTTTTCTAATAGAACTTGTCGTTTGCAGTCCCTTAATAATTCTTCATCTTGAATCGTTTCAAACATTTCCTTCTCCTTCTAAAAAAAACTACAAAAACCCTACACCTGGATTTTAAAACCCAACTAAAGAGAGAAAATTCTTCAATCATTTCAAGAAGAGGCAGAGAGAAAAAGACAATAAACTTTAAAAATCCCCAACAGGGTCGATAAACACTCGTTGTTTCAAGGATTTATAGAAGCGTTTTTTTTAGCTCCTTATTTTCTGTCAACTTTTCCAAAAATACTTAGGGGAGCGCGAGTTACTACTGAGTCTGTCTCTTATACACATCTCC
>OMIX01000011.1 GCA_900299195.1 Deltaproteobacteria bacterium
CCGTCAGGGTTGGGAGAATAGGTTCCATCCTCTACATTAAACGAGAAATCCCTAATATTTTTATTCTTAAGTACAGATTCCAAACTATTTAATACCTCGAGTTCGGATTTGATGTGCCGATATAAATCTGAAGTTTCCAAAAATCGGAATTCAATAGGGCTTGCACTGGACTCGGCAGTGTTGGAGCTGTTCAGTTCATGATCATTATTAGGAAGTGCGTAGCTCGTTCGGGAAATAACCCAAACGAAAGCATAGAATAAGAAAGAGAATCTTCCTTTTAAAGGTAAACCCCTCATAAATAAAATATCCTCTGGGACATAAGATATGAGATGCAATCCTAAAGCCGAACTTTGTGGAGTCTTCAAGCCCTTGAAAATAAGAGTGAAAAAAGCCTTTTAAAACACATCGGATTAAAGATAGTTAATAGTGACAAACTTGGCATCGCACCTAGGCTGTCGAGAGTTTGAGAGTGTTAAAAAAATAGTCTATTAAAATCGTCCCTCTAACCTATCTATTTAAAAAGTAAAAACAGCCATAGTAGGTGAACTGTTTTAATAATGGTTAAGGGTTGGACAGGCGAAATTCCCTCTTAGAATCTGATGAGCGCTAGGATTTTTGTGATGATTTCATAGTTTTTGGCAATCGGCGCCTGGGGTTTAGAGAGTTTTTTAGTTGTGGGTTTCATATTGCGAGCGGTCGGGGCTAAAAGCTTTGTGATTTCATTCTGCGGGGATGATAAAATCGACCTTATTATTTTTGCTTCCTCCTCTTTTTTTAAGTTCGGTACCAGGGGTTGGTTGCTGTCTGATGGTTGCGCTCGGACCGAGGCGGGGCCTCGAATGGGAGGAGAATTCGTTCCTGAAATGCTCGAGGGGCTCTCTTCTCTTAACGACAGAGTCCCATCCTTATTAAATTGATATGAAATTTGAGAGATGTTTTTTGGAATTAATGAAGGCTCTTGATTGGTTTGTGGCTGAGTTGTTACTGAGGGTTCTGATACCTTCGAGTTAGCAACCAGGGGGGCTTGAGGTTCATAATAAGAGGAAGAGCTAGTTGAGTATTTTTGATTTTCCCTAAAACTGTAGGTTCTCGTCGGCTCTCCATTAGAGTTATTTGAGACGAGATTTTGAGGAGAGTTCAAATTGTTCGTTGTCCTGAATGGTTGCTTTTGGGTATCACCATTGTTGTCTTTAGTCTCTTGGAGGGGCAGATTGGAACTATTCGATGTTTCAAGCGGGTTGAAGATCGTATCTGAACTGTTTGCTTCGATTATTCGAGGTGTCTCAGGTGAGTTGGGTCTTACTGAATTTTGGTTTTTTTGTGAATTCGAATTGCTCGGGATATAGGGATTATAATTTTGAGTTCGCTGATTAAGGGTTTCCGAGACATCAGATTCAATTCCATTCTTTGTGCTATTCCATTTATCGGCTAAGGAATTTTTAGTTGGGGATCTATTATCAAGCTGGATGGAGTCATTTTCTTGAGAAGATGAACCGTTAAAGGTGGGTGATTTTGATTGAGAGGATTCTTGATAACGATTCTCGCCTCTTAAATTTGGGTAATTCAAATCGTTGCCACGGCTATACGAGTTTGGAAATGAGTCTGCATTCAATCCTAAAGGTTTTGGCGAGTGAACATTCGAGTTTTCCATGGGAGGGTTATAAACAGAGTCTGTATTTACCTTGGGTTGGGTTGAGGTTAAAGTTGGGTTAGTGGCATTCTCAACTGGAGTAGCCGGATTTAATGCGGTTTCAATCTGTTTTTCATGGGTATCAATTACCTTATCTAAGCTTTTAAACTGCTCTTTAGCTCTTTCTAAAAGCAGCTCTGTATTGTTTCCTAAGCCTGAGTCTTTTTTGCTAGTGATTTGATCTAAAAAGTTATTTTTTAATTCGTTCAATTGGCCCCTAAGTTCTTTTAATCGTGCATGGTCTGCCTCAGACAGCGGTTTCTCTTTTTGCAGAATTTCTTTAATGGCCGTATCGATTTCCTCTAACTTATTTTCCAAATTTCTTTCCGAGTTAAGAACGGCTACATACTTTTCTAATTGGCTTAACTGCTCTTTAAATAAGGGAAGGTCAGATTTGGAAACGTTGTTTTGATTGAGTTTCATGGATTTTACGATAATTTCTAAGCTTTCAAGCAGCTTTCGAGATTCTTTCATGATCTGTTCTTTGTTCTCAGGCTTGAGATCTTTTTCTTTTAATTGGGCATCGAGGTCTTTGAGTTTGTCGATCGATTCAGTAATATTTTTATTCAGCTCGGAATCTTTAAATGGGATCTCTGTTTCTGAGTCTTGAGAAGTATCAGCCTCTGTCTTCGCAGGGGCTATTTTTTTAGAACTTTCATCTGGAGAGTGACTGACAACGCTCCATGAGTTTTCTTGATGTCCCAGAAGCAAAACCACCATGCCGAGATCTTTGATCCAGTGATTCGCATGTATCCCCGAAAATTTCATCCACTACCCCGTTTGATCCTTTCAGGGTGCAATGTGTGGGCCCGAAGAATGGGTGTGCGTGATCAGTAGAGAAACTAGGTATTCTTATTGAGTGGAACGGTCTGCTAGGTTTTGAATTCAGGCTAAGTCTCTTTGGTTGTCTCAAAGGTTTAGACAGAATTCTCAGTTAGTTCGACAGCCTATCTGAATAGAAGTAAAATATTGAAAATATGAAATAAAATAGGGTGCTATTGAGTATTCTTTTAGCATTACCTTCATTAGTTAAACACAGTGATATTGCCCTCTTGCAATCACTCATAAAACCCATTAGGGTGAGGGCTCTTAACGACCTTAAATGCGGGACTAGCTCAGTTGGCTAGAGCGTCTCCTTGCCAAGGAGAAGGTCGCGGGTTCGAGCCCCGTGTCCCGCTCCATTTCCTTGAAAAACATCTTATCCTTAATTCTCTGTAAGGAGCCTTTACCGGTAACGTTATCCAACACAGCTAATTTCCATTCGACGGCCCACCCACTAGTTCCAAGTAAATTCTACTCTTGAAGAATACAAGCTTTGGCCCCCCTGTTGCACTTAAGGCCAAGGGGTCAGTAAGTAGCGGAGGTTTGTCTTTGGAGTACCTGTGAACACACCCACTCATCCTTGTAACCTTGGCGGTTACCTAAAATTTTTCAAAGTTGGGTACAAACAAAAGTTATCCATCGTTGGATTGAGCGTACTCCTGTTGTGCGCGACTGGAATGGCCGATCGCGGGAGCTTCCAAAGTGCCGCAAGCGGTGCGCGACACGCGCTCGATGGAGCCGATACTGTTTATAGACAGCCACGGCCCGTGAGGAGCGACACAAAAAAGACCCCCGCTAATTTTGACGAATGTGGCACGGTACCTGCGCCGAACTACAATATGTCGCAACAAGAGGTTAATGCTCTCATCGCGCAAAAGAAGGTCGATGTCCCTTATTATACGCAGAAGGGCGCTACATGTGGACTCTATGCGCTCCAAATGGCGATGGCCTATCACCACTATAAGTCTCCAAAGAAAAACAATCGCCTTCCCCGCGCTACCAGCGGCGATATCATCGGCGAGAAGAATTCTAAATCACTCTACGAGTTCGCAAAAGAGAATGACCACCTTTGGAACGAAAATGGAGATACGACACACTGGGGGCTGGTCAAAGTTGCTAAGGCCTACGGCTACAATGCAAGCTCCGATAATGACCCCTTCGGTCCGACGGTAAAAGATCTTAAAGATGAGCTTAGGAATGGAAATCCCGTACTCATCTCGGTAAAAGGGGTGGACCAGGAGACTGGGCGCCCGTTGAGTGGTTCTAAGCTTATGGCCGCGGGACACTGGGTGTTGGTTGAGGGATTTGCAAAGGCCAAGGACGGCACAGAGTACGCCATCATCAAGCACGGGTGGAGTGGAGGAAGTGTCATCTGGCGCCTCGACGAGTTCGAAAAGGCGTGGAATTCCAATTTCAGCGCAACCGTTTACTTGCGACCCAAGTGATCTTGTTTGGGGTCAGTCTACTTTCAATATTGAAAGGAAGCGGATGCATATTTGGGGGTAGTCAATTTTCAACAATGAAAACTTCTGCGGTCCGAATCAGTGTCTTACAAGCACTAAAAAACTTCTTAGGGTTGTTTGGGAGCTGGAGGATTTCGGCGGAACAGTTTTTCGAAAAGCCAAGAATATTCCCTCTCATCGGGAAAAGTCGATTCAGCTATTTCTGTGAAACCTGGGCGATCTCCGTGGCCTACGGGAGCTACGGTGTGTTCGATTCTATAATAAAG
>OMIX01000012.1 GCA_900299195.1 Deltaproteobacteria bacterium
ACGTGTATCGAGCTACTGAATATGGGGCAAAAGGCTCCAGCAAAACAGTGGCACTTAAGAAAATTCTTTCCAACTTTTCCAGTAATCCTGAATACCGAAAAATGTTTGTGGACGAAGGGATCATTGGCTCTCAATTGACTCACTCCAATATCTGCCAAGTCAATCCTCTGATGGAAATTGAGGATAACCTCTACATTCCGATGGAATTTATTGAAGGGAAGAACCTTCGTCAGGTGATTAATAAATATAAGAAGAAAGAGGGGATAAAACCATTACCCGTGCCTTTTGCTCTTTATATTATTAACGAAGTTTTCAAAGGGCTCGATTATGCTCACACCAAAGTAGACGAAAATTCGGGTAAGCCTCTCAATCTTGTTCATCGAGACATGTCTCCCCAAAACATCATGTTGTCTTATCAAGGTGGGGTGAAACTGATCGACTTTGGTATTGCAAAGGCGAAAATACTCACAACTGAAACTCGCGCCGGAGTGATCAAGGGCAAGTATAGTTACATGTCCCCTGAGCAAGCTACAGGTTCAAACTTAGGTCCGCAGTCCGACATTTTTTCTACTGGAATCGTCCTCTGGGAATTATTGACGGGGGAAAGATTGTTTCAGTCAGATAATGATATGGCTACTCTCAAAGCCATACAGGATTGTGATCTTAAAGATTTGGAACCTAACAAGAAGAATCCCGAAGTAACAGCTGAATTAAATCGGATCGTCATGAAAGCTCTTACGAAGGATTTGTCTCTTCGTTACAAAACGGCCGATCTGGCTCAACAGAACCTCAATAAATATATCAATGAGAAATATAGTTCCTATTCGGCTCGAGATGTGAAAAAGTTTTTGGCTGGGTTATTTGCTGAAGAGATGATCGCAGAGAAAAAGAAAGCGAATGAGCTTTATGGGACCACTGTAACTAATTCGCAAAGAAAATCGAGTTCTAGTAATAAAGATTTTCAGCAAGTTGAACGGGCCTTTGAAGGTGATATCACTCACACAGACTTAAGTGAATCTGGGGGCGTTACCCGAACCGACATGAGTCAAAACTCAGAGGAAAGTAAGCTCGATGCTGAAGAAAATGCAACCGATGAATCTTTGTCTTCTAACGAAGCTACTATCATGGAAGTTTCTCAGAAGACTGCCGTGTCCATCGACCAGGAAAACTATCGAGTTCCCTCAATTTTTGGTGAAGACAAACCGCTTGAGACTCGAGGTGAAGGGTCGGTCACTCACGCCGGAGTGGCTGTTGAGATCGAGGTTCATGATGAGGTCAAAAAAGTTGACGGACCGAGCGCGGAAAATTCAGAAGAAGTTTCCTTGGCTGAAATTACTGAGTCAAGAAAATTAAAAGCTCGGGGGGCAGAGGCCTCTTTTAATACAGAGTCAAAAAATTCGAATATTTCGGTGACAAACAAAACAGGCTCCCATGTGGATTTGGATGTTACGGGAAATGAAAGTCTGACGACCGAATTTGAGAATGGTGAGCCCTCGGGAGTTTATCAGCGAGGCCCCACGAAACAGAGATGGGTTTCAGTTTTCGCTATAGCAGCAGTAGTTGGAACCGTCTATCTCTACAAAATGTTGTTTTCAGGTAACTTAGAATCCTTGTTTCATGTTTTTAACAGCCGTGGGCCTACAGCTAACTCTCCGTCAGTTACCCCTGAGAATGAAGGGGATAAGGTAAGTGCTGAGAAGGATAAAAAAGACGTTTATCAATGTCGAATTCAAGTGGATACGGATCCTCCCGGTGCCACGATTTATGGAGATAATTTTTCCGGAAGCTCCTCCACGGGAATTATTCCAGCTCCGTGCGACCAAGCTGTGGTGTTGAGATTGGAAAAAGCAGGTTACGAACCCTATAAGCTAACCGTAGATACGACTAACAAACCCAGTCAAAAAGTTCCGCGAGTTAATTTAATTCTAAAGAGAGAAGGATCCATTGTTTTAACTCTCGACAATAATGCTTCTGTCTATGTGGATGGGCAATCCTATGGAAATGTTCAGTCTAATTCACCTGTGGAATTTAGACTGACTCCCGGGGTTCACAAATTTGTATTTAGAAATGAGGTTTTGGGTCTGGTTGCAGAGAAACAATTCCAAATTTTAGATAAAGAAAGAACCATCATAAATCAGACTATTCGACTTAATGATATTAACCCGTCTCAGGCACCCTAACTATTCGACAACCAATTCCTGGCGCTGTTTTGTAACGAGTGTAGAGCTCCCTTTTCTGTGTGTCGGTCTAAAACGATCGGTTTATTCTGTTGGGTTATTGCAACCAATCGCCAATGTCCTCGAATGTAATACTGCGAATCCTCGTGTTGGACGGGGGCTACGTTGGCTGAAGGTCTTTGATTGATCAGAATAATTTCTTTAACCTCTTTTTTAGGGACCTTCCAAAGAACAAAACTCTTTTTACCGAGGCGATACCCCATCCGAAGAGAATCCTCTTCAAAATGAATGAATTTACGAACTAAAAGCAGTTTAATCCCAGTTAAAATAAACAATGGGATCGCGCTAAAAATAGTCCCCACGAGCAGCAAATCCCAAGGATCTCCAGTGTTTAGTAAAGTTCTCAGTAGGGAATGGGCTGCCAACCCCATGCAGGTCAAAGCAAATCCGGCCAGGCCATAAAGAGTCCAAAATACTTGAGGAGGAGATTGTTCCCGAAACTCTCTACCTTGAGAGTCTGTCTTCTTCATGTCGATGTAAAATCCCATGCCTAGTCATCCTATTTGGGCTTAAAAAAATCAAGAAGATACACAAAACTCTGCTCATTTGCTAAGGTAAGTGCCCAAATGAAGGCGTCGTACCATTTTATTGTTTGTGGCTTGATGATTGTGTTGTTTGTGGTGGTGGGTTGTGGAGTGAAAGGTCCTCCAAGACCCTATATTGAACAAGACAACAAAACAGTAAAAACTGAGCCGGAACAAAAGGACAAAAAGAAACCATGAAGTTTCCATTTTACAAAATGCATGGCTGTGGGAATGATTTTTTAATTATCGATTATTTGGGG
This sequence comes from Deltaproteobacteria bacterium, assembly GCA_900299195.1. Lineage (GTDB taxonomy): Bacteria > Bdellovibrionota > FAC87 > UBA2466 > UBA2466 > UBA2466. The sequence goes on from OMIX01000012.1 coordinate 3,022, forward strand.
GCCCACGCTCCCGAGTTTTTTCCATCAGAGATTGCTTACCTTTGTGACCGTCATTACGGGTTAGGAGCCGATGGTTTTGTCGTTTTGTATGAAGCTAAAGACGTACATGCAGCTTGGCACTTTTATAACTCTGACGGCTCAAGGGCTGAAATGTGCGGAAATGCGGCTCGATGTGTGATCAAATATTTAGCGGAACAACACTATCCTGGAGAAGTTCCCATTTCTTTGTACACCGATATTGGCATCATCAAGGGTAAGCTCATGGAGGATAATCCCAACATTGTGGAAATAACTTTGGCTCCTAATTCCATCAAGAAATTTGAGTATGAGCAAAAGCTGGTTGTAGCTGGAGAGAACTCTTTTGATGTTTATTGTGTCAACACAGGGGTCCCTCATGCAGTGATAGAGGTTAAAGATATTTCGACCTATCCCATATTAGATGTGGGAAAAAGATTATTGAAACATCCGGTCTTTGGAGAAGCTGGAACTAACGTAACTTTTTTCCAAAGGGTGGTGGGACAAAAGATCAAAGCAACGACTTATGAACGAGGGGTTGAGCACGAAACGTTTGCTTGTGGAACAGGTGTAGCTGCTGCGGCTATGGTTTATTCCGAATTATTTCTTCAACCGTTTCCCATTGAGGTCGAGGCTCCAGGTGGAGTTCTTAGCGTCGATATGAGTCCGGTTTCTAAAATGCTGTTACTTCGAGGTCCCGCTGAATTCGTTTATACGGTCGAACTCGAGGGTATTCCTAGAAATTTTGAAAAACCGTTTTTATATAGCGATAGAAAGTGAGATTTACGGATGATTTTTAAGGGGGTGTTTGTTGCGACGGTAACTCCGTTTCATTCCACGGCCGAGGAAGTTGATTTTAAGGCATATCGCAAACATTTGAGTTGGCTCAGTGAAAATGGAGTTCATGGCTTTGTTCCTTGTGGAACTACAGGAGAGGGTCCGTGTTTGACTGAAGCCGAGAGAAATCAGCTCATCGAACTAAGCTGTGAGGAGGCTAAAAATAAAAATCTAAAAGTGATTGCGGGCTGTGGGAGCAACTCAACTGTCAATGCACTTAAGATGATCCATGAGGCTACAAAGTTGGGGGCAGATGCTGCATTGGTAGTCACGCCCTACTATAACAAACCCACTCAAGAGGGATTGATAGCGCACTACCAGTTTTTAGCCGATCGGAGTCAAATCCCTTTAGTTTTGTATCACGTTCCTGGGCGTACTCAGGTTACTTTTCAGATTTCTACTCTTCAAACCTTATTCAAACACCCCAATATCATTGGGATCAAAGAGGCCAGTGGTCAGCATAGTTTTTGGATGGCAATGGTTCAGTCATTAGATTGGAAAGCTAAATCGATTTTAGCCGGTGACGATGATGCTTTTGCCCTCATTCGTCAGTTGGGGGGGCAGGGGATTATCTCAGCGACCGCTAACGTCGCTCCTCAATTATTTGTTAAACTCTTTGAGTTGACCGAGGCTGGCAACTGGGCAGAAGCTTTTAAGTTACAGAAAAAACTATTGCCTTTAGTAAATTCAATGTTTGCTGAAACTAATCCTTCTCCTGCCAAAGAGGCTCTTCACTTACTTCATCGAATGGAGAATCGTGTTCGACTGCCTTTGGTGACTGTGCAACCTAAGACTCAACAGCAAATTTCAGGAGCGTTAAAAGAATTGGGGCTTCTGTGATTTGTAAGATTGGCCTGTGTGGAGCTTCAGGAAAAATGGGGCTTGAAATCTCAGCTCTAATCCTTGAGGGATTTGAGTTTAAAGGGCTTTCTTTTGAATTAAGTGATGCGATTTCAGGAAGCCAAAAACTGACTTCAGTTGAGGGAATCAAAGTGAGAAGGGTAGAGGACCCTCCAAGAGAACCGGTTCATCTTTGGATTGATTTTAGTCGTCCCGAGGCGACGATGCAGTTACTTTCCAAGATTGACACTCCAGTGATTATCGGAACCACTGGCTTTAATGAGGAACAATGGAAAAAAATTGTAGAATACTCGAAGAGTCATCCGGTGGTTTTCTCTCCTAATATGGCTCCGGGAATGAACCTACTGATAGACATGTTGGAGAAAAGTTCATTCAATTCACAGTTGGGATTTGAAGTGAGCGCTCAAGAGTCTCATCATAAGCATAAAAAAGATTCTCCAAGCGGAACCTTAAAGCGGCTTTTAACTTCTCTAGAAACTCTAGGTTATAAAAATGTTCCTGTTCAAGTTTCAAGAATCGGAGAAGTCATAGGGGTTCATACTTTGAAGTTTGTTTCTGCTGATGAAGAAATTACTTTGGAACATCGAGTTTTAAATCGAAGAGTTTTTGCTGTGGGGGCGCTTGTAGCTGCCCAATTTTTATCGGTCAGAAAAACCCCTAAAGTCTATTCTTTTGCAGAGGTGATACAGTCATGAAATGGATTGAACAATCAAGAAGGTTACAAGAACTACCTCCTTATATCTTTAGTGAAATTAACGCTATAAAAGCAGCAGCCCAAAAACGTGGAGTATCGCTTTTAAGTCTTGCGATTGGCGATCCCGATCAGCCGACACCGGAGGCGATTGTGAGAAAGCTTCAAGAGGCATCGGCTCGTCCAGAAAATCACGTTTATTCACCTTACGAGGGAACTCTGGCCTTCAAAGAGGCGGTCGCCCATTGGTTTCTTGAGCGGTTTCAAGTTAAGGTAAACCCAGAAACTGAAGTAGTAGCTCTCATTGGTTCTAAAGAAGGGATTGCCCATTTTCCCATGGCATTTGTCAATCCGGGAGATAAATGCCTTTATCCTTCTCCTGGATATCCGATATTTCAAACTGCGATAAGTTTAGCCGGTGGAATACCTGTTCCTGTTCCTCATCGAGCGGAAAACGGTTTTGTTCCCGATCTGCACGAGCTTGAGTCCCTGATGGTTCTTCATAAACCTAAATATCTGTTGGTTAATTTTCCATCAAATCCCACTTCCGCTGTGGTGGGTAGAGACTTCTTAACAGAGTTGGTTTTTTTAGCTCGTAAGTACGAGACCATTTTAGTCTCTGATAATGCCTACAGTGAAATGTATTACGAAGACAGTGACAGACCTTTGAGTATTCTTGAAATTCCCGGGGCAATGGATGTTGCCATTGAGTTTCAGTCTTTTTCTAAAACTTTCAACATGACGGGTTGGCGAATTGCCTACGCCGTGGGTAACTCAAAATTGATCGCTGGCCTACTCAGGGCAAAAACAAATATCGATTCCGGACCTTTACTAGCTGTTCAAGAGGCTGGAATCTACGCTCTTAAGAATGGAAAAGTACTTTCAGAGCCGATTCGGGAATTGTATCGCAAGCGAAAAACAATCGTGGTTCAGGGGCTGGACCAGTTGGGCATTCAATACTTAAAACCCAGAGCTACTTTTTTTATTTGGGCGAAAGTTCCAGGTAAAGAAACTTCGATGGATTTTACTAAACGACTCATTGAGAACGAGGGATTAGTTGTGACCCCTGGTATTGGTTTTGGCAAAGAAGGAGAGGGATATTTTCGATTGGCCCTTACCGTTCCAGATGCTTCTTTGCAGGATGCTATTAAGCGATTGGGAAGAGCTCTAAACAAATAGATTTAAGAATTTCTAAGATTCAATCAACTCTACGATACCCGGGTTTTCTAAAGTTGTTGTGTCTCCCGTGATCTGTTTGCCCGCAGCAAGATCTTTAAGAAGCCGTCGCATGATCTTTCCACTTCGAGTCTTAGGAAGTGTTTTAGTAAACTTGATCTCATCCGGTCTGGCTAGAGCGCCAATTTCATTGGCCACATGGGTTTTTAATTCTTGAGCGAGAGTTTTAATATCCAGTTTATCTTTAGAATCTCTAGGGGTAACAAAAGCTACAATGCCTTGCCCCTTAAGTTCATCAGGTCTTCCCACTACGGCTGCTTCCGCAACTCGAGGGTGGCTGACCAACGCACTTTCAATCTCCATGGTTCCCAACCGATGTCCTGAGACGTTGATCACATCATCCACTCTTCCCTTGATCCAAAAATAGCCATTTTCATCTTTATGAGCGCCATCTCCAGTAAAATACATCCCCTTAAATTTAGACCAGTACTGTTCTTTGAATCGCTCCGGATCTTTATGGATGGTTCGTAACATGGAAGGCCAGGGGTGTTTGATCACTAAATATCCCCCTTCGTTTGGCGCACAGGATTTTCCCTCTTCATTCACAATATCTGCAATGATTCCAGGAAAGGGGCGAGTTGCCGAGCCCGGCTTGAGAGTGGTGACTCCCGGAATAGGGGAGATGAGAATAGCTCCGGTTTCCGTTTGCCACCAAGTATCCACAATAGGACAACGCTTTTTTCCGATCATTTCGTAATACCACATCCAAGCTTCAGGATTGATGGGTTCTCCGACACTTCCCAAAAGACGTAAACTACTTAACTCATATTTTAAAGGGTACTCATTACCAGCTCTCATGAATGAACGAATAGCTGTAGGTGCTGTGTAAAGAATGGTGACCTTGTGTTTGTCGATGAGTTCCCAGATCCTTCCTGGGTGTGGATGCATCGGTGCCCCTTCGTAAATGACGCTAGTAGCTCCGTTGGCAAGTATTCCATAAACCACATAACTGTGGCCTGTAATCCAACCAATGTCCGCCGTGCACCAGTAAATATCATTTTCCTTAAGATCGAAAATCCACTTCGCTGTGGTAGCTACCCCGGTTAAATATCCACCTGAAGAATGAACAATCCCTTTAGGTTTTCCAGTCGTGCCACTCGTGTAGAGGAAAAAAAGCGGATGCTCGGAATCGAAAAAGGAAGGTCGATGATTTGGAGATTGGTGAGAGGTTAACTGTGACCAATCCCACTCATTCTCAATAAGTTCTGTTTTGTTTTCTCTTCGAAAAACGAGGGTAGCTCTGACGGATTGGCATTGGGACGTGGCCTCTCTAACCGTTTTTTGCAAATCTAAGACTTGTCCACGTCGATATCCGATGTCTGAAGTTAAAACCACTTTGCATTCTGCATCTTGAATTCGATCTCTTAAAGAATGAGAGCTAAACCCCGCAAAGACAATACTGTGGGCTACTCCAATTCGAGCACAGGCCAACATAGCAATCACAGCCTCTGGAACGAGAGGCATATAAATAGCAGCAGTATCACCTGGTTTAAGGTTGAATTTATTTTCAAGTGCATTGGCTAGTTTGCAGACTTCTTTATGAAGATCTTGGTAAGTGAACTTGCGAACAGAGCCGTCCTCTCCTTCCCAAATTAAGGCATTTTTGTTTCCTCTAGCTTCTAAGTGGCGATCGAGACAGTTGGAAGCCACATTGAGTTTCCCACCGACAAACCATTGAGAAAACGGTTCGTTCCAATGGTGAACCGTTTTCCATTTTTCAGCCCACTCTAAATGAGAGGCTTGTTGTTCCCAAAAGTGGACCGGATTTTCCTGGGAGGTGTTCCAAATTTTATCAAAGTCAGCTTGGTCATGAATCCAGGCCTTTTCTGTAAACGGTGCTGAAGGGGGGAAAGACCGATTTTCTTTGATGACAGTTTCAATTGAACCTGACTTGTTTTTCGAATCCATAATCGTTCCCCCAAAAAGCTTACAAAAAACTAGTGCTATCCTAGCCTGAACGGGCTTAAAATATCTTTATCATGGATTCTATTCTGATTGTCGATGACGAAAAAGATATTCTAGAGGCATTACGCCGAATGTTACGAGGGTTGTATGCGGTCGATATTGCTGATTCACCCATCGAGGCCCTTCAGCTAATTCAAAGTAAAGTTTACCATGTGATTATTTCCGATCAGCGGATGCCGGAAATGACCGGGGTTGAGTTTTTGGAAAAAGCCAAAAGACTTAGCCCTTTATCGACCAGAATTTTGCTGACAGGATACACCGATATAGAATCGGTGATCGATTCTATCAATCGAGGCAACATTTATCGTTATATTTCTAAGCCTTGGGAACCGGAAGAGCTAAAGCTCACGCTAAGACAAGCCAATGAGTCTTTTTTACTTAAAAGAGAAATTGAGGAAAAAAATAGGAATTTAGAGCAAGCCTTGAAAGAATTAAGAGTGTTGGATCAGGCCAAATCAAGATTTCTTGCGTTGGTATCTCACGAGCTTAACACCCCATTAACAGTGCTTAACTCTTTTGTTGAGCTTATTTCAGAACAAAAAGAAGAGTTGTCTGCTGAATTCTCAAAAGCTTTCTCCTCCATCGAAGGAGCCTCTCATCGACTAAGTGATATTGTAAGAGAGGTGGTAGAGTATGTCAGATTAGAATCCAATCCTCAAATTCACAAAAGTCCGACGGATTTATCTGCTCTTTTAAAAGAGGTGGTGACTCAACTTCAAGAGAAAGCCCGGACGAAAAAAGTGACTTTACAATTTCTGACGTCTGAGAAAGTGGTTCTCGAACTCGATCAGGAAAAGATACGGGTTGGACTCAAGGGGCTTTTGGAGGATGCGATTTCCAGATCACCTGAGAATTCTCCTGTTGAGATTAAGTTAACTGAAGCGGGTGGTTCAGTCACACTCTTGGTGACAAGATCGGGTTTGCCTATGACAGACGAAGCATTGAAAGCTTTTGAAACTGGGCAATCGCTCATGAATCATCACCAAAACCTAGCTTTGGGATTAGCTATTTGCCGAACCGTTTTGGAGAGGCATTCGGCGAAAATGAGTTTACAAAATTCCAATCAACAATCGACAATATCTATAGAGATAAAGAAATTAGGAGATTAGCCTGTCTTAAAAATCGAAGTAAATAAACTCAGCAGAGTTTCCAGATTTGAGAGCTAAGCTAGCAATCACTAACATGATTGATATTGCTAATATGATTGAAGTAGTTAGTTTTTTCGAGAAAAGTCGATATATCGAATGTCGATCCCATCTGTGGGTTACAATGAAAACAATAAAAAGTAGCAATCCAAAAAAGTATTCTCTGGGGAATAGACTAAGATCCCAGGGTTTCGAATTGAATCCTGATAAAATCGAAATGGCTTGAGAAAGTTTGGGGGCTCTGAAGAACACCCAGCCAATCGCAACGAAATGAAAGGTAATAAAGTAGCTCACTATTTGGGGTAGTTTAGTTTGAGGAGTTACTTTTCTATAAATGTGGTTAAGTCCGATACCGATGCCATGGAACATTCCCCAAACAACAAATGTCCAATTAGCCCCATGCCACAGCCCACCTAGAATCATGGTGATCATAACATTCTTAAGTTGACCAAGAAAACTGGTGGCCCTTCCTCCAAGCGGAATGTATAAATAATCCTTCAACCAAGAGGAAAGCGTGATATGCCAACGCCGCCAAAATTCGATTAATGAGGAAGAGGCGTAGGGCGAGTTAAAATTGCCAGGAAGTCTGATCCCAAGCAACCAAGACAATCCGAGAGCCATGTCTGTATACCCACTAAAGTCGCAGTAAATTTGAAGAGTAAAACCATAAAATGCCATCAGGTGCGACCAAATGGTTAGTTCAGAAGCTGAAATAGAATAGGCTTGGTTGACAAATTGAGCTATGGAATCGGCAAAGACCAATTTTTTAAAAAGTCCGACGGCGAATAGCAATATACCGAATTTAAATTTTGTGTTCGCCGTACTGTTCCATCTCTTGAGTTGGGGTAAAAGTTGACTGGGTCTAACAATGGGGCCAGCTATGAGGTGGGGGAAGAAAACTACAGAAGAAAGTAAAGCTAAGAAGTTTCTTTCAACCGGAAACTTTCCTCGATAGATATCGATCAAGTAAGCAGCCAATGTAAAAGTAATAAAAGAGATCCCTAAAGGTAGTGTGATTGAAATATTTGAATTATGAAGTGATGAAACAAAAAAACTCAAATTTTTTATTATAAAGTTAAGGTATTTAAAAAATATCAAGGGACAAAAAAGTAAGACCAGAAAGAAGCTGAGAAGGTTTGCTCTTGTCTGGTTGTTAAAAGTTTTTTCAATCTTTAATCCGGCCCAATAGGTGAAAATAACAAGGGCAATTGGCAGAGGAATGTAAGCAGGATTCCAGTAACCGTAAAAAAAGAGGCTACCCAGAATCACCAGAAACATTACCAAGTTTTTCGGTATTACTTTGTGAATAAAAAAATAACCGCTGAAGAAGAGAAAGAAAATAGGTTCACAAAATAGCATACTAATTAATATTCAAATTATGAGGTTTTGTATTATTAAACATTTCGCGTTCAAGAGTTGGCGCTAAAGCTTCTGCCATTTTGAGATGCCCGTAGGAATTGGGATGGGGGTCTCCCGGCATGGACCAAACTTGTTGTGGGGTGAGCCCTTTAAGACTGGGAAATAGATCAATATATTGATAGCCAAGTTTCTTTGAAAGTCCTGCCATATTCTCATGAATAAAACCAAAAGGATATTCTTTGAGGTTATGGACATCGGGAGTCATAGCTAAATAAATTCTGATCTGATTTCGTTTTGCATAATCACTGAGTTGGGCAAGGGATGCTACCATTTGTTGGTAACCAGGATGGGAGGGATTGTAAATTTCACGATATCTCGCCTCCACAGAGATTCCCTTCTTTGCCATCAAGTTTTGTTGGTAAAGATTCCAAAGGGTCACTGCAAGGTGACTGTTTCTTAACAACCAATTACCTCGTCCTGGTTCCAGAATTTCAGCATCTCTTAAGAAAAAATGGACAACAATATCTGTGGGGTGAAGTTCCTTAAGTTTGGTTAAGAATAGTTGAACGTATCTTTGACTATTGTAATTTCCTACCCCGGCATTGAGAACCGTAACATCGAAACCGTCTTTTCTTAACAACCGTTCAGTTTGGGCGGCTATGGTTTCCTTTTCGGGAACTCCCCATCCTAGGGTGATGGAACTTCCCAAGAACAGTATCGAAGGTTTCCGAGGATCCAACACTACATCGGGACCTCTGAGGCCTAGTCGGTTAGTTCGAATTTCTACTGATTGAAGTACCGAAACAGAAGATGGTTTATGCTCGTGTCCTAAAATGGGATCCTGACTTGTATTTTTCAGTTCCTTAGCATAACGCCACATTTCAATTTCGTAGTTATTCATCGACATGTTTTTGAGTCTTAATGTGCCCTCAAGGAGAAGAAGCGTCAGAGGAATTCCAATCAAGAATGTGATTATGGAAAGTAGAAGAGACTTAGTATCGAACTTGATTTTCATATTTTGACAGGAGGATTTTAGATATAATATTAACAAGGCTAGTAGCAAACTTCAATTTATTACAATCCTTTGGTTTTTTCATGAAAAGAAAAGAAATATTAGGGTCGTGTGTCATATCTCTCTTATTAGTGGTAGTGACCGTTGGGATATGCGAGGTGGCACTTCGTATTAAACATCAAAAACTTAGTTGGAAAAATTTTGTCGAGGAAAACTGGAACTTAGCAAGCTTGGAATTTCCAATTCAGCACGATTCCCAGTTAGGTTGGATTCCGAAGGAAAATTTTTCTAATCAGGGTTTGCCTGCGAAAGACAAGATTACACTTCTGGCATTAGGGGTTCGATCAAATGGCCAAACAAACGACAGAGGGAATCAAAATAGTAGCACGGTGCTCACTGTTGGAGCTTCAACTGTATTTGGTTCACAAGTGTCAGACGAGCAAACCTGGCCAGCTATTTTAGAAGAAGTAAGTGGGCATCGAGTGATAAATGCGGGGGTTTTTGCCTACGGATTTGATCAAGTCATATTGCGTTTGGAGCAACTGGTTCCTCAATTCAATCCCCAATGGGTTATTTTGGGAATTCATCCAGATAACTTATCTCAAGTCACCATGAGCCAAAAATACGCAAAAAAACCGTATTTTGATATTAGCGAAAACAAACTTATCTTAAAAAATACTCCAGTTCCCATGACAAAAAAGGAGTTAGCCCCCTATCAAGCAGTTTTAGGGTATAGTTATTTGGCGCACTATCTATTGAGTAAATTAAGACCTGAGTTCTGGTTAGAGGGGCACGGTGAAATCAAAGTTCATGATCGTGAGACAGAAGTTAATTGCTTACTTGCCAAAAGACTAGAAAACACTTGCTCAGAAAAGCATCTTAATTGCGCCTTGGTTTTTCAGTATTTCCAAACAACGGCGCCCGAAGCTAGGAATAGGGTTGTTAATTTAAAGTCCTGCTTCGTTAAAGGCTCGGTTAGTATCTTGGATACCTATGAGCCTTTAGAATTAATTCGTACTCAAAACCCAAAACTTTACGAATCGTATTTTAATTTCCACATGACTTCCGCGGGAAATGCTTGGACCGCTAATTATATTCAAGAAAAATTAAACTTAAAAATAAACTCCCAGCTTAATTAAGGGGGGTCTAGAATTTCCAAACCAACCCACACTCCATGAGCTGCCGTGATATCGGGTTTGAGTGTGCGGTAGATCAGTCGAATTTCTTTGGCTCCGTTAAGTGGAACTTGAAAGCTCTGCTCTCGAGAACTGTTGTTGAGAGGGGAACTTTGAAATAGAACTTGAGAACCAGCGACTACTTCACACTGAATTTCGGCTCCGAAAACGTGGTCGGGGTAGCCACACTTTCCCTTAAAGAATGCTTTGGAACTTTTGATTTTCAATCGGATTTCAGAGTTGGCGTGGGTGGCTAAACCCGAATGGTAGATGACCCCTTTAACTACAATAGGGTTCCCGTTGAGGTCATGATTCTTTTGCAGCGCTCCCCAATCTTGTTGGCTACTTTCAATTTCAAAATCTCCAAAGTTCAGTTGTCTCCATCTCCAAAAGAAAAGAGAGTCTGTTCTAAAACTAATGAAGAGATAGATGGCAAAAGTTAAACTCAGCAGACCCCAAAATAGAGGTCGAGTGTTGAGTGTTTCAAACGAACTCTTTTTGTGTTTGATGGGTTTATTCGGTTTTTTTGCGGCAGATTTTAACGTAAAAAGTCGACTGGAACCGTTGAAGAGTTTTAGTGAGGCAACCAAGATTAAGGTAGCCAAAGAAATCAGCTTGAAAAAGATCCAGCTACTCGAAGTTCCAAATTTTAAATCTACTTCATGGGATGCGGGAACGATTCCCAAGTAGCCGGGTGAAACCAAAAAGATAGTTTCACCCCCCGAGGCTGTGAACGACGGGTTATAGGCATACTTCAAATAATGAGCAACCCCAGGGCAGTCGGTTTTAAGATGAATCCCAGAAAAATCTGCTCGAGTCTCAGGGTGGCAGGTCGTTGCAGGTATCCACTTAAGTTGAGTTCGATCTGAGGGCAGGGTCTTTTCAACAACTAGGAATGGCTTGTCATTTCCATATCCGTTGAACCAGTCCCAAAATCTCGTTTTCCAGTCTTCAGAGGAAATCATCACAGGTTCTTTCGAAAACGTATCTGCCATGGGTACTGGATGGGTGAAATCAAAAAGTTTCCAAGGTCCTGAGGAAAATCTTTCTTTAAGAAAAGGGGTCGCAGAGGCTTCGGATACGGCAAGCTGAGAACTTAAAATGAGTGACTTGATTCCGAGGAGTTTTAAGTGGGGCTCAACATTTCTCAACTGAAATCTTGCGCACGGCCATAATGTAAAAGGACAGCTCCCATTCTCACTAATCTCCGAGGTGAAACTATAAATCATTGGCGCTAAAATGGTGGATTGCAGATAAAGGCTCTCAGTCGTAGCTCGGTTTGCAAAGTAGGGTAGCATTTCAAAAACGCGTTCAGTTCCCACCGAATTGTTTTTGAGATGATGTTCATAAGCGACTCGAGGTTGAGAAAGATTTCCTTTGAGCCTTTCGGTGAGCTGGATAAGCTCAGGGTAGTTTGTTTTTGAGGCCCATCCGGAATAATTCCAATCTAGCCAAATGGGAAATTTAGCGACGTGCCATTGAGTCCATGGAATGAAAAGTACCATCCCTGAAGCAGCGACGAGATAATTCCATTTCCTGGGAAGGTGGGTGAGCGCCAAGGAGGTAAAGCAAGCAACAGAAATGGCCCAGAACAATTGAGTTTGGGGCAAGGCGCGAACATCCACAAGCTTTAGATAGCGAAAAAAGAAAAAGAGGCCTAAATAAATGAATCCAAGACATCCCCAAAATATCGCAAGTTTTAGAACAGAAAAATCTCGTTTTCGAAATCCATGATGGAAAAGGATGAGAAGAGATATTGTGACCAAAAAAAGAAAGGGATCAAAAATTCTTGGCATTGCCTCTTGAGTCCAATCCTGAAAGACCCAGGAGAAAGAGTGGGGGGTTACCCACGACTGATTTAAAACCATGGGCCCTAAAAACCAAGCTGAAAGAAGGCCTGAAAAAATTCCACTTAGGCTCGTCACCCAAAATCTATTTTTGAGAGATTGGGATGGATGGAAGAGAGCCGCTGTCAAGAGTACGAAGGGTACGGAGAAATAGATGTACCCGTGGGAAAGCGCAACTGCTGAGAACAAAAAGGCTGACTTAATAGGAAAATGGGAGTGGTGTATTTCTGACCAAAGATAGCCCGTCGCTAAGACAAAAAAGTTGAGAGCATACATATGGGCAAACTGCCCTGAGAGGGTCGATAAACTATTTCCACCCCACATAGAGTGGCCTTCGTTCATAATGACAACTGCGGAAAATAGAGCGGCTAGAGCTGATACCATGGGGCGCGGACTCATGCGCCTCAGCGCAATCCAGACTGAGACGGGAAGAAATAATACAGGAAACAAGGTCCCTAAATTGAAGGCCAAGCCCACGGGGATGAGGTAACTCAGTAAGGCCATCATCAAAAAGGGAAGAGGGAAGTAATGGACTAGAAGTCCTTCCCCACCGTTGTTTCCTGGGTTCCAAGGGCGAGCGGTTAAGTGGGGGATGCCGAAGTCATGCAGAACTTGAACGGGCCAAAAGTGAGAACCGGTGTCGCCTCCAGTTGCAGGAAGGGTATTAAACCAGGAGTGGGGGATGTATTGAGCAATGACAAACACCGATAGAAAAAGTGACAAACATTGCAACAAAAATGTAAACGACTTTAAAGAAATGGAGTCTAATCTTCCTGTGAGATGGTGAAGTGTTTGCTCTATTTTTTCGAGCATGAGGTTACCCTACTTTTTTGAGCTGATTTTCTCTGTCTTTTGGATGTAAGGTTCGACCGATCAGATATTGAGGGCGATTTCTAGATTGAACCCATAATTTCCCAAGATAAATTCCCAGAATTCCCAGCATCATCATTTGAACGCCACTGACCCACACAACTGCAGCGATAACAGAACCGATCCCCGAAATAGTTTTTTCAGATTGAGGGTCTTTGAAGAGTCTATAGATAAGATAGAAGGAAGAACTCCCCAAGAAAAAAATTCCTATATAAAAACTCAAAAAGAGAGGGCGAACGCTAAAACTTGTGATTCCAGCAAGGGACAACTTCAGCATTTTAGATAAGGAGTATTTAGTAGCCCCCGAGACCCGCATTCCTTGATCGTAGGGAATAAATTGAGTTTTAAATCCCAACCAAGGAATGAGTCCTCTCCAGAAGAGTTCGTTTTCGGTAATGGCTTTACAGACTTCCACTACTTTTTTGTCAAGCAACCGAAAATCGGCACTTCCGGATTTGATAGGGACTTCTGAAAGAGTATTGTTCAAACGATAGAAAAATTTTGAGGTCACTCTTTTAAAAGAGGAAAGTTGAGAGGATTCTTGTCTTACAGAGATTACAACTTCAGTTCCTTCTCTCCACAGTTGAATCATTTTAGAAATGTATTCTGGAGGATGTTCTAAATCGCAATCTAGAGTGATCACACACTCTCCAAGAGCATGATCAAAGCCGGCTTTAAGAGCAGCTTGATGTCCGAAATTTCTTGAGAAAGAGATCCCTCGGATATTAGGAAATTTTCGGGCTAGGTCAGAGATCTTTGTTGAAGTACCGTCAGTGCTTCCATCATCCACAAAAATAACTTCGAAATTTTCATGTGAAAGTATTTGCCTTAGACGTTCATAAACCCGTTCAACATTGGCCTCTTCATTGAGAGCGGGAATAACAATAGAAATAAGAGGATTGGACATAAAAAGATAGAAACTCCTATCCTCTTATCGTCGTAAAATAGCTGTTTCTGAAGACTTTCTAAAAAGGCAACTGGGGTTTGGTACACCGAATAAAGTTGAATTATTTTGAAGACATCACGGTTTGGTTGAGAGCTAAACAAATAGAATCGGCAAATTGATCGGGACGGTAATTTTCGGAGACCTGCCGCTTAGCGTTGACTCCCAACTGTTTAAGCAAGGTCCGGTCAGTTAAAACGGTTTTAATCGATTCTAAAGCGTAGTGGATGGAGCCCACTGGGTAGACAAAACCTGTCTTCTGATGAATGACCAAATCATGAGCCACTCCACAAGAATCGCTCACTAACGCGGGAAGCCCACAACTGAAAGCCTCATTCACGACCAAACCCCAGGTTTCAAATTCAGAAGGAACTACCAAAAGATCGGCGGCATAATACCAATCTCGAGTTTGAAGCTGGTTTTGAAATCCCAACCAGTGGAGTCTGGGAAGTTGTTGGCATTGGGATTTAAGTTCCCCCTCCAAAGGTCCAGAACCAATAACGACAGTGTGAACATTTTTCGTGTGAAGAAGCATTTCATGTAAAGAAATCAGATCTTGGGGCCGTTTTCTTTCAAAAAGTCTTCCTACAAATAAAAGTACAAAGTCATCCTTTTCAATTCCTAGTCGATTTCTCAGTTCATTGCGGTGGACCGAGGCTTGGGGTTCTTCTTTTTGAAAAAAATGGGTATCGATACAATATTTTGCTGGGATGATTTTCTCAGGAGAAATCTTCTTAGAAAGATAGAAGAGGTTATTTTTTTCTCCGATGGAAATAAAACTTTTAACCCCTTTTAAGAAAAAATTTTGTAGGGGACTTGTCATTAATCGACGAATGAAAGAGCTGTTTGAACTAAAGGTTTCTCCAATAAAAATGAGAGAAATTTTGAGTTGGGCGCATAGGCACCTTAGAATCCAATGTTCTTTCAAATAATACCCATAGACCAGTACTGCTTTGGGTTTTTCTAAAAGTAAGATCTGTTTTAACTTTTGATAGGTTTTCCAAACACCTAAAGAGTCGGTCTTCAGGGTTTCATTCCAGTAACCTTCTTGAAGTTCAACTCCCCATGCCAAAGATTTGGCTTTGCCCACTTCATGAAACCACCACTTATCTCCGTCGAAATCGGAATTAAAAAAATAAACTTTGAGGGAGGGAACTTTTTTCGAGAGCTCCCGAAACACGGGGGCTCGGTATTGGATGGGGTGAGTGTCAAAAATTAAGAGTTCAGTTGAGTGGTTCATGGAGGCTATTAAGTAGTCTACCTGGTTATAGACAAACTGCCAGTCGGTTTGTATGCTTGCCCTCATGCATTCAATACAAACAGCTAATGTCGTCCTCATTATATTGGGCTTGGTTTTAATAGGATCTGGCCCCTATATTATTTTTCGAACCTTGGATGGGGTGTTGCAGCGCCGTCGAGAAGACCCTTCAGCAAGTCTTCATCTGTTCAGTAATTTACTCAACGTCATTATTGGGGTTCTGTTTTTAGTCGCCGGTATTTTGTTTGTGGTGAATAATCTGCGGGGGAACCCTTTGGGGTAAAGTCTAAGTAACTTATTGAAATAACAATCTTTAACTGTAGAGCTTTTCTATCTAAGAGACGGTAAAATTCGGAGATTGGGGTTGTGATTTAACTCGTTGTAACTCCACTCCTTTTCCTTCTTGGCGATGACAAATCGGGATGATAGAACCTTGGGGTTAAATTTTTGATTAGTTTATTGAAGAATGGAGCTAAAGCATGCCCGTTGGTTTAACGTTAATTGGAGCGATATTGGCTGCAGTAGGTTTTTTTGCCTCTATTTATGGGGCCGTTATTTTATTTACCGAAGGAAGACGAGCTAAAGCCAAACCGCGTTTAGGATTAGCATCAGGAGTAGGGCCCGGAACATTGAGTGTGTGGGTTGATTGGGATCCTAGTTTGTTCAATCTGCAAATTTATCGTTTGAGAATTTCCCATGTGAGCCCCGAGAACAAAGCCAAGGAAGGTACGTTCACAGTTACTTTTGAAAACCCGCAAACAGAGCCTTTTATTCAACCCATAGAAATGCCTGGCTCGTTTCGTGATCTTCTTGACCGAGAAACTCAGGAGCGGTCTTTGTTCACTTTTGAATTTAGAACGGTTGATGAGATGTCGATCTTTCTAAATTGCCATTTGCGAAAAGTGAAAAAAGTTTACCAAGGCTTAAAAACTAAAATGCCGAGAATTACTCACGTGCTTCCGGTGTTGTCTCAGGATTTAGCGACTGTATTTTCTTTGGATTTTGAAGAGCTTCAAGCACGAAAAAAGAGAATGAAAGATTTGGAAGCAGCAGCTAAGGCTAAAGCCGCTAAAGCGGCTGCGGCTAAGCCTGCTCCAGCTCCTGCTAAACCGGCAGCGGCCCCCGCAAGTCCAGAAGCGGTTCCTGTAGCAGATACAAAGCCAGCTTCACCCGCTCCCGCCCCCGCAGAGGAAGCTAAGCCATCGAGTTCCACTAAAGCAGAAGATAAAACGGTGGCTTCACCTGCTAAAGTGGAAGACAAACCCGTAACTGCTGCGGCCCCTAAAGTCGAAGATAAGCCGGCGACAGCTCGTTCAGTGAGAGATGTCGTTTCTGCGAGTAATAAGAACCAAGTGGAATAGGGGAAAGAATATGACTGAAAAAGGTGAAGGTTTTACTATGGATAATTCCAAAGAAAACAAACCCAGTGAAATCGATTTTTCGACGCTCATTTATTCTTTTGCAACGGGGGCATTGATTTCTATGGGGCTTGCTCCGGATCCTCAAACCAAAAAGACTCAAAAAAATCTTCCGATGGCAAAACAAAACATTGAGATTCTAACGATGTTGCAGACCAAAACTAAGGGCAACCTCTCTGAAGATGAAAGCAAGTTTTTAGAGAATATTCTTACTGAAGTTAGACTTCGGTTTGTTGAAGCTTCTCGCTAAAAAGCAAAACCTACGTCGACCACTAAGGATGGGATGAATCCATTAAAGGAGAGCCCTGTCTGAGTGTTGGCAAAAATGTATTGGCCGCCTGCTCCGAATCCAAAGTTCAGATTATTGTTTTTAAAGAGCCTTTTCCCTACCATGACTGATAGGGCCGGAACTACATTCCCGTCCTCTTTGGTTTGGTAATTATAGGTCAATCCGTAAATTCCAAGGCCTACTTTTCCCCAGTAACCTTGCAGGGGTCCGTCTGAGTAGTAGTGGTAATTAAAAAAGCAACCTGAGCCTTTAATGGATCCATCTCCTACGGAATAATTCATGAAGATGGGCATGACCCCCACGGCGGAATGATCCGTGAAAGTTTGTTGATATTCGACTGTGGGGAATAACAAATTAAATCCTGCCGTAAGGTTACTTTCCGGAACAAATGGAGCGGGGATTTTTAAGTGGTCGTAAACCTTTGCAGTAAGTTTATCACCCCCGAATTCTTGATTGGATTTGAGTTCAGAGGCTAAGTCTCTAATCCCTACGCTGGGGCTTTTATCGACGAGTCGGATGGAATCTCCTTTTTGAGGAGTGGGATAATCGAAAGTGAGTTGAGTGTAGTTTCCTTCAGAATCTGCGGCGGTATCCTGATTGACTTCTTCGAGTTGAGAATTGATTTGAACTGTCGCCAGATCTTGTTCCGTGGAAATTACTATGCCACAAGCGATATCTTTACTGGCTCGGGTGACACAAACCGAATCATCCACAGTCCAAGGGGCCGAATTATCGTGAGTGATCTTCAATGTCTTTTCTTTGGCATTTATTGAAATCACTTCAGAGTAGAGAGAAACCGAATCTTGAGCTTGGAGATAAAGATTCGAAAATAAGAAAACAAATAGGAGAAAACCCTTTTTCATACTCTACTTATCGAGATAAAACGGGGTTTTATTGAGGGATTAAGGTAAATTTAATTGCTTTCGGGCCTCTTCTGGACTCGCAATGTCACGACCCAGTTCTTTGGCGATTCGCGCAATCCGAGAAATAAGCTGTGCGTTACTTGAGGCAAGTTTGCCTTTTTCATAATAAATATTGTCTTCTAAGCCCACTCGAACATTTCCCCCCATGAGCATGGCATGGATGGCTAAAGGGAGTTCAAATCTGCCAATGCCGGCGACTCCCCACGTCGAATCTTTGGGTAAATGTTCTACTAAATAGATTAAGCCAGAAATGTCTCCGGACATGGCGCCTGGAACGCCCAAGACAAACTGACAGTGATAAGGGGCCTGTACCCATCCCTCTTTAATCAGTTTTTTTAAATTGTCGATGTGACCTGCATCGTAAATTTCAAATTCAGGAACGACTTGATGTTTTTTAAATGCCTCGGCAAGTCTGCGCATATCCTCAAAAGTGTTTACGAAGATCTCTTCGCCAAAATTCATGGTGCCTAAATTGAAGGATGCCATTTCTGGCTTAAGGGCTAAGGAAGCAATTCTTTTTTCCATAGCTTCGCCCACAGCACCACCTGTGGAAAATTGAATCACTGGAGTTTTTTTGCAGGCCTTTTTGATAGCATCGACTGAGCGCTGGAAGTGCTCTAATTTTTGGCTGGGGTTACCTTGATCATCTCGCACATGAAGATGAATGATGGAAGCTCCCGCTTCGACCGATTCATGAGACGCTAGACCCTGTTCCTCCGGGGTGGTAGGTAAAACCGGGCAAAGTTTTTTATTCAGTTCAGCCCCAGTAATAGCCGCAGTGATAATAAGTTTTTCCATAGCCCTTACTTTACACGAGGTTTATTGACGGGTCATGCTTTCTACATGTTTTTGAAAAATGTTTTCAAGAGCTAAAGCCACTTCGGGTTTTTCTTTAAGATGGTGAAGAGTAAAGCTTAAACTTTCAATGCTGGATAAACATTCAGGTCGAGGTTGTTTTCTAAGTGCGCCCCAATTCGAAGGAATTTCTGGATTAAGAACAATTCTCTTAAGTTTCAAAAGCCAAGGGTTTCTCCACCACAAAGTTTTCGACTGTTTCCAGTTTCCATCAAGAATCACGATTCCTCGGATGGAATCAGGGTCTACTGGGGAGCCTTTTTGGGTAACCACTTGAAAGGGTAGTTTAGGGAGTTTTTCAGAGTTTTTTAAGGTGCCCAGAAATAAAACGGCCCAATCTTTCGATTCTGCGGTGGTGCCTAAAGCCGCCGATAAAGATCGCCAATTTAACCCCACCCGGTGGACCGAATTCTTCAGAGTTAACGAGGCCAAGCGGGCGCTGGTAAGGGGATTTCGAGCTTCCTGAGGGTGCTGAAGAACAAGGACACGAGTTTTAGTCGGAACACATTGAATTTCTGAGCATAAACAAGCGTTTTTGGGTTTCCAACAATCCGGGCACTTGGGGGTATTTTGGGCGATTTCCATAAGAACGGGCTGGTTCATAGCATAAAAAATGGGGCTAAACCTAGGATAATTTCACTTAAGTCGATAACTTTATGATATACAATGCCCTTTCATTTAGGACACTTAAGGGATTTATGCGAACGAACGAAAAAATTCGAAATATTGCGATTATTGCTCACGTGGACCACGGTAAAACTACTTTGGTAGACGGCATGCTTTGGCAGAGTGGAACTTTTCGCCAGAACCAGACGGTGGCGGAAAGAGCTATGGATAGCATTGATATTGAGCGTGAGCGGGGGATTACATTAGTCGCCAAAAACTGCAGTATTCAATACAAAGGGGTTCGAATTAATATCGTGGATACCCCTGGCCACGCTGACTTTGGTGGAGAAGTTGAGCGGGGGCTCCAAATGGTGGATGGGGCTTTATTGTTGGTAGATGCGGCCGAAGGTCCTTTGCCCCAAACTCGATTTGTGTTGAAGCATGCGTTGGAGTTGGATCACAAAATTATTGTGGTGATCAATAAAATCGATCGTCCCGATGCACGACCTCAAGAAGTTTTGGATGAAATTTATAATTTGTTTTTAGATCTGAATGTAAAAGATCATCAATTCGATTTTCCAGTTATTTACACGAATGCCAGAAAACGGATTGCCGTGAGTTCTCCTGAGCAGATGGAACAAGGTAAGGATTTGACTCTTCTGTTCGATAGAATTTTAGAATATTTTCCAGGGCCCCAAGTTGAGGACGAGGGGTTACGAATGCTTATTTCCAACACGAGCTACAGTGATTATTTGGGTCGACTAGCCGCTGGTAAAATCCACTCGGGAAAAATTCAAGTGGGAGACAAAGTGGTCCTTTCGCAAGAGGCAGGGCTCTCTTCAGAAACCAAGATCACGGCACTTTTTGCTTATGAAGGTCTCCAGACGACCCCTGTAGATAGAGCTGAAGCGGGGGATATCGTTGTGGTAGCAGGCATTGAGGAGTTGAAAATTGGAGATTCCATCTTAGATCCGGTAACTCCCAAACCTATTAAAAGGATTCAAATTGAACAGCCTACGATTTCTATTGAGCTTATAGTCAATAGTTCTCCCTTTGCAGGTAAAGATGGTAATCGTTTGACCTCTCGAGTTCTTTGGGATCGAATTGAAAGAGAGCTTAGAACTAACGTTTCTCTTCAAGCAGAAAAAACACAATCCTCTGATACCATTCTTCTTCGAGGTAGAGGGGAGTTGCAATTTGCTGTTCTTGCCGAACAAATGAGACGTGAAGGTTATGAGTTTATGCTCGGTAGACCCAAAGTGATCACTCGAGAACACAATGGCCAAATGGAAGAACCTCTGGAGCACGTGGTGATGGATGTGCCGGAGACCTGTGTGGGGATCATTACTGAGAGATTGGGAACTCGAAAAGGGGAAATGACCAATCTTCAAAAAATGGGGACTGATCGGGTTCGCTTAGAATTTGATATTGCTTCTCGTGGACTGATTGGTTACCGGTCGGAGTTTTTGAATGATACTCGCGGTACCGGACTGATGAGTTCGTATTTTGCGGGCTATGTGCCCTTTAAAGGTCATATTATTGATCGGATTAACGGAGCCATGGTAGCTGACCGGCCCGGTAAAACAACCCCTTATGCTCTTTTCAACTTAGAGCCTCGCGGCAAACTGATGGTGCCTCCTGGAGTTGAAGTTTATGAAGGCATGGTGGTGGGGCTCAACAGTAAGCAAAATGATATCAATGTGAATGTGTGTCGGGAGAAAAAACTGACCAATATTCGTGCGGCAGGAAGTGACGAGAATATCATTCTGACACCAGTTCAGCCGCTCACATTGGAAGGTTCCATTGCCTGGATTGCGGATGATGAAGTGGTGGAAGTGACGCCCAATTACATCAGAATTCGTAAGAGAATTTTGGATCAAAATAAACGTTCTATCATTCGTGCTCCGAAAGAAGAAGATGATGATAATGCGTAGAGTCTTCTCGTAACGCATTTTATTTTGAGTATCTTGCTTCCTTTGAATCGGAACCCTATACTTAGAGTTCAAGAGTTTTCAAAATCTATTCAACTAGGAAGTTTATGTCTCAGACCCAAGATCTCAAAACACTCGTCGGACAACTTTTTATGGTGGGTTTCGACGGTTATTCTGTCCCCTCGGAATTTAAAAATGCAATTCAACAGCACAAATTGGGTGGCACTATTTACTTTAAGAGAAATGTTCAATCTCCTGCCCAGTTAGCAGAGCTTTCTAACGAAATTCAGTTCAGTTGTCGTTCTAGTTCGGACCCCTTTTTATTTGTTGGGATTGACCACGAAGGGGGAAAGGTTAATCGGTTGGTGAAGCCCTTCACCAAGTTTCCAGGGAATGAAAATTTAGGAGAAATCAACTCTCCGAAAATGGGGTTTCAATTCGGCGTTATTTTAGCCAAAGAGATTAAAGCGGTCGGGATTAACGTCAATTTTGCTCCTGTAGTGGACGTGAACACTAACCCTGAAAATCCCGTGATGAAGGGAAGAATGTTTTCATCAGATCCTGAAGTCTGTGGAAAATTGGGATCCGCCGTTTGTCGTGGAATTCAAAAAATGGGTGTAGCCGCTGTGGCCAAACATTTTCCAGGGCATGGAGACACTCAAGTTGATTCTCATTTTGAATTGCCTAAAATCACGAAGACACTCTCCGAGTTAGAAAAAGTAGAATTGATTCCATTCAAGCGAATGGTGAGAAGTCGAGTGGAAGGGGTCATGACTGCACATATTTTAAACTCGGCGATTGATCCCGATTATCCTGCAACATTGTCTGAAAAAACCATTCAGCCCATGTTGAGACAATCCATGCGTTATTCAAAACTGATTTTTAGTGATGATATGGAAATGAAAGCGATTGTGGATCATTTTGGCGCGGAAGAAGCTGCCGTTTTAGCCGTAAAAGCAGGGTGTGATATTTTGATCTATCGAGGAGACAACGGAGTCCCTTTGGGGGCTATGGAGGCGGTGATAAAAGCGGTCGAATCTAAAAAAATCCCCCTAGCCCAAATAGAAGCTTCCGTAGAAAGAATCTTAAATTGCAAAAAAGTTTATGCCTTTCAGAAAGAGGCTATCGATGTGACTCAGGCAGGTGATTTCATAGGCCTTCCAGATCACTTTAAGTTGGCTGAGGCGATTCAAAATAAAGAAAAGCTACCCGACTTGATGATAGACGATGGGGAATAGCCTTAGCGTTAACCCAGAACGAGAAATTCCATTTATTTCAAGATTTTGTTAATAAGCACCAAGGGAGATAGCCTCAGGATTCCCTTACTTGTTAAGAAAAAAAGAGGCGCATTTATTAGAACTGTGAAAAACATGACCGCTACCGTTTAAGCTTGTTGGGAGACTGACACTTTTAGGGGTAGGTGTAGGCGGAGGAGAGGGAGCCGGTGGAGGTGTCGGGGTTGGTGACGGTGACGGTGAGAGCTCCGGAGGAGGGTTTTGCGGGGAGGTTGCAGATAATTTCATTGGGGCCTTGGACTGTGGTTGTCGAGCAGTTGCTACCGCCGACAGAAGCAGTAGCGCCATTTAAGAAGTTGGCTCCGAAAATAATGATGTTATCCCCAGCGGGAGCATTGGAGGTTGGCGTGACCGAAGTGACGACGGGAGAGCCTAAAGTAGGGGCTGTGCGTTTATAGACATAGGCCGCGCCGCTATAGCTAGCCGAATTATCACTACTAGAAGTAGTGCCGTTGGTAATGGTGGTCTGGTTGCTGGCTTCTACTTGTACCCCCACCACAATGGTGTCACCGGAAATAGAAACCGCAACCCCATTTCCGAAGTTATCATAAGCCTCCGCATTACTGGCTTTAATGTAGGCCTCTTGAGCCCAAGAGGAGCCTGTGCGTTTATAGACAAAGGCCGCGCCGCTAAGTTCAGCCGAATTATCACTACTAGAAGTGGTGCCATTCGTAATGGTGGTCTGGTTGCTGAATTCTCCACTGGCCCCCACAACAATCGTGTCACCGGAGATGGAGACAGAAGAGCCGAAGTTATCCCCCTCTTCCGCATTACTGGCTTTAATGTAGGCCTCTTGAGCCCAAGAGGAGCCTGTGCGTTTATAGACATAGGCCGCGCCGCTACTGGGAGCTGAATTATCACTACTAGAAGTGGTGCCATTGGTAATGGTGGTCTGGTTGCTGGCTTCTGTATAGGTCCCCACAACAATCGTGTCACCGGAGATGGAGACCAAAGAGCCGAAGTAATCATTAGCCTCCGCATTACTGGCTTTAATGTAGGCCTCTTGGGCCCAAGAGGAGCTAGTGCGTTTATAGACATAGGCCGCGCCACTCCAGCTTGCAGAATTATTACTGCTGGAAGTGGTGCCGTTGGTTATTGTTACTTGGTTGCTGGCCTCCCCATAGGCCCCCACCACAATCGTGTCACCGGAGATGGAGACAATAGAGCCGAAGTAATCATTAGCCTCCGCATTACTGGCTTTAATGTAGGCCTCTTGAGCCCAAGAGGAGCCCGTGCGCTTATAGACATAGGCCGCGCCGCTGTTGCTTTTAGAATTATCACTGCTGGAAGTGGTGCCGTTGGTAATGGTGGTCTGGTTGCTGTCTTCCAAATAAGCCCCCACCACAATTGTATCCCCGGAAATAGCGGCGCTTATACCGAAATAATCGGTCGCATTCGCATTACTAGCTTTCAGATAAGCCTCTTGGGCCCAAGAGGAACCTGTTCTTTTGTAAACATAGGCCGCGCCGCTGTTGCTTTTAGAATTATTACTACTAGAAGTAGTGCCATTGGTAATCGTGGTCTGGTTGCTGTCTTCATACCAAGCCCCCACTACAATCGTGTCGCCGGAGATGGAGACAGAATAGCCAAACTGGTCACTAGCCTCCGCATTACTAGCTTTAAGGTAAGCCTCTTGGGCCCATGTTGTTCCGGTGCGTTTATAGACATAAGCCGCGCCACTCCAGCTTGCAGAATTATCACTGCTGGAAGTGGTGCCGTTGGTAATCGTGGTTTGGTTGCTGGATTCAATGGCTCCCACCACAATCGTGTTACCGGAGATGGAGACAACAGAGCCGAAGGTATCATTAGCCTCCGCATTACTAGCTTTAATGTAGGCCTCTTGGGCCCAGGTGGAGGAGCTGGCACACGCAAAGTTAGTGACAGTTCCTGAAGAGTCGGTGTTGTTGATGTTCAATGCTTTTGCATTGGCAATAGAGCCTGAAGCTCCTGGGGCGGCTAGAGTGAGAGTGGCATTTAGTCCTGCGCCACTGATGTCGGAGATAGTGGCTCCGTTTAGCTCAAGTGAGTCGGTTGAGTAATAATCCAAATCCCTATTGGTGTCCCCTTTTCCAATCGTGTATCTGAAAGTTAAAGTGCTAGTCCCGCTGCCGCTAAGGTAATTGGCATAAGAGCACATGCCAGTGCCGGTCACTAGTTTCAGTCGTGGAGTGCCTCCTGCAACATACACTGTTTCAGCAAAGCTTACTTGAATATCAACCGTAGTTCCCGCAGTGGTGTAAGTGCCAT
>OMIX01000013.1 GCA_900299195.1 Deltaproteobacteria bacterium
TAAGATGCTTTTGCAAAGTTCATAACCTGTATTTGGCCAGGCACTACTTTCCAAAATCTCGAAGCTTTGAGAGCCAAAAATGGAATGTGCCTATCAAGGATAGGGAGCGGCCTCACTTTGCATAAATACAAGTAACCTGTGGGATAAGGTGGACCTTCTCTTTGTTTGCTGCGTCTCATAAATTTTTCGGAGATCCCAGATTTCCTTTAGATTCGAGGGTTTTCATAAGAAGTCTTCAATGTTATGGTAGAGCCTTAAACGAGGAGGAGTTTTGGAAATCCGAAGTGTTCGAGGAATGAACGACCTTTTTGGCGAGGAGCTTCAACAGTGGGCTCATGTTGAAAACCACGTCAAAAAAGTTTTTGAATCTTTTGGATATACTGAAATTAGAACTCCCGCTTTAGAAAAAATTGAAGTTTTCAGCGGAACTGTAGGTGATGAAACCGATATTGTAGAAAAGCAAATGTATCAAGTCGTCACCGATTCAGAGACTTATGTCCTTAGACCTGAAGGAACAGCATCATTCATGCGCGCGGTATTGGAACACAATCTCCAATCTTCAGGACAACCTGGAAGATTCTTTTATTATTTACCCATGTTTCGTCACGAGCGGCCCCAAAAGGGACGACTTCGTCAGTTCCATCAATTTGGCGCTGAACTCATTAACGACGCCTCCCCGGAAGCCGACGCTGAACTAATCACGGTACTGGATCAAATTTACCAAAGTTTGGGCATTACGGAATACCGAGTCCGAATCAACAGTGTAGGCTGCACTGAATGCCGTTCCGCCTACAAAGAAAAGTTGAAGGCTTTTTTCCAGCCCAAGCTAAATCAATTGTGTGAGCAGTGTCAGAAACGATTTGAACGATCTGCAATGAGAATTTTAGATTGTAAAAGAGAAACATGTAAAACGCTGGCCCAAGAGGCTCCTCTCATTCCCAGCTGTTTATGCTCAAGCTGTAAGACTCATCACGAAAGGCTAAAAAGCTGCCTCACCATGGCAGAAGTCAAATTTGAAGAAGACCCTTATATTGTTCGAGGTCTTGATTATTACACTCGAACTGCTTTTGAATTCACTTCGCAGTTGTTGGGAGCCCAAGATGCTTTGGGTGGAGGTGGAAGATATGACGGGTTGTCTGCACGGTTTGATGAAGCTCCTTTTCCAGCTGTAGGTTTCGGCCTAGGTATGGAGCGGCTCATGATCGCTCTTCAAGAAAAGCAAAAACTACCCCAATCTCAGTTTAATCCCCGTTTCTTTTTTGCTCCCTTAGGCGAAAAAGCTTTTGAACTACTTTATCCTTTAAGTTTGAAACTCAAACGAAAAGGAATTTGGTGTGAGATTTCCTATGACAAAACCAAGGGACTCAAATGGCTTTTAAAACAAGCTAATCGAGTGAATGCCGATTTTTCATTAATGCTTGGAGAAGAGGAACTTAATCAAGGAACAGTTTTATTAAAAAACATGAAACAAGGGACTCAAGAAAACCTTTCGCTAAATTCGTTAGAATCAGAAATCATAAGGAGATCGCATCGTGCGCCTTAAAAGAACTCATTATTGTGGACAGTTAAATGCGTCGTTAGAAGGTAAAGAAGTAGCCCTTTGTGGCTGGGTAGATCGTTGGAGAGACCATGGTGGAGTGGTCTTTATTGATCTTAGAGATCGAGAAGGAATTGCCCAAATTGTTTTCGATCCCGAGCAATCTCCCATGGAACTCGCGGGTACCTTAAGACAAGAGTTTGTGATTGCCATCAAAGGAAAGATTCGAAAACGTCCGCAGGGGATGGAGAACAAAAACCTGCCCACTGGGGCCATTGAAGTCGTTGTCTCTGATTTAGAACTTCTCAACAAGGCCGCTCAACTACCCTTCTCACTTCACGACGACAGTCCAAGTGCGGGGGAAGTCGATGAAAGCTTGAGATTAAGTTATCGATATTTAGAGCTCAGAAAATCTCAACTTCAAAACAGTTTGAGGCTTAGACACGAGTTTTTAAAGTCGGCCAGAGACTTCTATTATCAAAATAAATTTTGGGAAATTGAAACCCCGATTCTCTACAAAAGTACTCCAGAAGGAGCTCGTGATTATCTCGTGCCGAGCCGTGTCCACCCGGGTCTCTTTTATGCTCTTCCCCAATCTCCACAAACGTTAAAACAACTCTGCATGATCGGAGGATTGGATCGATATGTTCAAATTGCTCGATGTTTTCGAGATGAAGATTTGAGGGCAGATAGACAGCCAGAATTTACCCAAATCGATGTTGAAATGTCTTTTATCGATGAAACCGAAATTCAAGATCTCCATGAACAACTGATGCAAAAAGTTCTGCGAGAGGTTTTGGGTAAAGAAGTCACAGTCCCTTTTCGTCGACTTAAATACCAAGAGGCCATGACTAAATATGGCAGCGACAAGCCCGATTTAAGAAACTCGCTTGAATTAGTAGAGCTAACTGAAGAGGGTAAGCGGTGTAGTTTTCAGGTTTATCAAACAGCTTTAGGTGCAGGTGGAATTTTAAAAGGTCTGTGTTTCGAAGAAAAAGAACCTCTGTCGCGAAGCGAGCTCGATGGGCTACTGAAAAAAGTTTCCCCCTTTGGAGCGAAAGGGATCACTTGGATTCGAATCAAAAGCCCTGGGGACTGGCAATCTCCGCAGGCTAAGTTTTTTGATGATGCCCTCAAAGCAGAGATAGAATCGAAACTTCCTTTTCGCCAATCGGCCATGCTTTTTTTGATGTGTGGCAAAGATACGATGGTTAATAATGCTCTTAGCTTCCTGCGCCTAGAGTACGGCAAGAAGTTAGGCTACACCGATGAAACGCGAAATGAATTTCTTTGGGTTACGGACTTTCCCCTCTTAGAGTTCAATGAAGAAGATGAAAGATTCTATGCGGCCCACCACCCATTCACACGACCGCACCCAGAAGATTTGAAAATATTTTTAGAAAAAAATGATAAGGCCAGTTTGGCTTCAGTCCGAGCTTGCGCTTATGACTTAGTTTGGAATGGATTCGAAATTGGTGGTGGAAGTTTAAGAATCTACGATCCTCAAGTTCAAGCTAGAATGTTTGAAGTACTGGGCATAGGTCCAGAAGAGGCTAAAATTAAATTTGGTTTCTTCCTTAAAGCGCTTCAATATGGAACTCCTCCGCATGGAGGTATCGCACTGGGAGTCGATCGAATCGCTATGCTGCTTGCCGGAACCGATGCGATTAGAGATGTGATTGCTTTCCCTAAAACTCAAAAAGCTACTTGCTTGATGAGTGAAGCTCCCTCAGTCGTAGACTCTAAACAGTTGATGGAGTTAGGGTTAAAAATACTGCCTAAAGAACCCTCAACTTCTAATTAATACGGATAATTTTGTTGCTGATTAGTTCCGGTGCCTGGAAGCGTTAACTCGCAATAAGAGGCCTTAGCCGGACTAGAAGAAACAAAATTGGTCGTGTTATCAAAAGCGGTAATAGCCAAAATCGGATAGTTATTCACATCGGCGGATGTGAGAACTCCGGCATTGATCTCCTGACCATCATTAAGCACTACTTGACTGACCAATTGCTTGTAGCCTAACTGCTGATTTCCAATAGTCACTGAAGCAATGTCGCCTGGAGTGTCTATAGTGAACGGCATAATCACCAGATCATAAGATCCAGGTTGAGACTGGGAACGAAACATATAAACGTCAAAGGCCCAGTTCGCACCATCACATTGAGTAAAACCATAAGCGCCATTCAGTGCATTTAAATTATATAGTCTTCTTTTCGCGCAACTGGTTAAGGAAAGAGCCAAAGTTAACACCAAGGCCGTCAACCACCACTTTCTCATCACTTTTACAAACTTCCCCTTCATAATCCTCTCCAAAAAAATAACCTATGTCTCCAAAACAGGACTGCAAGTGTAACGCCAACTTCCCTTTTTTGGGCTAACCCTTTGAAAGAGCTCCGTGTTCAAATTGAATTCAACTCAACACTTCGAAGTGAAAAAAAAAGAGACAATTTTACAATAGGAGGGGGTCAGTTGAGAGCGGGTAGGATTATATGAATGAATCTAGTACCTTGAATGGGTTCGCTGTATTTATTTTTTACTATGCAGCTGTCAACGGGGTAGACATAGGTGGAGTCGCCTCAAATAAAGTACAAATGCGGTTAACTCGATACTTTAATCCCAAGAGATCATAATGAGACAATCCGGGTAGTTTGTTTCTTAGTTGGTTGATACTCACTAAATCAGGCTTCTCCTCTTTTAATAAATCGCGAAGCTCAATATAGTTATTTTGGTCACTAAGTATGTGCAAATTCAAAAGATTGAGTTGGGCTTGAGTGGGATCTAAAAATTGTATTCCCATTCCACATTCAACCTCACTTCTTTGCTGATCAAAAACGATGTGTGCTACTCGACTTTTAATACACAAGCTCCGAGGATGACTAGAAAGCATAAAAGCCAAATGCCCGCTAGTATCAATAGGAAAGGAATCTAATGTGGTTACAAAGATCCCTCCTCGACTGATATTCAGTGCGTGAGCAGTGAGATTCATTTTGCCATCGCTAAAAATGATTTTATCGAAATAAGGAAGTCTATTTTCTCTTCGCCTATTCACAAACTGTTTTTGATCCATCATTCCCCCTAAGGAAGAGCTTCCATCACAGCTGAATCATCTGATTCAAGCTCGGTCTCTAAAAACTCTTCATCAGTATCTTCCTCTGACATTTCTTCTTTGTTTTTTTTCTCAAAAGGTGCCGGCACTAACACACCTGCCCTTTTTTCTCTCACTAAAGAACTCTTTTTCTTCATCTCTCCCATGGGAAACCACTCTGCAAAACCTTTATAAAGCGCTACTTTTTTCACCCAAGGATTTTGGGCTATTTCAGACACGGTCCACAGTCCAAAGGCCTTGGTACCAGAAACAAAATAGTCACCCAGGGTCCTTGATTTAAATTCCAGCTGACCCAACATCAACACAGTGCACACAATCAAAATGTATTTAATAATCACCTTATACATAGTTCGTACTTAATTCTTGGAGCGGTGTGAGACTTTATTGCTAAGCTGCTCAGAGATACTTCTAATTCTACCATATTTGTAAGAGCTCATCTCTAGGTTATAATAAAAGATATTGGAAGGAGCTCTCATGTCACAGCATGTTTCTGAAGCGTGCACTGAGAGTAACGGAAATTGGCTTCCCATCACTGAATATTCAGTGAAAAGTGGAATGTCTCTCAGCACGATACGCCGGAAGATTAAAAGCAATAGCATCGCTTACCGTCTAGAAAAGGGAAAATACCTGATCCTTTTTGAAAATAAGGAGCAGCGTAATCAACCTCTGGAAGTAACTACCCGAGTTACTCCTGAGAAAAAGTATAACCCCAATCTTCAAGATGGATTAGCTTTGCCAAAGCTGACTACTCATCAGGAAAAGCGCGAAAGCATAGTTCGCTTCGAACATGACGACGACGCTTTTCATATGGTGGCGGATGCTTACGAGCATGCACTCCATGAAAAGAATGAGCGAATTAAACTTCTGGAGAAACGCAATAAAGAATTAGAAGACCGTCTCAATGAGCTTCGTCTTCTAGTTCAAGTGCTCGAAGAAAAATTCGAAGTCCGTTACTAACAAAACGCACTGATTCAAACTTAAAAAGGATACTTTAAAGATGTTTAACCCTCTAAAGTTTTTTTCTAGAGGAGTTGCACTTGCTGGATTCGTCTACTTTGCGACCAGCTCATTTCCCGTAAATGCCTCAACCTCCATAGAATCTCTTTGGTCACAATCCTTGGAAGATTATAAAAAGGGGGATTTGGCAGGGGCATGCACTAAGCTAGAGGATTGGGTAAAAATCCAAAAAGAAAATCGAGTTGAATCTCCCGAGGCCTATTTCAACTTGGCTCTTTGCTCCTGGAAGCTGAAACAACCCGCACAAAGCACAACTTATCTTTTCCAAAGCTTTATCCTGAGGAACTCTATTTTTAAAAGGTTCTCCGATCTGAAACTTCTTCAAACCCTGCAACGAGAGATCGGAATTAGAGATAACTTGCCTGGTCGATATTCATTTATTCTACCTACTGTGATCCCACCCTGGATATTTTTATTACTTGGGCTTGTCGGCTTTTGGATTTTAATCCTCTACCTCTTATTTTTCAGAACGCGTCCCCATTTACGATGGCTATTTCTTTCCAGTTTGGCTGTGACCTGGACTTTAGCCTTAGGACTGGGGTTACTTCCTTACACCCTTGGAACCTTAGCCGTCATTTCTTCCAGTGAACCAACGGCTCTTATTGCCTGGGATAAGTTAGGAAAACCTCAAGAGCTTGCCACTTTACCTGCAGGAACTCTGGTTGAATTAGGAAAACAGCCCAAAAACAGTTTTATACAAATTCTAAAACCCGTAGGGGGTTGGGTTCATGAGAGTTCAGTCACCCGTCTTCCACAACAAGAAATCAAAGATTAATGCGTGCTTGTGCTTTGCATGACCGATTTCAAAAAAGAATCTAATTGATGGCTCAAAGGCTCAACAGAGTTTTGATCGTTTTTAATCCACTCGTAGTGACTATCTAGAGCAGACTTAAAGGCCGTCACAAAATTATTTTTTCTTCTCTCAGTTTCTTGAACTTGATTAATCACCTCAGCCAACCACTCTTCAGTTTTTTGTTTAATTTCTTGTGCCTTATCCTCCACCTGCCTAAAAAGCTTCTCGGCCTCTTTTGAACCTTCTTCGATAATAGCTTCCGCTTCTTTGATCGCATCTTGCTTAACTTTGACAATTTCAGACTCTCTTTGTCTCCAATGAGAGATCTCAGCATTGAGAGATTCTATTTTTTGAATTAATTCCTTCTCTTTTTTTTGTACTTGAGTCCAAGCCTTCGCCGTCTTATCTAGAAACTCCACTACTTCTTCAGGGGAATAACCCAACATCACTTTCTTAAACTCTTTATTTTTAATTTCCGTGGGTGAAATTTTTTCAGATAAAGATTCCAAATTTTTATTTTCCATGGCTATTCTCCTGAGGGTCACAATTTTTGTAGACTCCTAATATCAATCAGTTGAAATATATCACAAAGTTTTGAGAGATTAAAAAGAACGACGACCAAACAAACAAGTACCAAGACGCACCATGGTAGAACCCTCTTGAATCGCGAGTAAATAATCATCGCTAGTGCCCATAGAGAGAATCTCGAGATGATATTGGGATTTGAACTTTTTAAATAGTTGGGCCATTTCCTTAAAATAAATTCGTCGATCTTCCACAGGATGAAGCATCGGGGGCATCGCCATAATTCCAATCACCTTAAGGTTAGAAAGCGCCGAAACCCTATCTAAAAAATCCTCCAACCGTTCAGGAAAAACTCCGCTCTTTTGAGGTTCTCTACCGATATTGATTTCAATAAGAACATAAATAGCTCGGTCCAATTTCTCTAGACGATGATTCAGATCTTCAGCAATTTCCAACCGGTCAATACTCTGAACATACGAGTATTCGGTCAGATACTTCACTTTTCTACTTTGAATATGGCCAATAAAGTGCCACTCAACTTGGGCACTCTCAATTTGAAGACGAAGCTCATCACCTTCTTGGGCGTAGTTAACGGCCAATTGAGTTACTCCAGCAGCAATCGCCTCCCTGACTTTTTCTATCGGTTGGTGCTTAGTCACACCGACAATCTGAATTTCTCGTCCCTTGGCCACAAGCGCCATTTGTTCTTTAATCAAGGCTAGATTTTCGCTAACGGAAGTCATTTTAAGAAAACCATCGTTCTAAAGAAATTTGAGTGAATCGGCTCAATTCCGACAAAAACTTTTCAATGGGGAATCCCATCACATTAGTATAGGAGCCTTCAATTCTTTCAATCAATAAAGCTCCCAAACCTTGAATGGCATAACTTCCCGCTTTGTCATAAGGCTCTTTGGTCTTCACATAAGACTCAATCTCAGCTTGAGATAACGTACGAAATTTGATTTTAGAACTGTCGAAAGTTTTTAACTCCCCGTATTTTTCAGAGACCAACGCTAAACCCGTCACAACCCGGTGCCATTGACCAGAAAGTTTATTTAACATTTCTCTGGCCTCATCAGGATGGCTTGGTTTACCCATCACTTGTGGCCCCAAAACAACCAAAGTATCTGAGCCAATTAAAATATCGCTATCTTTCTTAACGGAACCCTTACCGCTTTTGGCTTTGACCAAAGAGTTGGCCATGGTGACCTCTTCAATATTAGAAGCTTCGGCGACCGCTTCCTCGCCTAAGGGTTGAACCGACTGAAAAGGGAGGTTCAAACTTTCTAAAATTTGCCGACGTCTTGGCGAAGTTGAAACTAGAAGTAATTGTGGCAATTCAGGTTTTGAATTCATAAGTTCTAGCGACAGAGTTTTTAACAAAGAAATTCCCGGCCGGACTATATGTAAGCCAAAAACCAAGGTCAAACAAAGATTTTAGCGTTTGCGTTATAATAGTAAGTATTTGTATTTATTTGTTTTTGTTGCCTCTACCTACTCCTTCACTGACCCCGAACTACAGGTTTTGTAATGCAAACACTCATAAATTGTGCTATAAGCTGACTCGCCAAAGCGCGGTAATAAGGGAAATTCAAATGTATCAATTTAAAGTCGGTGATAACGCAGTTCATTTGTCTCATGGAGTAGGTATTGTCCGTGGGATCGAGGAAAGGGAGTTCAGTCCTGGCCAAAAACAACGGTTTTATATCGTTGAAATTCAGGACAATGGGGCCCCTAAGAAAGTGTTTGTTCCTACTGACAATTGTGCTCAAAGATTAAGACCTATTATTCGTAAGAAAGAGGTCGAAAAAGTTTACGAGATCCTTCGAAAGAAGGAAACTTCAGCTATTGACCACCAAACTTGGAACCGACGGTACCGAGAATATATGGAGAAGATCCACACTGGACAAGTCCATGAAATTGCAGAGGTTTTAAGAGCTCTCTTTTTACTTAAGCATGATAAAGACCTCTCCTTTGGAGAAAGAAAACTTCTCGATCAGGCAAAAACTCTGCTGGTGAAAGAACTCTCTTTAGCTCAAAATATTCAAGAGTCTGATGTCGAGAAAGAACTCGAAACTATCTTTGGTACCTAATGGTTACTGTTGACGCTATTTTACTAGGTGGGGGGCTAGGCACCCGTTTTGCTGAAACCTCCCAAAAAGTTCAGTCTGAACTCCCAAAACAGTTTCAGCTGATGGGTAACACCCCTGTTTTTGTTCATTGTCTTCAATCTTTCTTAGATATGAAGATATTTCGACAGGTTGTTGTGACCTCTCCAAGTCCCTACATCAAAAATGCTGAAGAACAAATTCTTAAGTACGTCAAAAATCCGGATCGAGTAAAAATCCGGGTGATCGCAGGGGGCGAGCGACGGCAAGACTCTTCTCGTTTGGCTTTAGAAGCTTTGGAAGAATCTCAACCAGGACCTACTCGAGTTTTAATTCACGATGCCTGCCGACCCTACATTTCAGAGGAACTGGCCCATCAAATCAAAAGTTGCCTTTACGATAGAGCCTATGGCGCTTGGGTTCCAGTGATTCCCGTAGTGGATACTTTAAAGAAAGTGAAAGATCAGCAAGTCATAGAAACGGTCGATCGCTCATTAGTTCACCGAGTACAAACCCCTCAGATTTTTGAATATACTTTGATCAAATCACTCATGGATCGAATTAAAGATCTCAAAGAGCTTAATTTTACAGACGATGCTTCACTTTGTGAGTACTATGGCATTCCTGTAGGGGTATTCCAAGGTGATGTTAAAAACATCAAACTCACCTACGATTTTGAACTAGAAACACTCCAAGGGGTTTTAGCGGAAGCCAAGAGGGCAAAAACATGCGCACCGGAATCGGCTACGACATTCACCGTTTAATTCCAACCATCAAGCCCAGCTCCATTGTTTTGGGTGGTATTAAATTGCCTTGTTACTTTTCCATTCAAGCTCACTCGGATGGAGATGTGCTACTCCATGCTTTAGTAGACGCCTGTTTGGGTGCTCTATCTTTAGGGGACATCGGGCAATGGTTTCCCGACAACGATCCCAAACATCAAAATAGAAATAGTGCGGATTTTGTTAAAGAGGTGGTTCATAAAGTTAAGGAGATGGGTTACGAAATCCATCACGTTGACTCAAATATTTTTTTAGAAGAACCTAAAGTTAATCCTCACAAAGATGTGATCCGAACTCATATAGCCCAGTTACTTGAAACGGAACTCTCCAATGTGAGTGTTAAGGCTAAAACCATGGAAGGTTTAGGCCCTATCGGAGAACGTAATGCTCTTGCAGCTCAAGTGATTGTCACTTTGAAAGAAACAACTAAGAATGGCACTCGTTCTCACTAATAGTCTCTCCAAGAAAAAAGAGTCGTTTGTTCCCATCCAAGACTCTAAAGTCAGAATGTATGTTTGCGGTCCCACGGTATACAACTACGTTCACATCGGTAATGCTCGAGTTTTTGTTTTCTATGATGTTGTCGAAAGATATCTGAAATTTTCGGGCTACCAAGTTGAGCGAGTGATGAATTTCACCGACGTTGATGACAAAATTATTATCAAAGCCCGAGAAGAAAAAACCGACTCTTTGACGGTCTCTGAACGTTTCATCGATGCGTTCCTAATCGATATGAAAGCTCTCGGAGTGAATCCCCCTAAAGTGGCTCCCAAGGTTACTGACCACATCCCAGAAATAATCGCCCTGATTCAAGGTTTAGTCACTCATGGCGCAGCTTATGTAGCCACGGATGGTGAAGTTTTCTTTTCAGTCAGAAATTTTAAAGATTATGGGAAACTCTCCGGAAAAAATATTGATGATCTGATTGCTGGAGCCAGAGTTCAAACCGATGAGAAGAAACGAGATCCTTTAGATTTCAGTCTTTGGAAGCCACAAAAAAATGCAAACGAACCTTCCTGGGAAAGTCCCTGGGGAAAAGGCAGACCCGGATGGCACATTGAATGTTCCGCTATGTCGATGAAATATTTAGGTGAGAGCTTTGATATCCATGGCGGGGGAATGGATTTGATTCATCCCCATCATGAAAATGAAATCGCTCAGTCAGAAGCCTTAACTCACAAAACTTTTGCTAAGTACTGGCTCCACTCTAACATGCTGACTTTCAATGCAGAAAAAATGTCTAAGTCGTTAGGCAATATCATGTTAACGAGGGATTTTATCCGTAAATACTCTGCAGAAGTTCTCCGTTTTTTCTTACTTTCAGGACATTACCGATCCACTATCGACTATTCTGAATCGCATGTAAAAGAAGTCCAGTCGGCTCTTCACCGATTTTACACCGCACTGACCAAAGCAGAGCTAGGTGCCTCAGTAACTCCCACTTCTACTCTTAAGCCGACCCCAGAAGAAGAAAAGGTACAATCTTTTTCAAAAGAATTTGATTCGAAGTGGAAAGAAGCGATGGATGAGGATCTGAATACCGCCAAAGTCATCGGTTTAGTTTTTGAGTATGTTCGATTGCTCAATGCCTACATCGACAAAAAAGGATTCAAACCCACGGCTCAAACCCAATCTATTTGTGCCTCATTTGTTCAATCATTTAAAACCCTTTCCCAGGTACTTAATATTTTTGGTGAGGCCCCTAAAGAATTTTTAAATACTTTACGAATGTCAGTTCTTTCTGAAAAAGGAATCTTGGAGAAAGACATCCAAGAAAAGATTTCACAACGATCTGAGGCCCGAGCTAAGAAGGATTTTGCGACCAGTGACAAAATTAGAAATGACTTGCTTCTGCAGGGAATTGAGCTGAGAGACTTACCTCATGGCACTGAGTGGGATATTCTTTTTAAAAGCTAACTAAGACTTTTCCTTTTAAACACGAATAAGGAATGGGACCCCAAGACCGACTATCCACACTATCGGAACGGTTGTCTCCCAGAACAAAAAAATGATTGGGAGGGATGTCAACAGGACCGTAATCGGAGGCTTTAACCTTTGCTAGATGGATCCAATAGGGCTGCTTTCTTCCTAGTTTTTCCATCTGTAAGTCGGCCTCAGCACTGGCAATGTTTCGAGACTCTTCCCCCACATTCTGAATCAGTGCTAGTTGGTCGTTCACATAAAGATTTCCCTCTTTAATCTCCACTCTGTCGCCCGCTACAGCCACAACCCGTTTCACATGGGTCACATTGGATTTTTGAGGCAAATGAAAAGCTACAACTTCAGAACGTTCAGGTCTCGCAAACTTGATAATTTCGTAAGAAGAAAAAGGAACTTTGATACTAAAAGAACTCTTTGAGACAAAAATAAGCTGCCCTACTTTCAAGTTGGGAAACATAGAGTTGGAAGCAATTCGAAAATCCTCGATCAAAAATAACCTGACCGAAAGAGCGGTTACTGTCGCTATCGAAAATA
The DNA here is from genome assembly GCA_900299195.1 of Deltaproteobacteria bacterium. Classification (GTDB taxonomy): domain Bacteria; phylum Bdellovibrionota; class FAC87; order UBA2466; family UBA2466; genus UBA2466. The sequence goes on from OMIX01000013.1 coordinate 12,344, forward strand.
ATTTTATTAGAGTTCGACGATCCATCTATCAAACCTCAGTCATCAATCGATAGAGCTGCTAAAAAGGCTTTCTGTGGGATCTCAACATTACCCACCTGCTTCATTCGCTTTTTACCCTCTTTTTGTTTCTCTAGAAGCTTTCTTTTACGAGTGATGTCACCCCCGTAACACTTGGCTGTCACATTTTTTCTAAGAGGTGCAATTCTCTCTTTTGCGATAATTTTGCTTCCGATGGCAGCTTGAATCACAATCTCGAACATTTGACGTTCAATGAGTTCTTTCATCTTAACGACTAGCTCACGCCCACGATAATAAGCTTTATCTCGATGAATAATCCAACCCAAAGCATCGACAGGTTCCGCATTCACCAGGAGATCTAATTTGACGAGGTCGCTAGTTTCCCAACGAGTGAAATCATAATCGAGACTGGCGTATCCCTTGCTCACACTTTTCAATTTGTCGTAAAAAGACAAGACCACTTCATTAAAGGGAATGTCATATTCCAGTAAAATTCGTTTTGGGGAGTGATAGTGTAATTTGGTTTGGGTTCCTCTTCGCTCCTCGCACAATTTAATCAAATTCCCTAAGTATTCCTCTGGAGTATGAATCGTACAATGAACGATCGGCTCTTCGATGTGATCAATATGTTGAACAGGGGGAAGATCTGAAGGGTTTTCAATTTCCGTCATCTCACCCTTGGTATCAAAGACTCGATACTTTACCGTGGGGGCCGTAGTCACCAAGGAGATGTTAAACTCTCTTTCTAATCGCTCCTGAATAATCTCCATGTGGAGCAAGCCCAAGAATCCACATCTAAAACCAAAACCTAAAGCGTCCGAAGTCTCGGGTTCAAACGTAAAAGAACTGTCATTAAGACTGAGCTTTTCCATAGCAGCTTTGAGATTGGGATACTCCGAACTTTCTACAGGAAAAATTCCGCTAAACACCATGGGGGTGACTTCTTTAAAACCCGATAGTGGCTCTTCAGAGCCGCCCTTGGCTAACGTAATCGTATCTCCCACCTTCACATCTCGAATGGTTTTGATGTTAGCTGTAAGAAATCCGACCTCTCCTACCCCAAGCTCTTTGACTTCTTCAGGATGAGGAGTAAAAACACCCAGCTTTAATACTTCATGCTCCGTTTGAGAATACATCATTTTAATCTTCTCACCCGGACGCAATCGACCATTCACAATCCTGACTTGAACAACCACTCCTTGATAGGGATCAAACCAGGCGTCAAAAATCAAAGCTTGTAACGGGGCCTCGGGATCCCCTTTGGGAGCTGGAAAGTGGGTCACAATTCCTTCTAAAACTTCCGTGATATTCTTTCCTTCCTTTGCACTGATGGGAACAGCCGAGTCAGTAGAAATACCAATGATCTCCTCAATTTCATTTTTGGCTCGATCGATATCACTGCCCGGAAGATCAATCTTATTAAGAACCGGAAAGATCTCTAGGTCATTGTCCAAAGCCAAATAAACATTGGCTAAAGTTTGAGCTTCAACTCCTTGAGAAGCATCCACCACGAGGATCGCCCCTTCGCAAGCAGCTAAACTGCGAGAAACTTCATAGACGAAATCCACATGTCCAGGAGTATCGATGAGATTTAAAATATAATCTTTTCCATCTTTGGCTTTAAATTTAAGCCGAGCTGTTTGAGCTTTAATGGTGATTCCACGTTCACGCTCGATATCGAGCTTGTCCATGAACTGCTCTCTCATTTCACGTTTGCTTAAAGCACCTGTGAATTCCAATAGACGATCGGCAAGCGTTGATTTGCCATGGTCGATGTGAGCAATAATGCTAAAGTTGCGAATGCGTGTTGGGTCGGTCAAAGGATAAATCTATCTTGGGTTATTGGGTTAAAGTTTCTGTCTCATCTCCTAAGAGAGAGAGCTGTCCTGGCAATTGATTCTGGTATTTATCCAAAACCATGTCGATGCCTTCACGAATATATTCCGCAATAGGCACTTTGGTCTTTTGATTGAGAACTTTCAAAAGATCATTTTGCTCCGGCGTAATATAAACCGTTGTCGAAATTTTTTTCCTTTCCATATCCCACCCTAAAACCTTTCGTCCCCACACTACATGACCATATATATATGTCAAACCTTGCAATGCCAAAATCTACAAGGCTCTCGAGGATTAACGCTTAGCAACAACTACAACAGATTAGTCGCTAGTTCTGCCAACTGGGAACGTTCCCCTTTGGATAAGGTCACATGTCCTGAAATTTGTTCATTTTTGAACCTCTCCACCACATAGGTGAGACCATTGTTGGAGGAGTCAATATAAGGGTTATCGATCTGATAACAATCTCCCGTTAGCACTACTTTGGTTCCTTCTCCAGCTCGAGTAATGATGGTCTTAATTTCATGCGGAGTTAAGTTTTGAGATTCATCCACAATCAAGTACTGGTAAGCCAAACTCCGACCTCGAATGTAAGTAAGGGGTTCAATTTGCAGCATCCCTTGATTGATCAGCTCTTGCCATGCCCTACGAGAGGGGCGCTTCTGTGGTTTTTCGCCCCCTGAAAAAGACACAATGTAATCGACATTATCGAAAATGGGCTGCATCCAAGGGTTGAGCTTTTCCTCGATTTCACCAGGCAGATACCCAATGTCTTTTCCCAATGGGAAAATGGGTCGGGAGACTAAAAGTTTCTGATACTTTCCTTCATCAATAGTTTTTTGCAAACCACAGGCAAGGGCCAAAAGAGTCTTTCCGGTACCTGCCTTACCCACTAAACTCACCAAACTGATCGAATCATCCAAAAGAGCATCTAACACAAAAGCCTGTTCCACATTTCTAGGCTTTACTCCCCACACTCCCTGCTCCGGAACTCTAAGAGGAATAATTTCTTTTTCAGTTTCTACATACCTTCCTGTCGCAAAATGATTGGGATCATGTTGGTCTCTTAACAGAACATAAGAATTCGGCAAAAGCCCCTTCTCATGAAAGGGGAATCTCTTCTGGCTCAAGAAGTTTTCGACCACATCTGCTGGGACATCAAAAGTGCTCACCCCAGTGTAAAGTTCCTCTAGAGTGACTCGTGACGGTTCATAATCAACTGAGACAACTCCCAAGGCATCGGCTTTAACCCTGAGATTAACGTCTTTGGTAACAAAAACGACCGTTGTATTCGGTTTGTCTTGTTTGATCTTAAGTGCAACTGAAAGAATCTTGTGATCATTTTTTTCAGGATTAAAATCAGCCGGAAGACATTTTTCTGACTCTTTAAAAAGATCAATAATCAATGTTCCTCGTTTGCCTACTTCAACCCCATTGGCCAAGGAACCTCTTTTTCTTATTTCATCCAAATATCGAGAAAAATGACGAGCATTTCTTCCTATCTCGGTGAGATCTTTTTTAAAGCGATCCATCTCTTCGAGAGTCGTAATCGGAACTACGACAATATTATCGTCAAATTTAAAAATACATTGTGGATCAAAAAGAATAACGCTCGTGTCTAAGACGAATGTTTTTTTCAATGTAGAATTATCCTTGTTATGTCGTTAAACAAAGTTAAACCAACCAACATCAAAATGAATACCATTCCTATTTGATTGGCTATTTCCATAGTCCGAATCGAAACGGGTTTGCCCTTGATAGCTTCCAGAACGAAGAACAGCAAATGCCCACCATCCAGCACCGGAACCGGAAACAAATTCAGTAAAAAGAGATTAATACTAATTAAAGCCATCATCTGCAAAAAGGGTACAATCCCCGCATCCAAGCTTTTTCCAGCCACCGAAGCAATCAGAACAGGTCCCCCTAAATTTTTGACCGAAATATGGCCACTGGCCAACTTCACCAGACTGACGACCATTTTCTCAGCTAAATCATTAGTCTCATGAACAGCCCTTTTAATTAAAGCCAATGGCTCTCGAATCTGGAAGATGACATAGTCCGGCTCATGATAAATGGCCCAAGGAGAAAGTCCGATCATATGTTTCTTAACTTTTTGATTAGAAATCGGATCCTCTTGGTGAGTTTCGATCGTTTTTAAAGATAAGGGGACCGTCTGCCCTTCTCTCTCCACCGCTAATCGTGCCTCTTCACCTTTTCCGCCTTGTCCTTGAACGTATTCGACGATTTCCTCAAAACTATAGACCGGCTTGTCTCCTAAACTAACCACTCGATCCCCTACTTTAAGCCCACCTTTTTCGGCAGGAGAGCCAGGGCTTAACTGTCGAACAAAAAGTTCCGACGGATAGATACCCAACAAAGTGCCTGCACCTAAATCTAAATTCTCTTTAGGTAATTTTGGAAGGTTGAGCGAAACGGTTTGTTCAGCAACGTCTTTCGCATCGGGTGTGGGCTTTCTTTTAAAACTGATCGAGATCGGTTTTTTATCAGCCCAAACCGAAATCAAGGCCTCATTAAGATCGCCAAAAACCAAAATAGATCTGTTTTCTATCTTAGTGATGGTATCCCCAGTTCTAAGTCCAGCCGCAAATGCCAACGATTTGGGATCGGAGATCCCTATCACAGGCTCCAGCGGATTGGGATTAAGTCCTTTAATCCCTCCCATGTCGGCATCTTCTCCATACGCGTTTTTGCCGCGAATTTTTGAAACCTCAATCGGAACCTTAAGCACAGTTTTCTCACGTTCAATTTTTAAATCGATCTTTTTACCGACCAGAGGCTTTAACGAATCTTCAATCTCGTGCCAGTTAGACACTGGAGTACCATCTACTTCTAGAATCGTGTCTTTAGCCCTCAAGCCTGCTTCCCAAGCAGAACTGTGAATCGCTACGTTACCAATTCGGTTGGCCACCATAGGTTGACCCGCAAAAAAGACGACTGAAAAAAGAACATAAGCTAGCAGTAGGTTAGAAATAGGACCGGCAGCAACAATCAAAAACCGCTTATATAACTTTTGGGTACAAAAAGCCCGTTCAGCTTCGTGCGCGGGAACTCCCTTATAAGGATCATCCCCCATCAATTTGACGTAGCCGCCAAAAGGGATCAAAGACAGACAGTACTGAGTTTCTCCTATTTGCCGACTGAAGATTTTTTTTCCAAAACCTAACGAAAATATTTCAACTTTAACTCCAAATAGTTTCGCAACTGAGTAGTGACCCAATTCGTGGAAAAATATGAGACCGCCAAGTAATACAACTACGCCGATAATCGATGTAAGCACTTAAGATTGCCTCCTAAAACAAAGAAGAGATTCAAAAGGTATCTTATTATAAATACAAGGTTTTGCCAAAGTTTCCTCAAGCAAAGGAGGTATCAAAATACAAATTTAACAAAAAGCTGAGACCGCAACGCGTCTAGCAGATTAGGACAAGCTACGAATCGAAAAATCTCGAGTCGACTGATCGATAGCAATCACATCTTCAAGACTACCCACCGAGGTTGTCTCATGTTTTCTGAGCTGTTTTTCGATAAACTTGGGAATTTCAGAAAAACGAATCTTTTGGTTAAGGAAAGCATCTACTGCAATTTCATTCGCAGCATTGAGGGCTACCAAATAACTGGGACCCGCAAGTAACGCCTCGCGAGCTAATCTCAAACAGGGAAACCGTTTGATATCGGGCTCAAAAAACTCCAACTTTCCCATTTCCTTGAAAGTGAGTTTCGGAATGACCCCTTCCAACCGTTGTGGAAATTTCATGGCATAGCCAATCGACGACTTCATGTCAGGTTTAGTCAATTGAGCGATACATGACCCATCCTTAAACCACAAAGCTCCATGAACGATACTTTGAGGATGAACCCAAACTTCAATTTGAGTTTCCGGAAAGTGAAATAAAAAATGGGCTTCTATCAACTCTAGCCCCTTATTCATCATAGTGGCAGAATCTACAGAAATTTTCGGACCCATTTTCCAATTAGGATGATTAATGGCGAAATCGGGAGTCACTTCATCAAGATTCATTTCGGGATATCTTAAAAGAGGTCCGCCACTCGCCGTCAAAACGATGGAGCTAATCTCCTGACGCTCTCTTCCCATCAAAAGCTGGTAAACGGCATTATGTTCACTGTCCACTGGAATACAAACCGCTTTCGAATTTGAAATCTCTTTTTGAAGTAGGGTGCCAGCTACCACTAAAGATTCCTTATTAGCCAATCCCACCATTTTAGAATGTCTTAAAGCTTGAATCGTGGGATTAAGTCCAGCAAACCCGACAACACCCACAATCGCCACATCAATGGATTCAATTTGCAAACAAGCTAAAATGCCCTCACTACCAGAGAAAAAATCGACTTGAGGAAATAAGTTTTTTAATCTCGGTATCAGATCGGCTTGATCAACCGACACCACTCGCGGTTGGTACTTTTCAATTTGGGGAATGAGTTTTTCAATGTTTTTGCCACAAGCTAATGATACCACCCGAAACTGGCCAGGAAACTTATCAACGATATCTAAAGTGTAAGTACCAATAGTTCCCGTAGAACCCAAGACAGCTAAAGTTCGGCAATTCATGTTATAGCTTCTCCAAAACTCGAGTTACATAAAAATAAAACACTGGGGTTGAAAAAGCTAACCCGTCGACTCGATCCAAAATTCCGCCGTGACCAGGTAAAAAAACTCCAGAGTCTTTTTGTCCTTGGCTTCTTTTTAAAACCGATTCAAAAAGATCCCCCAATTGAGCTAACACACTGATCACGGGCGTGACCAAAATCAAACGCAGCACAAAAGACTGATCCACTACCCCTTCGTAGATCCAACCCATCCAAACTCCGGTCACAGCCACAGAAGCCACCACTGCCGCCACTGCTCCCTCAATCGTTTTTTTCGGGCTTACTTTAGATGCCAAAGGCCGTCTGCCCCATTTCATTCCCACAAAATAAGCAGCACTGTCTCCTATAAAAACAATCAGAAACAATAAAAGTAAGTAATCCTTTCCATGACCCGGTATTTCAAGAAAAGGGACCACAAAACCAAATAGTCCAGTCACGTAAACATAACCCATCAACTCAGTCGAAAAATGCTGAACCACCTCTTGCATGCTCTGATTCAAAGAAGATCGAACCACATGAATAATAGCAAGTAAGACATAGAAACACCCAAAGAGCACAAAAGACCACTCCAAGCTTTGCCTGAGGGAAAGTAGCGTCATCAACACCATCGCCGACAAACCAGCCTGTCGGGTTAATTTAGGAGCCTGAAAAAAGAGCTTATCGAACTCAAGATAGCTCAACACCGAACAAACTGCGACTGCCACCATAGCAACTTCAAGCGGAGCCCAATAGATGATACCAATCACCACTAAAGCCGCACTCACTCCAGCGATAATTCTCGTTTTCATACCGACTCCAATTCGGCTGAGGTTTGCTCCCGAGTCACTTGTTCCGAAGTCTTGCCAAACCGTCTTTCTTTTTGAGCAAACTGCTGAATCGTTTCGTGAAGACATCGGGAAGTAAACTCAGGCCAGAATTCCTCGCGAACAATGAATTCACTATAAGCCACTTCCCAAAGTAAAAAGTTGCTAATTCTTGATTCTCCCCCGGTGCGAATCAACAGATCAGGATCTGGAAAATGGGGATGATACAAATAAGATCTAAATAGCTCTTCACTGATTTCATCTAAAGAAGTTCTTTTAGTTTTTAAATCTAAAAACAGCCGTTTGGTTGCATCAAGAATCTCTTGTCGCCCCCCGTAGGACAGGGCCAAACTCAAAGTCATTTTAGGATTTGGAACTGAAGTAAGCTTAATCACTCGATCCAGTTCAGCGCGAACAAAGTCGGGTAACCTTTCCAAAGTGCCTTGAGCCTCAAGCTTGATGCCGTTTTTTAAGAGTTTCTTGTCCATGACTTTAAGGTTCTGAACAAGAAGTCTCATCAGCATGTTGACTTCAGATTTAGGCCTCTCCCAATTCTCTGTTGAAAAAGTATAAAGCGTGAGAAATTTCACACCCAATTCAGCACACTCAGTGACAATTTCATCCACTCGTTTGGCCCCCTCTCGGTGACCATAAATACGAGGTTGATTACGTAACTGAGCCCAGCGGCCGTTACCATCCATGATGATAGCAATATGTTGAGGAACTTTAGAGACAGTTCTGCCTTCAGTGTTTTTTGCACTGGAAGCCGTCTTCTGTCGAAGCCATCTCATTAGAGAGTCATAACCTCTTTGGATTTGGCATCCACCAATTTATCGATCTCTTGAATTGCATGATCGGTGGCTTTTTGAACTTCATCCTGATGACGCTTTTGCTCATCTTCAGAGGCTTCAGCATTCTTTTTAATGGCTTCCATCGCATCTCTACGATTGTTCCGAATAGCCACTTTAGCGTCTTCGCCCTCTTTTTTGATTTGCTTAACAAAATCTTTTCTTCGTTCTTCAGTTAACGGTGGCAACACTACCCTAATCACCTTGCCATCGTTGATTGGCGTAAAACCCAAATTGGCTGCCAAAATTCCTTTTTCAATTTCTTGAAACAAGCTTTTATCCCAAGGAGTGATCGAAATGGTCCGAGCATCTGGAATCGCAAGAGCCGCAACCTCTTTAATTCCCATCGAGTTTCCATAGGCTTCCACTCGAACTCCTTCCACCATGGAGACAGCAGCCCTACCCACTCTCATTTTGGAAAATTCAGATTTCAAGTGCTCAACCGATTTTTCCATCTGTTTTTTAAGTTCGGCTAAAGAATAGCTCACTTTTCTCTCCTTACAAAAGTTCCAAGTTCCTCACCCAAGACCACTCGTTTCAAATTTCCCGGCGTATTCAAATTAAAAACTAAGATAGGAAGGCTATTATCCATACATAATGAGATAGCCGTCGAATCCATAACTTTTAAATTATTCTTTAAAACTTCAATATAGTCCAATCGTTTAAACATGACTGCATCGGCATTGGTTTCAGGGTCAGAATCATAAACCCCATCCACACGGGTAGCCTTCATAATAATATCGGCACCCACTTCCATCGCTCTTAAAGAAGCTGCAGTATCGGTCGTAAAAAATGGATTTCCAGTTCCAGCCGCAAAAATGACAACCCGTTTTTTCTCTAAATGTCGAATAGCTCGGCGACGAATATAAGGCTCTGCCAGTTGACTCATTCCAATAGCCGACATAACGCGGGTGTAAACACCCCGTTTTTCTAGGCAATCCTGAAGAGCCATACTGTTGATTACAGTAGCTAGCATACCCATGTAATCGCTGGCTGCTCGATCCATCCCTTGAGCGGTGCCGGCAATACCTCTAAAAATATTGCCGCCACCCACAACAATAGCGATTTCAGTTCCTAATTCGTGAATAGATTTGATCTCTTCAGCAATTCTCTCGATCGTATCATGATGAATGCCAAAACCTTTGTCTCCGGCAAGAGCTTCGCCGCTTAGTTTGAGCAAAATTCGTTGGTATCGAGAGGATTGCTTAGCCACGTTTTACTCCGATTTAGAAGTTTCTCCGACTTGATAGCGAACAAAACGCTTAATAGAAATGTTTTCACCCAATTTGGCTACTTGAGCTTTCACTAGCTCTTCGACAGTCTGATCGGGGTCTTTCACATAGCGCTGATGAACTAAACAATTCTCTTCGAAGAATTTGTTGATTTTACCTTCAGCAATCTTCTCAAGAACTGGTCCTTTTTTACCCGACTCCTCAGCTTGCTTAATAAAAATAGCCTTTTCAGCCTCAACATCAGCAGCTGGGACAGCCTCTTTGTTCAAGTATCTTGGATTAGCAGCCGCAATATGCATAGCAATGTTACGAACGAAATCTTGGAATTCGTCTGTTCTTGCTACGAAATCGGTTTCGCAATTGACCTCAACTAACACTCCAATTTTGCCCTCACCATGAATATAAGAAGTGACACGCCCTTCATTGGCGGCACGTCCTAGTTTCTTAGCAGCGGCAGCAAGTCCCTTTTCACGCAAAAAAACGATGGCTTTCTCCATGTCATTATCGGAGGAAGCAAGCGCCTTTTTGCAGTCCATAAATCCAGCACCGGTTTTTTCCCGAAGCTCTTTTACTAAATTGGCATCTGTCACAAAAAACTCCCTTTCAAATAAAAATTATTCTTTGCCTTCTTCAGAAGAAGCTTCTTCTGGGGTTTCTTCTGTTTCATCGTCAGCCAACAGAGCTTCGTCGCGATAGTCGATCTCAGTGGGAATATTCTTAATCGACGGTCGTTTGACTCTTTCAACGACGGGTCCCGTTGGAGCCTTAGCAGCCACTTCAGGTGTCGGTTGAGCAGAAGCAGCAACAGCAGCTTCTGGAGCCGCTGGAGTTGCGGGTGTCATGGTACGAACACGTTGTTCATAGACAGCAGCCCCTTCAAGGCAAGAATCTGCAATCAAGTTCGCAAACAAAGTTACCGATTTAATGGCGTCATCATTTCCAGGAATGACAAAGTCAACTCGATCGGGATCACAGTTAGTATCCACAACCGCGACGACTGGAATTCCCAAACGGTTAGCTTCACGAACCGCAATGTGTTCCATTTCAGGGTCGATAACAAAAAGAGCAGCAGGAAGAGCGCGCATGTTTCTCACGCCGCCCAAACTCAATTCTAGTTTTTTACGCTTACGCTCCAGGACTACGACCTCTTTTTTGGGAAGAGCTTCATAAGTGCCGTCAGTTTTCCATGTTTCTAATTGCTCTAAGCGCTCAACTCCCTGACGGATCGTCGTAAAGTTGGTGAGCGTTCCGCCTAACCAACGTTCGGTCACACAAGGCATTCCAGCTCTATCAGCAGCATCTCTCACAATCTGCTTTCCTTGTTTTTTGGTCGCCACAAAGAGGACTTTTCCACCTTCGGCCACTACATTTTTTACATAAGTGCAGGCTTCACGAGCGTGCTTAACGGTCTTTTCAAGATCAATAATGTAAATTCCGTTTCGGGGTGCAAAGATGAAAGGCTTCATCTTGGGGTTCCAACGGTGAGTCTGATGGCCAAAGTGCACACCAGCTTCTAACATGTTTTTCATTGAGATTTCAGGCATTTATTCCTCCGGTTTAGCCTCCGCTCCCGATTGGCTGCGAACGAACCTTCCGCCGCAGACCAGAGTTATGTAGGGGAGCGTGTGTAATTGATTGCAGGTTTACAACGCTTTTACGGCTGTAGCAAGGAAAAAGCTTCTTAAATTTAATACTTAGACGAGTGAAACCCGCCTATCCGACCCCATCGAAATCAGTTAAACTGCCATTCTCATGTCAAATAGCGATTTTCAGGATCAAATCAAAGACTGGCCTACCGAGCCCGGCGTCTATTTAATGAGGGATCTTGCTCAACGCATTCTCTATGTCGGAAAGGCGAAGAATTTAAAAAACCGGATTCGCTCCTATTTTCAAAAGGCGGAAAACCTTACGGCTAAAACTCGCATGTTAATGAAGCGAGTGGTTTCCATTGAATTTCAAGTCACCCAAACAGAGTTAGAAGCCCTGCTTTTGGAATGCAATCTCATCAAAAAACATCGCCCCCGTTACAACATTCGATTGAAAGACGATAAAAATTATCCCTATGTCGTTCTGGATTTTAGTCATCCCTTTCCACAGTTTAGAACGACAAGAAAACTCTCTAATCATCCTCAACTCAGATATTTCGGACCCTACAGCGCTGGAGTTCATGAAATAGGCCGCTTTTTATTAAAAACTTTCCAGATTCGAGACTGTTCTGACAGTAAGTTTAAAAATAGAACCCGTCCATGTTTGAACTACGAAATCGGGATTTGTACAGCCCCTTGCGTCGACTACGTTTCTGAAGAACAGTATTCGAAACAAATTCAAGAGGCTATTCTCTTTCTTAAAGGCAAAAAGCGAGAGCTAGTTTCAGAATTAAAAAAACAGATGCTAGAAGCCTCTGACAAGCTTGAGTTCGAAAAGGCCAAAAACCTTCGGGATAAGATCCAGGCAGTCGAAAAAATCACCGAAAAGCAAGGGGCTATTCTCACTGAAAAACAGGAAGATATTGACGTCATAGGAATTTACCCGGGGGAGGGAGAACTCTCCATTGCAGTATTATTTATTCGCTCGGGACTTCTCATAGGTCGACGAGTGGAAAAGATTCCACTTACTTTAGATTCCATTGAGGAAACTATACGAACGTTTTTGGAGCAATTCTATACCGTATCGATTATTCCCAGCGAAGTTTGGTTAGCTCAAGAATTTCCAGATCGCATTTCGGTAGAAGAATTTTTAACTCATCGAGCGAAACACCCCGTTAAAGTAAAAATTCCAAGAACAGAGAAACCTCTGCGTTTGCTCGGAATGGCTTATGAAAATGCTAAACTCATTTACCAATCGGATCATAAAAAATCAGAAAAATCGGCCAGTGAAGAACTCCAAGAAGTTTTAGGGCTATCTGAGACTCCTCACTCTATCGAAGGTATTGATTGTTCGAACATTCAAGGCACTAATCCGGCTGTGGCTTTGGTTCACTTTTCAGATGAGAGACCCCTAAAAAGTCATTATCGGATTTACTATCCCAAGACAGTCGAAGGACCCAACGACTTTGCAATGATTTATGAGACAGTTCTTCGTCGTCTTTCAAGGCCCGATTACCCTCCTCCCGACCTATTTCTGATAGACGGCGGAAAAGGACAACTGCAATCTGCTCTTAAGGCTATTGATGAACTTAAATTGAATGTTCCTATTTGTTCGTTAGCGAAATCTAGAACAGAAAGCGCCTTTACCAGGAAAGAAATTGAGAAATCGGAAGAACGTATTTTTGTTCCCAACCGAAAAAACCCCATCATTCTTAAGGAAGGAAATGCTGCGCTTCGTTTGTTACAGCAGGTTCGAGATGAAGCCCACCGTTTTTCCGTAAAAAGCCACCAAACCCGTCGTAAAAATAAAATGATGAACGATTCCTTATTGCTTGAGGCTAGAGGAATTGGCCCCAAAACCCGTGAAAAACTATTAAAGCATTTTGGAAACTTAGAATCTCTGAGCCAAGCCCCAGTGGAATCCCTAGAAAAATTGGGAATGAAAAGAAAAGTCGCTGTGGCTCTTCTGGAAAAACTGA
>OMIX01000014.1 GCA_900299195.1 Deltaproteobacteria bacterium
CCCCAAAGCAACTCACTACCTTCGGCGCCTACTGCAGATTCGCCCTCTGGGTTACCCTCCACAGAGCCCACAAAAAATTACCAAGACAGAAAGAAGATCACTTTGGTTCTAGGGGGTGCAGGGGTGGCCAGTTTTGCCACTGTAGGAATTTTAAAACGTCTTCACGAAGAGGGAATCATCGTTGAAAATCTCATCACCTCTGGGTGGCCATCCCTTTTCGCCTTGGCGAGAGGTTTTTTAGGTAGCATTCACGATGTGGAATGGTTTGCAATGAGACTAGATGAAAAGGATTTTGCCAAGTTAAGCAATTTTGATTTTGCAAAAAAAGATGCTGAAGAAGAAAAAGTTACCCAACTGATTGAATCCAATTTTAAACGTAAAGAACTGGTTGATTCGAAGATTCCTATTTTGATCTCTACTACTAATAACTTAGGTTCAGAAGGGGAATCATACAACAGAGGAGAATGGAAAACTCCTCTACTCAGAACCATGTCAGTGCCAGGGCTTTTTAGACGATATCCGTCCATTGAAAGTTCGGGCGTTCATTCTGCGGTTAAGGCGATCGATGTTGAACTGGCCCTAAGAAACGAACATAAAACAATCGTAGCTGTTGAAATGTATGGGGACTACTTTGATTTTTTAGAAAAGGGGAAGAAAGATTCCACTTCAGGAGACTTCCGCAAATCCCATTTATCTTCTTTAAAAAACAGCCTCAACCAACAACTCAAAGAGGCCGCCTTAGTGGGGCGAATTGAACTCCAAAGCTCCCCTACTAATTTTTCCCAGAAACGATTGGCTATGCTCAAGGGCTACAAAGAAGGGGCTCGCCTCGCCAAACTAATTAAAAAATTGGATTAGTTAATATTATCAATAGGTTAAATTTTAGCGCGTTTCTTTACAGTCAAATTGACACAAAGCATAAATTTAACTATAGTGCGCCCCATGGCAAGGGTTGTTGGGCGAATTCTTTTGAGCGGATTGTTTTTCTTAATGGGTTGTTCCCAGCCACCCCAAATCCCCCAACTTCCTCACCCCAATTCCGAGACAACCCCAAATATTATTCTAAGAGACTCTTTAACCAGTCAGGACGTAAAAACTCTATTCAAGGCCATTAATCAAAAGGGACAATGGAACCGACTGAGTCATCTTCTTGTTAAAGCTCCGGATCAGGATCTCGAAGTACTAGGAAAAACCGCCAATACTTACCTTTACCAAGAGGCTCTACATACCGAAGGCTTTCTATCTCTCTTGGAAAATAGAGTTCAAGAAAAATCCTTCTCTCAAGCCCTAAGATCGTTAAAGACGCTTAGCTCAGATTCATCGGCTCTTTCAAGTCTGACCCACTTGATTAAAGACTCCCTATCCCATCCTTTATTTCCCAAACTCGTACAACGAAACTCTTGGGCCTTCAGCGATGCTTGGACAAGAGCTGTTGAAAAAATTAAATTGCCCTTCCAATTTTTATCCCACTCTCAGGAAAAAAATTCTCAGTGGGTAAAAGACTTAACACTAGCGCTCAATGATTCAGACCTCGAATCTGCCCTAATCCCATTTCTTGGGTCGATTAGAAAATCGGAGTTGGGTCGTTCTTTCTTTCTAAGTTTATTGCAGTTGAAGGAAAACAGGGGCGAATCTGCTTTCATCGATTTAGCCCAAGGAATCAAAGAAGCTATTCAATCCAAAGAAGATAAACCCTCATCTTTAGACCGACTTTTAAAATTGGTTCAAATTCTAAACCAACCCTCCAATGGACTTTTTTCTAAAGCTCAAGAGACTTTAAAGACGGATGAAGGACAAACGATTGTAAGACTTTTGGCAGAGCGGTTTGAACCCATGGTTTTAAGAGGGACCGCTGGTTTTATCTTCGAAACTTTGAAGGAGCCTTTAGACGATGAAATTCTAGGTAAAACTTTCTGGTCTCAACTACCCCGAAAATCTGTCAACGATGCCCCTTCTGACAAACTTGTTCAATTAATGAGACGCGTTCAATTTGCCCTTGATAAAACAACAAGCACATCTCGACCTCAAAAAGACCCTAAAACCCTTTTAAATGCTTACCTTTTGACGGTTTGGTTAGAACAGTTAGCAAGAGAAAATAAAGAACAGATAGAATCTATATCCGCCGATTCTTTTAACGAACTTTTTTGGACTTATCCTCTCAAACCTTTCTCATTTACCTTAAACCTCATTGAATTAGACCCTTCAGGCAAACCTATTAAAGACTCGGATAAAAAATGGGTATTGGCCTCCAAAATCGAAGCAGACTTGAAATTTCTTGGTCTAGAAGATTTTTCTCAAGACTTAAAATACATGGTTAAACAGGAATCTTTTGGAAGCACCATTACTCAATTTATTTCCCAGACTGAAACGGCAAATTTCAAAGAGAATTTATTACAAGCAGTTAGCATACTGCATCTGAATCATCCTTTCTCAGATCCTATCCCTACCCTAACTTCAATCGCCTATTTCTTTTCCCGCTCCGATTCTGGAGCCCCATTGACTCTCACCGACTTTGAAACCCAAAACCTTTTAGTCAGTATAGAGAATTTGTTTCGTGGATTACCTTACGTTAAAGTTCGAAAACTCTTAAAATTTGCTTTTGAAGATCTTCAAATAGGAAACATGTCTGAAGAAGATCGTGAACGACTCAAAAGCTTGTACCCCAAGAATCCCGAATGTGCGGAGCTTCTTGATAATATCTTGAAAAACCTACAAGTTATTTACGAATGGGATCAAGTTCAACCCGGTAAATTGAGCCTGCTTGAAGCTTTCCATACACTTTTGACCCAATCTAGAAATCGCGACCTTTCGAGCCTTAATAGTTTCTTAACTTTCTTGCAAAAGAGTGAGCTTCTCAAAGTAAGCTCCAACCAAGCTAAATTTCCTTCGGTGATTCAAATGTTGTCTCAAAGTGAAGAAGTGGGACAATTATTAAACAGCCTGACGCTCTTAACTACGGAGGAGCAAGAGTCCCTATCAGTTGGGTTACAGTCTTTTCTTGGTAAAGATAAAAGTGAATTTCAAGAACTAAAAAAATGGGGCAAAGATGTTCTTTTGCAAAACAGTGATGCAATTCCGCTAGTTCTAACTTGGGTCCAACACAATAATTTACTTTTACAACTCACCCCAAGTGAACGTTTATGGTTCAAACGATTCGTGGAATCTCAGGAATTCTTGCAAGTTTATCAAGCGTTCAGCCACGTCTTATCAGATCAACCGATGAATGAAGTTCTAAACGAACTTGAAACACTGCAAACCCAGGGTGAACTGGAAAATATTTTTAAGGTTCTTGGCAATCTGCAAAGCGAACGAATGCAACGCTTGGCGTTAGTCTTTTGGAACTGGGAAAAGTCCCAGGAACTAAAGTCGTTCATTTTGCTAATAAAATCTTTAACGAAAAGTTGAATTTGGGAGGCTAAAGCTCTATGGTGGCAACAATTAAAGTAACGAGAAACCAAACTGTTTCTAATCTCATAGGAACCTCAATGCTGTTAAAAGCAAAGTTTCTAGTTCTAAGTACAGTCTTTTTCTACACTGGTTTGGCTTTAGCCGCTGACCGACCCAAAATTCCAGCACCTGAGGTTGACCTAAAACTGACCCAAGGCATCTCGGTGGAACAATTTTTTGGTGCTCGCACCCAAAACGAGCAATGTCAGAAAGAACTCAATCAAAAACAGACACAATACAACGCTGATAAAAAAGAAGTGCAATCGCTCATTTCTCAGCATGCTCAAGCCTCTGTCATTGATAATGCCGAAGGTAAAATGCAACAAAGTCGATTGCTGCTTTTAAAGAAAGTCCAAGAATGCGGGCCTTGCGCCACCCAAGACTTAGAAAAAAAGACGGTCACCACTAACAAAAAGGAATACTGGTATTTGACTGATGGATCCTGTTTTATTGGCAGTGGGCTCAGCCAATCCACTTTGAATACCTACTTTGACAGGGCTGTGGCTCGTTTAAAAAACATCACCAAATATCCAGCCAAAAGAGGCGGATTCAATGCGCTTTTAGAATTTAATGAAATTGACATGGAAACCGGGGCTCTTTTACCGCCGGTAGAAAAAGTGGAAAGTAATCCCTTTTACGCTTTCATTGGAGTTAGAGGTCCAGTCGCTTTAGGAATTCCAGTGGGGTTTTGGTATATTTTTAAAAATGATTTGATAGAAAAAGAATCTGGAGATTTAAAGGAATTTGTCATTCGATTTGAGTCGGTTAAAAAACCTGCTAACTTCCCAACCCCAGATTTAAAAATACAATCCGCCAGTGGAAAGTTGTCAGCCACCATGCAGCGCGAGCTCACTCTGGTTCAAGGAATGTGGTATGTAAACAATCGAGGCTATTTTAGATATTATACTGCCGCAGATTTTGGGATCAGTATCCCCTTCGCGATTGACTTTGCTTTAAACACTCTTCTCGATACGCTTGTCACCTTAAAGGAGGATAGCGTTTCGTTGGATTGAGGAGAATACCTTGAGGAGATCTTGTGATCGCCAGATATAGCCGACCTAAAATGTCGATGGTTTGGTCTGAAGAAGCACAGTACCGAACTTGGTTAGATATTGAAGTTTTGGCCTGCGAAGGCTGGGCTAAGTTGGGAAAAATTCCTCAAAGCGATTTAAAGCAGATCCAAGAAAAAGCCAATTTCGATATTGCGAAGATCCAGGAGATCGAAAAAGAAACCAAACACGATGTTGCAGCTTTTGTTTCTGATGTCCAAAACCACGTCGGGGAATCTGGAAGATTTATACACTTGGGGTTAACAAGTAGCGATGTTTTGGATACCGCTTTATCTTATCGCTTAGTTAAGTCGGCCGATCTGATTTTAGAAGAATTAGACCAGTGTTTAACCACTACTCGAACAAATGCTCTTAGAGACAAAAACATCCCGATGATCGGCAGAACCCATGGCATTCATGCCGAACCCATGACCATGGGGCTCAAATGGCTTTTGTGGCATGATATGCTAAAGCGTTCGAAATCAAGAATTCAGGAAGCCCGAAAGCACATCTCTGTTGGGAAGTTGAGCGGTGCCGTGGGTAACTATGCTCACGTTCCTCCTGAAGTTGAGCAATATGTTTGTGATCGCTTAGGATTAGTTCCCGATTCCATCTCAACTCAAGTAGTTTCACGGGACAGATATGCTACCTACTTTTCCGCCCTAGGTTTGCTGGCCTCGTGTGTGGAAGCGATTGCGGTCGAACTTCGGCATTTACAAAGAACAGAACTAAGTGAAGTCAGGGAGGGGTTCAGTAAGGGGCAAAAAGGTTCCTCGGCGATGCCTCACAAAAGAAATCCCATTAGTGCAGAAAACCTCACTGGTATCGCACGACTTTTACGAGGCATGGTGATTCCCACTATGGAAAACGTTGCACTCTGGCATGAGAGGGATATCAGTCATTCCTCAGTCGAAAGAGTGATTGCTCCTGATGCCAATATTTTAGCAGATTACATGCTTGGAAGACTGAACAGCCTACTTAGCCAGTTAGAAATTTTTCCTGATAAGATGCAATCGAATTTAGACCAACTTCAAGGTGTGATTTTTTCTCAAAGAGCGTTATTGCTGTTGATTGAAAAAGGTCTCTCACGAGATGAAGCCTATTCTATTATTCAGAAAAATGCCCTAGAAGCTTTGGACAAAAAAACTTCATTTTTAAAGCTTTTAAAATCGGACAATAAAGTACAAACCCTTTTAGGCGATCGGGATCAAGAAACCCTGGATAGACTTTTTGATCCCAAAGGTTATTTCACTCACTTAGATTATCTTTATAAAAAGGTGCTTCAACCATGAGTCCACAAAGACAGCAACAAATCCGAGAAGGTAAATCAAAGATTTTGTACTCAACGGACACTCCTCATCAGATTATTCAATTCTTTAAAGACGACGCAACGGCTTTTAACGCCTTAAAAAAGGGGACCATTAAAAACAAGGGCCCGATCAACAACAAAGTCTCCTCAGCCCTCTTTCAATACTTAGAGAGGAATGGAATCTCCACGCATTTTATTAGCCAACTCTCCGAACGAGAAATGCTTGTTAAAAAACTGGAAATTATCCCTGTTGAGGTGGTGGTAAGAAACAAAGCTGCTGGAAGCATCTGCAAACGACTAGCGATTGAAAAAGGGCAACCGTTCCACCCAGCTTTAGTCGAGTTTTTTTATAAATCGGATGCGTTAGGCGATCCCCTAATTTCTGAAACTCATATTCTTCACTTCAAATGGGCGAATTCCAAAGAGCTCTCCACCATGGTGGAGAAGAGTCTCCAAGTGAATGAATTATTGACCGCCGTTTTTAAAGATATTGGTCTAGAACTGATCGACTTCAAACTCGAGTTTGGTCGGGATTCTCAAGGTCAGGTTGTTCTTGCCGATGAATTTACTGCCGACGGCTGCAGACTGTGGGATCTTAAAACTCAAGAGCCCATGGATAAAGACCGATTTCGACAGGATTTAGGAAATGTCGATGAGGCCTACTTTGAGGTTTCTCAAAGATTAACTCATTATTTCGAGGCAAAACAATGAAAGCAAGAATCCATGTATTTTACCGAGATGGGGTCTTTGATCCTCAAGGAAACACAGTTGAGGAATCTTTGAAACGGATGGGCTTTTCTAAAGTAAAACATTTGAGGATTGGGAGAGTCATCGATTTAGAAATAGATTACCCCTCCAAGGAAGAAGCTAAAAGAGATCTCAACAAAATGTGCGAGAAGCTCTTGGCGAATCCGGTCATTGAATCTTATAAGCATGAGATCTTAGACACATGAAAGCTGGAGTCATTACTTTTCCAGGTAGCAATTGCGATGATGATGTTGTTGATTCTTTAAAACGGATTGGGGGTTTTGAAGTCGAAAAGCTTTGGCATAAAGACACTCCTAACTTGGACTCTTTTTCCTTAATTGTACTTCCAGGAGGATTTTCCTACGGCGACTATCTTCGATGTGGGGCAATGGCTGCTAGATCACCCATTATGGAAAAAGTTATTGATTTTGCTCATCGAGGAGGTTTCGTTTTGGGAATTTGTAATGGATTTCAAATTCTCTGCGAATCGGGGCTATTGCCTGGAGCCTTGGTGAGAAATTTGAATCTCAATTTTATTTGCAAAGACATTTTAGTATCGGTGAACGATTCGGATTCTCCCTGGACGAAAATGATTGAGCCTCATTCTCATTTAAGATTGCCTATCGCTCACGGCGAAGGAAGGTATATTATCGATGAACCGGGATACGAAGAATTAGTTAACAATGGACAAATTCTTTTCACCTATTCCGAAAATCCGAATGGTAGTACGCACGATATCGCTGGAATCTGTAACAAAACAAAAAATGTGTTCGGCTTAATGCCTCATCCAGAAAGAGCTACTGATCTTAGATCTCAGGATGGAATGAAAATTTGGAACTCGCTTAAATCTTATTTGGGTTGCCCATCATGAGTACTAAAATAACTGACACTTCTCCTTCAACCCTGGAACTTGCCAAACTTTTAGGAATTTCTGGTGTTGAATATCAACATGTTTGCCAAAGCTTA
The DNA here is from genome assembly GCA_900299195.1 of Deltaproteobacteria bacterium. Taxonomy (GTDB): domain Bacteria; phylum Bdellovibrionota; class FAC87; order UBA2466; family UBA2466; genus UBA2466. Next base: position 7,519 of record OMIX01000014.1, read on the forward strand.
GAGAGAGTTCCCAATTATGCAGAGCTGAGTATTTTCTCGGCCATGTTCAGTGAACACTGCAGCTACAAATCCTCTAAAAAGTTTTTTAAACGCTTTCCCACCACTGGAAAACGAGTGCTTCAAGGACCAGGGGAAAATGCTGGTATTTTAGATATTGGCTTGGGATGGGCTGTTGCCTTCAAAATGGAAAGCCATAACCATCCTTCCTTTATCGAGCCCTATCAAGGTGCCGCAACTGGAATGGGCGGAATTCTTAGAGATGTTTTCACGATGGGAGCTCGCCCCATAGCTTCCATGAATGCTCTTTGTTTTGGAACTCTAGACTTTGAGCGAACGTCCAGCATTGTTAAAGGCGTCGTCAAAGGAATTGGAGACTACGGGAACTGCGTTGGAGTCCCTAACATCGCTGGCCAAACGTTATTTCATTCCTGCTACAACCGAAACCCCTTAGTCAATGCATTCACTCTTGGAGTAGTTCGTTCAAATGAGATTTATCGAGGGACGGCTCAAGGGATTGGAAATGCAGTCGTGTATTTGGGGGCTAAAACGGGAAGAGATGGGGTTCATGGGGCTACTATGGCCTCGAAGGAATTTTCTTCAGAAAAGGAACTGGAACGTCCCACTGTTCAAGTGGGCGATCCCTTTACTGAAAAACTTTTATTAGAGGCTACGCTTGAGGCTATGCAAAAGGGGTTAATAGTCGGCATACAAGATATGGGAGCCGCAGGATTGACCTCATCCTCTTTCGAAATGGCTTATCGAGCGAAGAGTGGTTTAGAAATCGATTTGGATAAGATTCCGACAAGAGAGCCGGAAATGGCCGCGTTCGAGCTGCTTCTGTCTGAGTCTCAGGAGCGAATGCTGTTAGTCACTCAGCCTGAGAAGGTAGAGGCCCTAAAAGGTGTTTTTGAAAAGTGGGATCTTCATGCTGAAGAGATTGGAAAAGTAGTGTCTGGCAATCGAGTCAAAATGCTGAAGGGTAGCCAAGTGGTTGTCGATCTTCCCGTTGAACTCGTTACGGAACCGCTCATGGCTGAAAGACCCTCAAGCCCTCCTGTGGATCTAAAACAGCGCTGGTTCTTGGATCGAAATCGAATGTTGGTTGCACCCCTGAATGCAAAATTTCAATCTTTGATGGAGGAACTTAATTTTGGCAATCCAGAGCCCTTGATCACTCAATATGATTCCATGGTCGGTAATCGAACCGTGGGTGGAGCTCAGGATGATGCAGGAGTTATTCGAGTCCGAGACATGGGACAAGATGAAGTTCGCTTGGCCCTTAAAACGGACTGCAATCCAAGAGTTTCCTGGTTATGGCCTAGAGAAGGGGGAAGGCGGGCTGTTGCAGAATGTGCCATCAATCTCGCCCTCAAAGGTGCTGAACCCATAGGTATTACCGATTGCCTAAACTTCGGAAGTCCAGAGAATCCAGAAGTGATGTGGCAGTTTTCTGAATCCATCGAAGGAATTTCAGAATCTTGTGAAGCTTTAAAAATTCCTGTGATTTCGGGCAATGTTAGCTTTTATAACGATACTGACGGTAAACCCATTTACCCCACACCCATGATCGGAATGGTGGGAATCATTGATGATAAGTTACCTCTGCCAAAGTCTAATTTTTATAGCACTCAACTTGATCTGGCCCTCATCGGTCCAGCTGAAGGAGGCCTAGGTGGAAGTTTGATGGCATCGAGTTGGTTTAAAAGAGAGTGTGGTCAACCGGAAGAAACCGATTTGGCTCTTTTAGAGCGAATGATGAAATTCTTACAGCGCCTTCGAAAGAAAAGAATTTCTTACGGAGCTCACGATATTTCCGATGGCGGACTTATTTGTTCGCTTTTGGAAATGGTTTTCCAATCCCCTCATGACTGTACGGGTGTCGAACTGCTCGTTCCTAGCGGTGTAGATTTGGATCGATTCTTATTTGGAGAAACCATACCTAGAATCGTTCTTGCCTTTGATTCAGTTGAAAGAGGAGACATTGAAAATTTAGCAAGTCAAGCCGGTGTAGCTTTCACTCAGCTAGGTCAAACCAACGATTCGAGTCAGTTAGTCATTAGACAAGGTGGGGCTCAGATTTTAGTTTCAAAGATTCCAGACCTCAAAGCATCCTGGAATCAAAGATGGAATAAATTTTTTAAGTAAGGATCTGTATTACCTATGTGTGCGATTTTTGGAATTGCGGGTGCTGAAGAGGCTTCAAACCTAACTTACTTGGGCCTTCACGCTCTTCAACATCGAGGGCAAGAGGGTACAGGTATAGTCTCAACTCTTGGGCAAGAACCTTTCGTTCACAAAGAACGCGGACTTGTCGGTGACATCTTCACCGTTGAAGTCATCGAGAAATTGAAAGGTCACTCTGCCATTGGTCACAATCGTTACTCTACTACGGGCGGTAATACTTCTGAAAACTTACAACCCCTTTTGATGAAGAGTTCTTTGGGCTGGATTAGCGTAGCTCACAACGGAAACTTAGTTAATGCCAGTGATCTCATAAAAAAACTGGAAGAAGATGGATCTATTTTTCAATCTACTTCCGATACCGAAGTTATTCTGCACTTAATAGCCCGCTCCAAAGAACGAGATCTCATCCAAGCCCTTACCCACGCGTTAAAAAAAGTGGTAGGTGCCTATTCACTTTTAGTTTTAAACTCTGAATATTTGATTGCCGTGAGAGATCCCAGCGGTTTTAGGCCCTTAGTAATGGGAAAACATAATGGAAAACCGGTTTTTGCTAGTGAAACCACAGCTTTTGATCTTATTGGTGCCACTTACGAAAGAGAAATTGCTCCTGGAGAAATGATAGTTGTTTCTTTTAGAGATCATTTTAAGGTTCAATCACTCCGGCCGTTTGAGCCCACTCCTACCAAACGCTGTGTTTTTGAACAGGTTTATTTCGCAAGACCCGACAGCTCTGTTTTTGGCGCCACTGTTTATCATACTCGAAAAAAATTGGGCGCCCAACTAGCCAAAGAACAGCCAGCTCCGGGAGCAGACTTGGTGATTCCGGTTCCTGATTCAGGAGTTTATGCCTCCATCGGATTCTCTGAGTTTTCAAAACTTCCCTTTGAAATGGGAATAATTCGAAGTCACTACATCGGCCGAACTTTTATTGAACCCCGACAGTCCATCCGAGATTTTGGAGTTAAACTGAAATTAAATCCTGTTTCGGAAGTCATTAAAGGAAAAAGTATTGTTGTTGTGGATGATAGTCTTGTCAGGGGAACCACTTCCAAAAAGCTAATCCAACATTTAAGAGATGCTGGAGCTAGAGAAGTTCATTTGAGAATTTCTGCTCCTCCTACAGCTCACCCTTGTTTTTATGGCGTCGATACTCCTACCAAAAGGGAGCTTTTAGCCTCTACAAACTCAGTTGAAAGCATTAGAAAATTTGTTGGAGCCGATTCCCTAGGTTATTTAAGTTTGACCGGCCTTCTTAAAGTGGCTTCCGAAAGTTCTGGAGAGGGGTTCTGCCATGCTTGTTTCTCTGGCGAGTACCCCACTGCAATTAGCCTTTGAATGACCGCTACTTTTCAAGCTTGACGGGAGACTGACACCCCTAGCCCCTAGTGTTTGCCAAAGACTTCGTATTGTTCGATGTGAAAAGCAGGATCAGGTTTTACTAAGATGGTCTTACCAAACCTATCTTCAAGCTGAGCCACATGTTTCTTCTCTTCATTCATCATTCTGCTAACCACCGCCGGAGCAGCAAACACCACAATATTCTTGGTGTTCGATAACGCCTCTTTTTCGATCTCTCTAAAGATCTCAAAACAAACGGTTCTTCGACTCTTGTGATACCCTCGTCCTTCACAAACCGTGCACGCTTCAGTGAGATACCGGATCAAATCCTCATGGGTCCGTTTGCGGGTCATTTCTACAAGACCCAATTCCGAAATTTTTAAAATATTGGTTCGAGACTTATCTTCACTCAATGCCTCTTGCAATGCCTGATAGACCTTTTCTCGATTCTCTCCAGACTCCATGTCAATCAAGTCTAGAATGATGATTCCTCCTACATTTCGAATACGAAGCTGATAAGCAATCTCTTTCACTGCTTCTAAATTCGTTTTAAGAATCGTTTCTTCAAGACTTTTTGATCCTACATAACGACCTGTATTGACGTCGATGGCAGTCAGAGCTTCTGATTGATCAAATAAAAGATATCCCCCAGACTTCAACCAAACTTTTTTGTTCAGCGCCCGAGAAATCTCGGCTTCAATTCCGTAATGCTCAAAAAGCTGTGAAGGTCCCTTGAAGAGCTTCACTGCACTTTTTAGCTGGGGCATGAATTGATCGATAAACTGTAAAATATTTTCATGTTCTTCCGCATTATCAATGACAAAAGAATCTACCTCTTCATTAAAGAAGTCTCGAACTGCTCTCATCGATAAGGAAAGATCTTCGTGAATGAGTGCTGGAGCACGCTTTTTCTTAGAATCTCGTTTAATTCGAGCCCAAGTTTTAAGAAGGTACTCAGCATCTGCTTTAAGATCTCGAAAACTCTTGCCCTCTGCCACAGTTCTTATAATGAAACCTGCATCTTTGGGACGAAGACGTTTCGTAAAAATATCCCTCAACCGTCGTCGTTCTCGATCGCTTTCAATCCGCCGAGAAATTCCCAAGTGTTTAACGGTCGGCATTAAAACTAAATTTCTTCCTGGTAAACTGATGTGAGTCGTTAGACGAGCTCCCTTAGTTCCAATCGGAGCTTTAGCTACTTGAACCAAAATTTCTTGTCCCTCTTTCAGAAGGTCTTGAATATTGGCACTACCTCGACTTCGACGTTTCTGAAATCTCCGACCGTTTCTTGAACGACCTCCATGGTGATGAGGTCTCCTGGGAGATCGGCGCCCCCCCTCATTGCGATCTCGACCACGGTCTCTATCATTTCGCTCTCTGCTGTCTCGATGTTGTCCTCGCCCTTGTCGATTGCGGTCCCTAGAATTTCTATCTCGGTCTCTGTTGTCTCGGTCGCGACCTCGGTCTCTGTCTGGCCCGCGGTCCCTATCTCTGTCCTGACCACGATCTCGGTCTCTGTCCTGGCCACGATCTCGATCTCGGTCTCTGTCCTGGCCACGATCTCTATCTCTCTCTTGCCCGCGATCTCGGTCTCTGTCCTGACCACGATCTCTATCTCTCTCTTGCCCGCGATCTCGGTCTCTGTCCTGGCCGCGATCTCTATCTCTCTCTTGCCCGCGATCTCGGTCTCGACCACGTTCCCGGTCTCGATCCCAATCTCGATCTCTATCCCGATCACGACCTCGATATCCCGAAGAACGGTCGGCGTCTCTATCGTAATCCTGGGATGGCTGTGGACGATATCCACTCTCCCGCTCGTAACGTTCTCGATCTATTCTCTCTTGATCACTGGGAGAACGGTATTCATCTTCTCTATTGTAATCCCGGTATCCACGATCTCTGCTCTGACGATCTCGCATCCCGTAAGAATCTCGATTTCCTCGAGCTCTGTCTCGATGCCCTGAAGGACGTCTTCCCCAGTTTCGCCCCTGACCTCTTCTATTATCTCTTCCGGGACGGTTTGCACGATGCCTATCAATTCTATTGCCGATGTTGTCTTCCTCAGACTCAGGATTGGAATCAGTCCGGGGAGTCTCACTCACTTGAACCTGAACAGGTTCTGAGGCAGTTTCTTTAACAACTTCCTCAGACTCATGAGGGGCAAGTTCCTGTGCAACTTCCACTCGTTCGACTTCTACATTCTCCTGAGCTGATTCCTCTTTAAATTCTTTGCTCTCAACTTCTTCCAACTGCTCATCGGAATCCTCAAACTCTTCCTCGGATTCAAAATCATCTTCTTCTTCAGACTCCGAATCACCTTCCTCATCATCAACATCCTCAGACTCGAAAAGTTCTTCTTCTTCCTCCGCTTCATCACTTTCTATAAGCTCTTCAGCACGTTCTTCGGGAGACTTTTCAAAAAACTCCTCGGTTTCTTCGCTAGTTTCAGGATTAACCTGGGCAGTACGCGCTTCAACCTGAGGGGTCTGATCGGAGGACGGGGCCACAGCAACATCTCTTTCCCAACTTTGCCGTTCTCCGCCTTCAGCCACCTCTTCATCGTAACTTTCTTTCAGCGGCTCTCCATCATCCTCGGCACCTAATTCAAAAGGGGTTTCACCCTCTTCACCTGACTCGGTTTCATCCAATAGATCAACATCACCGCCAAAAGGTTGATCAATAATGTCATCTACATAAAGAAAAGCTGTTCTTTCTAAGCCCAATTCCAAAAAGGCGGCCTGCATGCCAGGGAGCACTCTTTTAACAACTCCCAAATAAATATTCCCAACTACGTTTTTGTCTTCTTCTCTTTCGATATGGAGACTACGAATTTCCCCATTTTCCAGGGTGGCCACCCGTGTCTCATAGTGGCTAAAATTAACTAAAATCTGCTTACTCATGAATCCTCGTTCTAAACGGTCCGCTTCAACAAAAAATGCGGCTAACTATAAAAAATATAAGATCTTACCGATAACATGGGAGAAAGGGCACTTCAATCTAACTCTTTGATTTCTCAATAAGAATCGCTAGCTACGGGAGAGCCCAAGGACAAAAAACCTTAAGTATTTGAAAATGTTAATTTATATTTCACTTTTTTTTCTTTTCTTGGCCGGAATTGGAGCCTGTGGGGTTCCAAAGCAGCTTTTTAACCTAGAAACCACACTAAGTTCCGGAAAACTCCACATCTGGCTGACTGTCATTAAAGCCTTTGGGATTCCCTTAAGTTTACTTTTACTGCGATTCACCAAGAATTACTTTGTCACCCTGGCTTGCGCTTTATGGGGACTAGCTCTTACTTTATTTTCACTCGTTCTTATTTTTGATATTTCAGATTTGGCTCCCAGTGTAAATATTTACGGAGTCCTTTTCGTTACCCTGGTTTTCATCTGCTCTCTGAGTTTGTCTTTATTTTCCTCGATAGAACTTTCTAAGGTTTTGAAAAAAAGATTAGCCAAATCAGAGTCCTCTAAAATTCAACCTCCCTCAACAAATTCACAAGAGGTCGAAGGAACTTATCAAACTCCGACTAATCCTTCCTGAAGGCATCATTTCCGACTCAGAACAAACAGAAACAATATAAGGGTCAAAAGATTCAATAATGAGAGCAGGAGATTTTAAAGATAAGGGCCCCATCTTATGAGCTTTCACACGATAAACATCATCCCTGCAAAACTGAACTTCAAAACAATTTAGTCCAAACTTCATGCCTAAACCAAAGGCTTTAGCAGCAGCTTCTTTACCGCTCCACAAAGCAATATTCGGATTAATCACTTTACCGTTGGAGGCAAACACTCCTTCATTGGCAAGTTTCCTTTCTGATTCGCTCGCCACACGAAAAATCACTCGAGAAGCATCTCGTTCAGCCGATTCAATATCAACACCCACTGGACACGGCGCAAGCACTACCGCAACAATAGAATCGGTATGGGATAGGTTAACGAAGATGTCGGAATAAATTTTCCCAGAATCATTAACCACCTCGAGAAACCCATACTCTTGATTGGGTTGAACCCAAGCTTTAATTCCTAGCCTCTTAAAAGCAATAGCCAACGCGGAACGGCCGGCCCAATAAGAACGCATCCGGTCAACATTTTTACCAGTTCTTAAAGGAGATTTTGGAGACAGTACAGTTTTCCCAATCGTTTCCAGACTACCCGCATCACAATCTTCAAAGGGGAAAATAAACAGCTCAATTCCCTGAAGTTTGCTCGAGGCGTCAACATAATTAGTCATGCTTATGAATTTTACAATTAATTTTTTGAAATGCCAATTCGGATAAGTACTTAAGTCTCCTTGAGATTTTTCCGAAAACTAAAGTGAACGGTAATTTTTCAACAGAGAAAAAGTTTGAGACTAGCACCTAAAAATTTAGAGTGGTTGAAATACTTGATGATGATTTTTATCGTCGTCATCAGTGTTTCTTCTAAGTTGATTGCTGATGACTCAGACGAATCCCAAGAAGAAAACCTGGGAGTAGCTTCGGCGGAAGAAATTCGATTACAACTCTACAAGCAATCTGCAAAAAGAATTCTGATTAAAAAACTTACCAAGCCAGACGGGGATTCGGTAAAGATCAGTGTTCTTAAACCCATTAACTACACCGACCTAAAAACGGTCGAGCCTATAGTGACCACTGTTGAAAGTGCCATTCGGTCTTATGACTCCAATCTTGATGTTCGAATCTCCGATCAAAGTATGCCGAGTCTGACTTTAGAATCATTCCGTCTTACAGTGGCCAAACTCAGCACCGACATCGTCATCATCTCTGTTTTAAATACCAGCAGTTTTGAAATGTATATGTATGACAAACGTACCCCAAACCAAATTTATGCCCATACCGAACCTCTTTCAAGCGCTGCTAGATATGAGTTAACCAACGAGGCATCTACTTATTACACCAAATTACTCATTCGAAGGACTCTTTACCGCTTTATTAGAAATCAATATTATGAAATGCCAAGGGATGACAGCCCACCCTTACTTCAGTCGGAAATTCCCAGATACGTCGCTAGCACTCAATCCTTAGAACTCATTAATCGAGAAGCCAGAAGCCACTTTTATATTTCTGCGGGTTTAGGCGCTGCCATTTCGAAGGGAGTTAGAGATAAATTTTGGAACTCAAATTTCATGTCAGGACAAGTTGCACTCAAAGTTTACGAAAAATTGTACCTGGAAGGCTCTTTTAATATGTTTGCTTATAATGCGGTAGTGGGTTCCTTCAAATACCTATTTTCCAGCCGAGACAGCGCATTTCGAATCATGGGAGGTTTGGGATTTAGTTACTTCTTAGAGGATCGTCAGGTGATCAATTGGGATCAAACTGAGGGCGGCTTACAACGAAAATATTATATTGTACCTAGTGTGAGTTTATTAATGCCTATTGCTGATATTTACTTAAAAGCAGAGGCTCAAGTGTATATTCCATTCCGAACGACTAACCGTTACGTCTGTGCCATCATGCCAGGTCTTCTCTTCATGTTTTAAATGAAAATAATCAGTCCTAGACCTTGAGTCAGTACCAATCGATCCAATCCGTAGAAAACGGCTCTAACCTCAGCCTTGATTCCTACTTCGACGATAGGAATGAGCAAACCCAAAGTGCCAAAGCCCATTTGCTTCATTCCACCTAACCTTCCATAGTTTTCAGCAGCTGCTGGCCCTTGAGATAGTTTGATTGAACTTACTTCAGTACCAATTCCAATTCCCGCAAATGGCCAAACTGTGTATTTTTCTGGACGCCAAATGTAGCGATATCCTCCGTAAATATTACTCACAGCAGAGGCTTCCATTCCCAACTCAAATGCGTGCCCCTTCCTGGTCACATATCCCACAGATAATCCCTGCATACCCGAAGTATATTTGGTGAACTTAATCGGTCCATTCTCAGTTTGATAAACGGCATTAAATCCCATGAGATGATTGATATAAAACCTTTTAAAGCCAAACTTTCCGGTAGTGTTCACAATCGTCGATAGAATAGCTCTTCGAACATAATGCTCGGTTCGTATGGCTTCTTGTTGATCGATAAAAGCATCTTCATTTTCAAAATCTATCCCTAAATCATCTTTGTCTTTACCCAAGGAACTGGGTTTTCTTTTGCTGAACTCTCCCACGGGAGCGCTTTCATCTTCCGGTACGGGATTCTCCGGTAGATCAGCTTTAGAGGCAGATTCTTTAGTGTTGGACTCCTCGGCTTGGGTTTCATCATTATTGGAGGCCTCGTCGCCGACATTACTTTCTCCAGGACCGTTGGGAATTGCATAGGGGTCTCTGGGCGGATAATTGTACTCCTGATAACCCTGGGGAGGGGGTTGTTGAGGGTACTGCGGATATTGAGGATATTGCTGATATTGTGGCTGCTCAAGATTTGGAGATTCCTCCTCAGCCTTTAGAGCACCGCTTAAAGACAAAAAGAAAACAATGATTACCGTTAAAAGCCTTTTCATGTGAAGTGGGATCATCTTTATAAGGATAACCAAAAATCACATCTCAATCCACTCTCTTCCCAACTATTAAATAACTCACCGAATTAGACTTTTCAGGGAAAATTCAAATAAGGATTCCCAAGGGAAACAAAGCAGGCTTAGTAACTTCTTGCAAAAATAACTCTACCGTTTGACTCGGACTGACAATAGATACATTTTCCACTCTCTTTAATCTGTGTAAATGGAATGCACCGAATCGTAGCTTTAGTTTCTTCTTTCACTTGTGCCTCGCATTTGTCGCTTCCACACCAATGCATCTGGTAAAAACCGGACTCTGTTTCAATCCGTTCTTGAAATTTCGAATAACTGTTCTCAATGTGGGTGTTAGCCTCTAAAAATTTAGCTGCTCGATCATACAAAAGCTTTTGTAGAGCCTCTAAAGCTTCCGGAGTCTTAGATTGAATTTCGCTCAAGCTCACTTGCTGTTTTTCCCCTACTCGAGGAGCAAAAACACAAATTTGATTGGCAAGATCTCGAGGCCCAACTTCTACCCTAAGCGGAATTCCTGCGACTTCCCATTCATTGAATTTGTAACCCGCACTTTGTCCTTCTCGATCATCTACTTCCGCCGAGATACCAACACTTTTCATTGTTGATTGAATGTTTCTGCAGGCCTCAAGCACTTGAGAGTTATCTTTATTTTTCTGGGTAATAGGAACAATCATGACTTGAGTAGGTGCTGCTTTAGGCGGAATGACTAGCCCCTGGTCATCACTGTGAGTCATAATCAAAGCCCCTATCACGCGAGTTGTTAACCCCCAAGAGGTCTGATAGACATGCTGAAGCTGTCCATTTCTATCTTGAAATTTAATGTCAAAAGCCTTGGCAAATTTAGTTCCAAAATAATGGGAAGTGCATCCTTGCAAAGCTTTTTTATCCTGCATCATCAACTCTAAGCAAAACGTTTGCTCTGCCCCTGCAAACTTTTCACTGGGAGTTTTCTCTCCGGGAACTACCGGTATCGCAAAAATATTCATCAGAAACTGTTTGTAGATATCTAACATCCGAAAAGTTTCTTTTTTGGCCTCATCTTCAGTCTCATGACAGGTATGTCCTTCCTGCCATAAAAATTCCATAGTTCTCAAAAAGGGTTTAGTCCTCATCTCCCATCTGACAACATTAGCCCACTGATTGATAAGAACAGGAAGATCTCGATAACTCGAAATCCATTTGGAATACATCGCATTGATGATGGTTTCCGAAGTAGGACGAACCACTAACGGCTCTTCCAATTTTTTGCCACCCCCGTGAGTCACTACAGCTAATTGAGGAGCGAATCCCTCAACGTGGTCTTTTTCCTTGTTGATAAAGCTTTCGGGAATAAACATGGGAAAGTAAGCATTCTTATGTCCTGTTTCTTTAAATCTCTTATCTAACTCTCGCTGGACGACCTCCCAAAGAGCATAGCCTTGAGGCCGCAAAACCATACAGCCCCTAACTGGACTATAATCCGCTAGCTTGGCTTGGGTGATGACATCAGAATACCATTGAGAAAAATCTTCACTTCGGGGAGTAATTCTTTCAGCCATATTTACATTCTTTCAATTTCACTCATTAAATATTCGAGCATTTCCGATTCAGGAACCTTTTTGATAGCTTTGCCTTTTTTATAAACTAGCCCTTCACCTTTTCCACCGGCAATCCCGATGTCAGCCTCCATCGATTCGCCAGGACCATTCACCACACAACCCATCACCGCAATTTTGATGTTTTTCTTAAGCCCTAAAGCTCTTCGCTCGACTTCTTCTGCTAGTTTGTAGACATCAATATCGGCTCTACCGCAACTCGGACATGAAATAATCTCTGGAGCATCATTTTTAAGTCCAATCGATTTCAAAATATAAATACCGGCTGTAATTTCCTCTACAGGATCACAACTCAAGGAGACCCGAATCGTATCTCCAATCCCTGCTAACAAAAGACTTCCAATACCCACCGCCGATTTAATCGACCCGTAATTTTTGGTTCCAGCCTCAGTGACTCCTAAATGCAAAGGAGCTTCGGTTTTTTCAGACAATAAAGAATAAGCTCTAAAATTGGAGCGAACATCCGAGGATTTGATCGATACCTTAAAATTGAAAAAGTCCTGTTTTTCAACAAGCTCAATCGCATTCAAAGCACTCTCGACCAATGCTTCTGGAGTAGGATGCCCATATTTCTTTAACAACGGCTTTTCGAGCGAACCGGCATTGACACCAATTCGAATGGCTTTTCCAGTGTCTTTCGCCATCTTTATGACTTCTACCGTTTTCCAATCAGCTCCTATGTTTCCCGGATTGATACGGACACAACCCACATTGTGTTTCATTGCCTCTAAGGCCATTTTGTAATCAAAATGTACATCCGCAATCACCGGAATTCTGACTTGCCTTAAAATGTCCGGCAAAGCATCGGCAGATTCCTGGTTATTCACAGTCACGCGAACCAATTCGCATCCAGCGACTTCCAACTCTTTAATTTGTTTCACCACACTATCGACATCATCTGTCTTTGGTGTAGTCATGGACTGAACCCTAACCGGATTATTTCCTCCGATTTTCACTCCCCCCACGTTAATCTCTCGAGTTTTTCTTCGATAAAGTTGTTCAGTTAAATTCATGAATTGCCTCCCATGGAGTTGATAGTGTCGATCCCATAAATCTTCATTTTTTTGTGCAGGTGGCTTCTCTCCACACCGATCGTTGTAGCCGTTTTTGAAATATTACCACCATTTTCGCTAAGGCTTTTAGTGATAAACTGTTTTTCAAAAATAGCTCGCGCCGCCCTCAACGTTTTGTCTTCCGAATTGAAAACATCTGCCACAACCGTAGACTCATGTTCCTCCAAATCGATAGCATCAATGGTATCGGTTTTTGAAAGAATACAAGCCCTTTCAACCCAGTTTTTTAACTCCCTTACATTACCTGGCCAAGCGTAGGATGCCAACAACTCGAGTGTTTTTTCACTCATTTTCTTGGGTCTGCCGGCCGAATAGCGCTTTATGAAATGCTGTATCAATGAGTGAATATCCTGATTTCTCTCTCGAAGCGGAGCTACCTGAATGGGTATTACATTTAACCGATAGAAAAGGTCTTCTCTAAACTCTCCCTCTTTGATTGCTCTTTTAAGGTCCTTATTGGTGGCTGCTATGACTCGAAGATCCAAATCAATCAGCTCATCTCCGCCTACTCTCTGAATGGTGCATTCCTGCAGAGCTCTCAGAATCTTAGCTTGCATCTTAAGTCCCATGTCCCCCACTTCATCCAGAAATAGAGTGCCACCATTGGCCTGTTCAAATTTTCCGATTTTTCGATCGTGAGCTCCGGTAAAAGCACCCTTTTCATGACCAAACAACTCACTCTCAATAAGATCATCAGGAATCGCAGCACAATTAACCGCTACAAATCTTCCTTTTTTCCGCGGACTGCCCCGATGAAGAGCTCTGGCCACGAGTTCCTTTCCCGTGCCATTTTCTCCCTGAAGCATCACCCAACCATTTGAAGGAGCGGTAACCTCAATCAGTTTCTTTAGCTTTCTCATTGCAGGACTTTCTCCAATCAGAAAATCTTCTTCATGAAGCTCCTGCTTAAGATATTCATTTTCATCCTTGAGATCTTTTAATGTGAAAACATGGTTGAGAAGCAACAGCAGTTTGTCGAAGTGAATGGGCTTTTCCAGAAAATCAAAAGCTCCCATTTTAATAGTTTTGACTGCTGTTTCGACAGTGGCATGACCCGACATCATAACAACAACCGTAGATGGATTTTGCTTTTTGATCTTTTCAAGAATAGCCACACCGTCTTCGATAGGCATCCAAATATCTAAAAGAACCACGTCAGGTTGGAATTTTTTCAGCTTAGTGAGACCCAAAGCCCCACTCTTAGCAGTCTCAACGATGAAATGCTCATCCTCTAAAACTCCCTTTAACGTGGATAAAATATTTTCCTCGTCATCAATCACTAATATTTTCTTTAACACCATGGATTTTTCTCCAACTCTAAAGGATTACCTGAAAACTTTTCAAAAACATCTTTAGCTTTATCCTGAACCTGAATCGTTTCAGGAAATTCAAGCGTAAATCGCGTTCCTCTCGGCTCTTGAGGTTTTGCTCGAACCACACCCCCATGGTCCATGACTATTCTCTGAACGATAGCAAGGCCCAGTCCTGTTCCGTCTTTTTTGGTTGAAAAATAAGGTTCAAACAATTGGTCTAGGCTTTCAGGATCTATGCCGCAGCCCTCATCCATGACATGCAGATAAACAACTGAAGAGGCTCTCTCGATCTCGGTTTTTACCGTGATAGTTCCTTTAAATTCCATCGCAGCCACGGAGTTATCAAAAAGGTTAATCAAAACTCTCTTAATTTGTGATCTATCAAGATAGAGTTTTGGGATTTCACTATCCAGACTGAGTTTAAATTCAATAGCCTCGTGAGCTGATTTAAACAAATTGACCGCTTCAACAATGATGTCATTAACATCTTCAATCCTCTTTTGAGTTTCGGGAAGTCTGGCAAACGAGGAAAACTCATTCACTAAAGTTTTCAAAGCATCGACTTCTTTAAGAATAATCTCTGTGGACTCACCAAAGGTTCCGTCATCTTCAATTTTATCTAAGTAGCGCCTTCTTAAGCGTTGAACAGAGAGCTGAATCGGTGTGAGTGGGTTTTTAATCTCATGAGCAATTCTTTTAGCTACCTCTCTCCAAGCACTCATCCGTTCTATTTGCTGAATCTCAGTCACATCCTCGAACACAGCTACTACACCCAACTGCTTTTTGTTCTCATCTCTTAGAACACTTAAGGTCACAATGAGATTAACCCACTGGGCTTTAGCATTTTTAATACGAATTTCTCGGCGAATAGATTTCGAAGTCCCGTACACCACTTCTAAAATTTGCTTTAGTTCATCTCTCTGATCTTCAGGAACCATCGCCCAATAAGGTTGCCCCAAAAGATGGCTTACCGGGGTTTTCAACAGCTCGGCTGCTGCCGGGTTGATCATGGAAATGCGCCCGTTTTCATCTAAAGAAACCACCCCAGATTGAACATTCTCAAGTAAAACTTCGATGTATTTTCTTCGATGTTCAATCTCTTGATTCGATCTTTGAAGTCTTGAGTGGGTAATTTCAATATCCCGTTTGTTTTCTTTTAGCTCGCGAGTCATTCGGTTAAAAGAATCCACCAACATGGCTAACTCGTCTCCGCCAGTGAGATTGATGTGATAATCCAGATTACCCCGAGCCACTTCACCCGTACCTTTGACTAGCTCTTCAATGGGGCCCGTTAAACGACGAGCCACATAAAACCCTGTCCAAGTAGCCGCAAACAAAACTAATAAAGTTACCATCGAGAGAATGAAAAAATAGGTAGATTTAATCGGATAATTGAGAGGATTATCCAATTTATAATCCGAGTAGGTCATGTGGATATCTGCGAGTTGGTTGGCTAGCTTCAAAGGGATGAAGTAACTTGCAAACAGAACTCCTCGTCCCGCTCCCAAGAAAGCCGCACATCGCACCAATTCACCCTCTCCCACATTTTGCACTCTACATTCATTAGTTCCGGAAAACGCTTTTTGTAGAGTTTCTAAAGTAGCTACGGGGATCTGTTGGAACCGATCGGGTGCAATAGAAGCCACCCGATTTGCAAACGGAGAAGCATAGTACTCAATGGAATCAAGGCCGTACTCAATTCTTGAGTTTTGAAGTTTCCGATAGAATGCTTCCCCGGAATAAGGCCCTCTTTCCAAAGCGAAAGATATTTTTCTAGCAAAATGGGAAGCATTTCTTTCAGTCGTTCGATAATAATTTTGAACGACTTCAATACTTCGCTCTAAGGTTCCCTCCACTTTGACATTGAACCACTTATCAAAACTGCTTTTGATATAGAGTGCCGATGTCGTAAAAAGAAAAACGGTGGGAACGGTGGCAAAAAGAAGGAAACTGACTACCAATCTCGTTTTTAGACGTGAACCCAAACGTCCACGGCGCTCGTCCAGAATTAACTTAAGAGCGTTGCGGAAAACCAAGAAAAGAAGAACCATCACAAGAAGAACGTTTAGGTTCATCAAGCCAAAGAAAAAAATACTGTTCACAAAGGGAAGCTTTGAGGAAAGTTTTAAAAGATGAACCTCAATCCCAGTAAAAATAATAATGGTAAGAAAAACAGCCGCAGCAATGATCCTTTCTCTTTTCCGGCGTGTCAGTTCGTAGGTTTCCTTGGGCATGAACATCGCGGCCACTCTATTGCAAATGGGCAAAAAAGACACGGTCTTAATGTGTTATTTATGACTCACTTTTACGCTTTGGACTTCGAACCAATTGAGTTAGAGTAGCGCGTCAAGACTATGATCTACGCTGATTACAATGCAACCACCCCCCTTAGCGATGGGGCCAAAACTTGGATGAACCAAGCTTTGGAGCTTTGGGGAAACCCTTCTTCCAGCCATAAGCATGGTCGCAAAGCATTGGAATTGTTAAATAAAGCAAGGGAAGTGGTAGCTGCGCTCTTAGAGGTTCATCCTAACGAGGTTGTCTTTACCTCTGGAGGAAGCGAGGCCAATACACTTGCCCTAATGGGTTCAGCCCTAGAGGTGGGAAAAGACTTTAGGCTTCTAACTTCTGGAGTCGAACACTCTTCAGTCAAAGATACCGTGACCGTGATTGAAAAGTTAGGAGGCACAGCTCAGTACATTCCGGTCGACCAAGACGGACAAATTTCCCTCGCAGTTTTAGAGGAAAAACTCCAAACTTTTCAGCCTCATTTAGTGTCTTTGATGACCGCTAATAATGAAACCGGAGTGATTTTCCCAATTCCAGAAATCCTAGAGCTCTGCCATCAGTACCAATGTCGACTTCATACCGATGCCGTTCAGGGGCTTGGAAAATTAAATCCCTCTTTTTACCGTCATGCTGATTTGGTTTCAGTCTCTGCCCATAAAATTTATGGCCCGAAAGGCATTGGAGCCTTGATCATTAAAAAAGGAACCCCTCTGGTGGCCACTCACTATGGCGGCTCGCAAGAAATCAAACGCCGAGGAGGAACCGAAAACGTGATCGGTATAGTGGGGTTTGGAGGCGCTGCCGCTGAACTTAAAAACCACTCACCCGTGCCTTCAATCGCCGAAGTTCGAGACCATTTTGAATCTTATCTGGGTCAAAACCTCGACGGAATGAGTATTCAAGGGCTGAAAGCCCCAAGAATTCCAAACACTTCGAATATTCGGTTCCACGGGATAGCTTCTGAAGTTTTATTAGGAGCCTTGGATTTGGATGGAATCTCTATTTCGGCGGGTTCAGCCTGCTCCTCGGGATCTATTTCACCCAGCCATGTACTCTTAAGCATGGGGCTTTCTGAAAAAGAGGCTAAAGAGTGTGTCAGATTCAGTTGGGGACGCTCAAGTAACCTAGGCTTAGTCGAAGAGGTCGCACAAAAAGTTATGGACCATGTGAACCGAATTCGTGCTAGAAACAGGGCCAAAGAAGTTTTGAAGTAGGGTAAAAACTGTGAGTTGGGAGTTACACAATCAACTGCCTGCCAAAGGGGCAAAAGTCGTAGTCGCTATGAGTGGCGGAGTGGATAGCAGTGTGGCCGCCGGTTGGCTTTCAAAAAACGGTTACCAAGTCATTGGAATTTCGCTTCAGCTCCATGACATGGCCGAAAAAATAGACAACGAGTTCGGAACCTGTTGCAGTCTGAGTGATCTAAACGATGCTAGAAGAGTAGCCGAAGTTCTCGATATTCCATTTTATGTAAACAACATGGAAACTGCTTTTAATGAAGCTGTGATCGATGACTTTGTTCAAGAGTATTTGAATGGACGAACTCCTAACCCTTGTGTTCGATGCAATGAAAAAGTGAAATTTAAAAAGCTGATGGATTGGGCGCTCGATCTGGGAGCCGATTTTTTAGCCACGGGTCACTATGCCACTATTCAATGGAACAAAAACTTAAACCGTCACGAGCTGCATAAGGGTGGTGACGATGGAAAAGATCAATCCTACTTTCTCTTCACGATGGCGCAAGACGATCTTGCGAAAACCCTGTTTCCTGTGGGCGCTTTTGAAAAATCCGTTGTAAGATCCCTAGCCCAAGAATATGGGCTTAGAGTCGCCAACAAACCCGACAGCCAAGAAATTTGTTTTGTTCAGGGAAAAAGCTACAAAGATTTCATCGAAGAAAAAGTACCTGCGGAGGTTTTACGTCCTGGAAACTTTGTAAATTCCGAAGGAAAAGTTCTAGGACAACATGCTGGACTACACCACTACACGGTGGGACAGCGCAAAGGGATCCAGCTAAATTCCTTAGAGCCACTTTACGTCTTGGCATTGAATGCAAGTAAAAATGAAATCATAGTAGGACCCGAAAGTGCTCTCTTTAGAAAAAGTGCGGTTGTGAAAAACGTTTCTTGGATTAATTCTCTCGACCTCGCAAAACCCATAAACGCCTTAGCTAAGATCCGTTATCGAAGTAAAGAAAGTCCTGTTCAAATCACTTCCCTTGGAGATCACACCGTTGAAGTAAAATTTGAAGTTCCGCAGAGAGCTATCACTCCCGGACAAGCCATGGTTTTTTATGAGGGGACTCGCACTCTGGGCGGCGGCTGGATTGACAGCTTATCGGTGCACTCATGAGAATTGCGATCAAAACTTTCGGATGCAAAGCCAATAGCACAGACAGTGATGCACTTTTTTTAGAGGCAAAGCGACGGGGTTACCAAATTGTGAATGAGACAGATCCCGCTGACGCTTATGTC
This sequence comes from Deltaproteobacteria bacterium, assembly GCA_900299195.1. GTDB lineage: Bacteria > Bdellovibrionota > FAC87 > UBA2466 > UBA2466 > UBA2466. Next base: position 26,261 of record OMIX01000014.1, read on the forward strand.
ATTAATACATGTACCGTCACTGAAAATGCCGATAGAGATGCTCGACATCAAGCCCATCGTTTTAAGCGACAAAATCAAGGTGGCTTAGTCGCCATGGTTGGCTGCTATGCTCAAGTGGCAAGAGACTCTCTTCTCAATTTCCCTGAAGTTGATTTTGTGGTTGGAACGGCAAATAAATTTAAAGTCTTAGATCATTTTGAAAAAGCCTTCAGAAACGAACCGGTAGAGAAAGATCAAGTAGAACCGGCCAAAGGCTTTTTGCCAGAAAATTTTCCTGGTTCTCGACATGCAAGAGCCACAGTAAAAATTCAGGATGGCTGCAATTATCGTTGTAGTTTTTGTATCATCCCAGAGGCTCGAGGAAGAAGTCGAAGTTTAACTTTAGAATCTATTGAAAAACAGGTGACTCAAGCTTATCGAGAAGGCTTTAAAGAGGTCGTTCTTACAGGGATCCATTTGGCCCACTATGGTTGGGACCACAACACCGATTTAGTGGAACTCATGAAACGACTTCTTTCTCAAGAGGGGCCAAGAATTCGATTAAGCTCTTTAGACCCTTTTGAAATTCCAGAGGAACTTTTACAACTCTTTGCAAACCATGAACGATTTTGTCCTCACTTTCATATTGCCCTTCAAAGTGGAAGTGATTCTGTTTTAAGCCGCATGCGAAGAATTTACCAGGCTCAGGAATTTGTTGACGTCACCCAGAAAATAAAAGCTCTCCGTCCGGATACCTTCATCGGAGTCGATGTGATTGTAGGCTTTCCCGGTGAAGGAGAAAAAGAATTCCAAGAAACCATTCAGTGTTTAAACAACTCTTACTGGACCAAGCTACATGTATTTTCTTTCTCTGCAAGAAGAGGAACTGTGGCTGCACAGCTGGAACCTAAAGTACCCGAACCTCTCATAGCTGAACGATCAGAAGTTCTACGAAAGTTAAGCGACCAACAATATTTTAATTTTATGGAGAGTCAGGTCGGAAAAACTAGAAAGGTAATTTTAGAACGGCCCTCAAAAACACAGGCTGATGTTTGGCTTGGCCACACGGATAACTATTTACCCACCTACACTTTAATCTCTCAAGCAGAACCCAAAATGGAAATTCGATGTGAAATTAAAAAAGTGGAAGAAGATAGAGTTTGGACCATTTTAAATTAACGGTCGCAGCGCAAAGCTACGACCGTTAATAGAAATTTTTTTAGCTTTTTTTGTCTTTAGCAGTTTGCGTCAGTTCAATTTCGAGATTGACTTCCACAGTATCTCCCAATGCCAACCCACCATTATCAAGGATTTTGTTCCACGAAATACCAAAATCCTTGCGATTGATTTTTGTTGTTCCAGACAAACCTCTGCGTATTTTGCCAAAAGGATCTTTTAGAGCCGGAGTTAATTCCCCCTCAACCGTCACTTCTTTAGTAACACCGTGCATAGTAAGATCCCCGACTAAAGTGACCTTATCCCCCTCATTCTTAGTGATCGACTTAGTTTTAAAGGTGGATTTCGGAAATTTATTCACATCAAAGAAATCGGCTGCTTTCAAATGATTATCTCGATCTTTATTGCTAGTATTAATAGTATTCATATCGAGACTACCTTCTAAACTCATCTGAGTCGTATCTTTATCATCAACTTTGAAAGTTCCCTTCATTCCAGTGATCTCTCCACTCACATTAGAAACCGTCATGTGTCGAATTTTAAATCGAGCCGAAGCATGGGCCGCGTCAATATCCCACTGTGCGGCGAATCCATAACTAGAGAATAAAAAAATTACATAAAAGAGAGGCTTCATAGAAATTCCTTTCAAAAGATGAATGGTTTTAAGGAAGCTCAGTTTAGCGATCTCTCTTGTGATTTGCAAACCCGTTGCAAGGCTAAGATCTTTGATGAAATCAAAAGATGTGAGATACTTGGAAAGTAAAATTTTTTTAAGGAGCCCGCATGTTAAAATTTTTCACCTTTTTAATGTCCGCTTTATTTTTAGTTTCTTGTTCCAGCACACCGTCAGTAGAACAAACCGCTGAAACTTCCTGTGAAGCTGGCGACTGCAGCAAAAACTTCACTAAGCTTGCAGGTCCGGTAGAAGAACAGCCCGTCACCAAACCCGCCCCCAAGAAAAAAAACCACAAAAGAAAATAGTTTATTCGGGCGATTAGCTCAGTTGGATAGAGCACCAGCCTCCGAAGCTGGGGGTCATGCGTTCGAATCGCATATCGCCCACAGGTTAGTCTTGCCAATCTCTCTGGATTAGACTTTGTTATAGCTGCTGTATTTCTCTGTTTTCTTTGTGTTCGTATTTTACCTTTGGAAAAGTTAAAATCGAGCTCCTTGCAACAAGCGTTGAGATATTTGAAAGGATAAACTGTGACTTGGGTTGGAAGAAGCGCTCTACGTAAAGAGGGGGATGGAAAATTAAGAGGGCTAGCGAAATATATCGATGATATTTCGTTTCCAGATATGCTCCATGGAGTCACCATTCGCAGTTCCATCGCCCGTGGGATACTTAGAGAGATCGAATATTTACCGGGTGTCAATTGGGATGACTTTGTTAAAGTGACTGCTAACGATATTCCAGGCCACAATTATGTTGCCCTGCTTGAAAAGGACCAACCTTATTTGGTGGAAAAACAAATCAACCACCCAGAAGAACCCGTTTTACTGTTAGCTCACCCCGACAAACAACTTCTTGAAAAAGCTAGAACTCTAGTAAAAATTCATGCCGATCCTCTCCCTGCAATCTTCTCCATGGAAGAATCGGCCAAACAACAATCTCTCATTTGGGGCACCAATAACACATTCAAAAAATACGCAATCGATCGAGGTGACATCCGTTCGGCATTTGAAAACGCAGCAGTCATTCTTGAGGGGACCTACGAAACAGGGGCTCAAGAGCAACTCTATATCGAACCTAACGGTGTCATCGCTATGGCTCACAAATCTGAAGGTGTGACTGTTTGGGGTTCGATGCAGTGTCCGTACTATGTGCACAAAGCTCTTCTTCCCCTCTTCAACTTGCCTGCTGAAAAAATTCGAGTGATTCAAACAGAAACGGGAGGTGGTTTTGGCGGAAAAGAAGAATACCCCTCAATGATTGCGGGCCATGCGGCTTTGTTAGCTTGGAAATCAGGAAAACCTGTCAAATTGATTTATGATCGAATGGAAGACATGGTGGCTACGACCAAACGTCACCCCTCCAAAACAGTGATTCGAACTGCGTTCGATCACCAAAATAAATTAATCGCCATCGATATTGATTTCACAATTGATGGCGGTGCTTACTGCACTCTTTCACCTGTAGTTCTTTCCAGAGGAACCTTACACGCTTCCGGACCCTACTTTTCGCCCAATGTAAAAATTCGCAGCCGAGCACTTGCCACCAACACCCCACCTCACGGGGCCTTTCGGGGTTTTGGAGCACCACAAAGTTTGTTTGCACTTGAAAAACACATGGATTATTGCGCGAGAAAGTTAAACGTAGATCCCGTGACTTTTAGAAAAAGCAATCTCATTCAACAGGGCCAGATGCTTGGATGTGGTCAAATTGTGAATGAAAAAATTAAAATTAAAGATGTCCTAGATAGAGCTCTCAAAGAAAGTGATTTCAAAAGAAAACAAAAGAGCTTTCGACAACACAACAAAAAAAGTCCTCTCAAAAAAGGAATCGGCCTTTCCGTATTTATGCATGGAGCAGGCTTTACGGGATCAGGTGAAACTTTTTTGGCTTCCATCGCTTCTGTAAAGGCCACCCCAGAAGGTAAAATTGAAGTTCTCACTTCCAACACAGAGATAGGTCAAGGAACCAATACCATTTTTTCTCAAATGGCAGCGGATGCTTTACATCTAGATTTCGAGGATATCACAGTTGTTCAACCTGATACTTCAAGAGTTCCCAACAGTGGCCCCACAGTTGCTTCAAGAACCTGCATGATCGTAGGTAAACTAGTGGAGCTAGCCGCCCTCGATCTTAAACAGAAACTGATTGCCGCTAAATTCCTAAAAGGAAAGTATCAACGGAAGGATTTTATTTCTGCCTGCAAAAAATATTTAAAGGAAGTAGGGGAACTTAAAGGCAACTCACAATACAAAGCTCCTCCCCATGTGGTTTGGGACGAAGAAAAATATCAGGGGGATGCTTACGGAACCTATGCTTGGGCGACTTATGTGGCTGAGACTACCACTGATATAAGAACCTTTGAAACTACAGTCGATAAGTTTTGGGCTGTTCAAGAAGTCGGCAGAGTCATTAATCCCACTCTGGCCAAAGGGCAAATTGTAGGTGGAGTAGCCCAAGGAATCGGTTATGCCTTGTATGAGGATATTGTCTGGAAAGAGGGTAGGATGGCCAACAACAAGATGAGCAATTACATCATCCCTACGACTCTCGACACTCCAGAAATTGAGGTTCACTTCATGGAACTCCCCTATTCGTTCGGAGGCGGAGGTAGCAAGGGAATAGGTGAGCTCCCATTGGACGGGCCCGGTCCCGCCATTTTGAATGCAATGGAATACGCCCTGGGAGTTCAACTTAATTTCATCCCGATGACTCCAGAAAAACTGATGAAACAAATGGATAGTGGGGCCTCATGAAAAAATTAACTCTAATTGTTAACGGCAAAAAAACTCAAGTTGACTCTCACCCTTTTTCTCGATTACTCGATGTGCTTCGCGAAGAATTGAAGCTGACCGGAACCAAGGAAGGCTGTGGAGAAGGAGAGTGCGGAGCTTGCTCTGTTCTATTAGATGGAGAGTTGGTTAATAGCTGCTTAGTTCCTGTCATTCAAGCTAATGGAAAAAAAATTCTCACAGTGGAAGGACTAGCAAAAAAAGAACTGACCCCCCTTCAGATTAGCTTTATGAAATGTGGAGGAGCTCAGTGTGGGATCTGTACACCCGGAATGCTTATCGCCTCGCACTGGTTAAAGAAAAGCAAGAAAAAACTCACTACTCAAAGCATCCGTGAAAATTTATCCGGAAATTTATGTCGGTGTACAGGATACTCCCAAATTGTCGATAGCGTACGCAATGTCAAAGGTGCCTCATGAGAGCGTACCTTCCGAACTACCAATTAGAGTCTGTGACTACCCTCAACGAGGCTTTATCGATTATGGAGGCTGGGGGACGACCCCTGGCTGGAGGAACGGATTTGATGGTACTGTTTGAGGCAGGTCTTCTTCCTGCCGGGACGTATGTTGATATTTCTCGCATTAAAGAGCTGCAAGGAATACATATTTCAAAAACCCAGTGCACTCTGGGTGCGCTTGTGACCTATTCTCAAATTAAGGAACATCCTGTATTAAAAAAACAGTTTCCCATACTTTGCGATAGTGCCAAAGAAGTGGGTGCGGTTGCCATACAGAATCGTGGAACCATAGG
>OMIX01000015.1 GCA_900299195.1 Deltaproteobacteria bacterium
GACCCAGAAGTTTGGCTCGAGATCTGACATAGCTCATGGCCGCCTGAGCTGACTCTTGCATCACGTCCCCAAGTTTTCCAGTAACCGTCAATTTGCCTTTTCCGGTCAATTGTAGAACTTCAATCGTGAGCATGTCTCCACCAGTTTCGGTATATGCGAGACCATTTACCAAACCCACTTCAGAAGTTTCTTCCGTTTTCTGGTACCGATATTTGTGGGGTCCTAGAAGTTCAGTCAACTTTTTAGAGTTGATCACAACTTTTGATTTCTCTTCCCCTTTTTTAGTCCACTTTCTTGCAACTTTTCTACTCACGGCTCCGACTTCTCGCTCTAGATTTCTGACACCAGCTTCTTTGGTGTAATGTCGAATGAGATCTTCAATCGCTTGATCAGCGAAAGAGATCTTACTCTCATCAAGACCATGCCGTGTCACTTCTTTCGGAATCAAATGCCGTCTTGTGATCTCCATCTTCTCTTCTTCGGTGTACCCAGAGAGATTGATCACTTCAAGACGATCTAATAGAGGCAAAGGTATCGAGTGCTGCGAATTTGCCGTAGTAATAAACATAGCATTCGAAAGATCGTACTCGACCTCTAAATAGTGATCAGAAAAGAACCGATTTTGCTCAGGATCTAAAACCTCAAGCAAGGCACTGCTGGGGTCCCCTCTAAAATCGGTGCTCATCTTATCGATTTCATCCAAAAGAATGACCGGATTGATGGCTTGAGCCTTTTTCATTCCTTGAATGAGTTTTCCGGGGAGAGCTCCAATATAAGTCCTTCGATGCCCTCTAATCTCTGCTTCATCACGAACCCCGCCTAAAGATATCTTCACAAAATTCCTACCAATAGAACGGGCAATGGAACGGGCTAAAGAAGTTTTACCTACTCCAGGAGGACCCACTAAACAAAGGATGGGCCCCTGCATTTTTTCCACTAAACTTTGCACAGCTAAGTGCTCAACAATTCTTTCTTTGACCGTCTTTAATCCATAATGGTCTTCATCGAGAACACTCTCAGCTGCATCCACATCAATTTTGTCATCAGTTTTTTCACTCCACGGGATACTCAGCATCCAATCAAGATAGTTTCTTACTACAGTGGCTTCAGCTGACATTGGAGACATCATTTTCAGCTTTTTAATTTCCGATCGAGCCTTTTTAAGCGCCTCCTCAGGAAGTTTTTTGCGCTTTAACTCTTTCTCTAGCTCTGTGATTTCGTTTTTGAACTCATCTCTTTCCCCAAGTTCCTTCTGTATCGCTTGCATCTGTTCATTCAAGTAATACTCTTTTTGAGACCGCTCCATCTGTTTTTTAACTCTGGATCGGATTTTCTTTTCTACTTGAAGAATTTCGATCTCACCTTCGATAAGCCCCATCAAACGCTCAAGCCTGCGGCAAGCATCGGTTACTTCTAACAGCTTTTGCTTCTCATCCACTTTGATATTCAAATGAGGAATAATGGTGTCTGAGAGTTTTCCTGGATCTTCAATCGATAAAACCGACATTAAAAGCTCAGGCGGAATTCTCTTATTCAATTTAACGTAAGTTTCGAAGACGTTTTTGATACTTCGAACAAACGCCTCAGCTTCTACCATTGAGCTCACAAATTCATCTAAAGCATCTGCTTCAACTTTAAAAATTGCATCTTTCTCAAGATACTTTGTAATTCGAACTCGACTGACCCCCTCAACTAAAACTTTCAGGGTTCCATCTGGCAATCTAAGAAGTTGTATGATGTTGGCCAAAGTGCCGACAGAGTAAATATCTTTTTCATCGGGATTGTTATTCTGCGCCTTCTTTTGCGCAGCAAGAATGATCTGTTTTCGATCATTCATCGATTCTTCAAGAGCGCGAATCGATTTTTCTCGCCCCACGAATAGAGGGACCACCATGTAGGGAAAAACAATGATGTCTCGGAGTGGAAGTAGGGAGTACAGGGAAGCTGCTTCTTGTTTTCTAGTCATAGTCGCTGACCTCCTCTTCTCTAATTATACAAAATTACAAACGATAAGATAAACCGCTAATTTTTTTTATTTTTGTAACACTCAGTATCAGGGCTTTTTTTTCTAACTTGCTCAAAAAAAAAGGAGCAACTCGCAGAGTCGAGTCGCTCCGTTTTTTAAGGTTTGTTAAGCCGATTCTTTTTTGCTGGCAGCTGCAGCCTGTTCTTCCGGTGTGTTGTAGACCAGCTCAGGTTTGCCTTTTTTCAAGATAACCTCGTCGTCGACATTACACTCTTTCAGATTGGGGATTGAGGGTAACTCATACATGATATCCAACATGGCATTTTCAAGAATGGATCTTAACCCCCGAGCCCCTGTTTTTGATTTCAGTGCCTCTTTAGCCACTGTGTTAAGTGCAGAGTCTGAAAAATTGAGTTTCACATTCTCAAACTCAAATAATTTTTGATATTGCTTAATAATGGCATTTTTAGGCTCAGTAAGAATTCTAACCAACGAAGGTTCATCAAGTTCATTCAGGGTTGCCAAAACTGGCAACCGGCCAATGAACTCTGGGATCATTCCAAATCTCAGAAGATCCTCGGGAAGAGCTCTACTTAACGGACTCTCTTTAGATTTTTCTTTATTTCCCTTAACATCGGCTCCAATTCCCATGCTTCGCTTCTGACTACGCTGTTCAACAACTTTATCCAGCCCCACAAAAGCTCCGCCGCAAATAAAGAGAATGTTCGTAGTATCTACTTGTAAAAACTCTTGTTGGGGGTGCTTTCTGCCCCCCTTGGGAGGAACATTGGCTCGCGTTCCTTCAAATATTTTTAAAAGTGCTTGTTGAACCCCTTCCCCAGAGACATCTCGAGTGATCGATGGGTTTTCACCTTTTCTAGCAATTTTGTCGATCTCGTCGATATAAACAATGCCTTTTTGGGTTTTCTCAATGTCATAGTCAGCATTTTGCAACAAGTAGAGAATGATGTTTTCAACGTCCTCACCCACATAACCAGCCTCAGTGAGAGTCGTTGCATCCACAATAGTGAAAGGAACTTTTAGAAGCTTGGCCAGAGTTTGAGCTAGAAGAGTTTTGCCACTTCCTGTAGGGCCAATCAGAAGTATATTACTTTTTTGTAACTCAACCTCAGAGTTACCGCCCCTCTCCCTATTCTGAATTCGTTTGTAATGGTTATGAACGGCTACTGAGAGAGTACGTTTTGCTTGATCTTGCCCAATCACATAATCGTCGAGTACCGCTTTTATTTCAGCTGGCTTGGGAATTTTGGTAGTCCCCGTTCGAACATCTTCTTTCTGAGCTTCTTCAGCGATAATGTCGTTACAAAGTTCGATACATTCATCGCAAATATGAACTGTGGGGCCAGCGATCAATTTTTTGACTTCTCTCTGACTTTTTCCACAGAAACTACAGACTAGATTTCCAAAGCTTTCACTGTCTCGACGACTCATGACTGCCTCACTCTTTATTGATTCTTATTTTAAATGATTAGAAGCTTTACCCAATGATCAGCAATTGTGTAGTTGTTTATTTGGAACTACCGCCCTTGCCGCGCTCCATCACCACGTGGTCCACAATACCATAATCCTTAGCTTCTTCAGAGGACATATACCGGTCCCGATCGGTATCCTTTTCAATTTTTTCGTAGGGCTGCCCGGTATGTCTCACCAAGATATGGTTGAGCTTTTCTTTGAGTAGAAGAATCTGCTTAGCTTGGATGGCAATATCGGTTGCCTGCCCTTGGGCTCCACCTAAAGGTTGATGGATCATAATTTGGGAGTGCGGCAGAGCGTAGCGCTTTCCTTTGGTTCCTGCGCACAACAGAAGAGCTCCCATGCTCGCGGCTAACCCAGTACAGTAAGTGCAAATATCCGGCTTAATATATTGCATCATGTCGTACATTCCCAAACCTGCCGAAACACTTCCACCCGGTGAATTAATGTAAATGTGGATATCGGCTTCAGGATCTTCTGATTCCAGAAACAGAAGCTGTGCAATAAAAAGATTGGCTACAGCGTCATTGATCTCAGTCCCTATGAATAAAATTCTTTCTTTGAGAAGTCTTGAATAAATATCAAAACTCCTCTCGCCTCGAGACGTTTGCTCGATCACCATGGGAACTAGATAACTACTGGTAGTTTCTGTCGCATTCATATTAGGTTGTTGTTGATTAAAGGGTTTGTGTAAAGAGAGGATGCCGGACATGGAGTGTGCCCTCCTAATCCAATAATTAAACCCTTGTTAGCTAAAAATGACAAGACCCGTAGTGCTAGAACTACGGGTCCCAGAAAAAGAACCGCTTTTAGGAGAAAAAATTTCCCCTACTTGGAAATTTTTGCATTACTGATCAAAAAATCAAAAAGCTGGTCCGTTAGAATTTCGTCTCGTAAACGCTGGGTAATTCCCTTCTCGCTTAGAAACTTCTCAGCTTCATCCACCGATTTACCGAGCTGAGTAGCAATTTCATTCACTCGAGATTCTAACTTGGTCGTGTCTAGCTTGATATTTTCTTTAATCGCAATTTCTTTCAATATCAGAGTGCTTTTGACCATGCTCTCAGCTCTTTGCTTGATCGATTCGAGCTCTTCGTTTTTGGGTTGAGGCATTTTGATTCCACGGCGTTTGAAATCATCTACCATCCACTGCATTAAAGCAGCTGACTGCTCTTGAACTAAAGAAGCTGGAACCTCAAATTTGTGTTCGGCAATGAGATGGTCCACAATTTCTTGGCGCTGGGCACGCTTTGCCTCTTCCTGCTTCGATTGCCGAATGTTTTCTTTAATCTCTTGGGTCAAGGATTCTACAGTCGCCCCTTCTTTCAATTGGGTCGCAAAAGCGTCATTTAACTCAGGAAGAACTTTGTTCTTCAACTCCAAAAGCTTCACTTGAAAGAGTGCAGTTTTACCAGCAACTTGCTTGTCTCCATATTCCTCTGGGAAAGTTTCTTCAACCTCTCGAGATTCTCCCACTTTCATTTCCATCAAAGCTTTTTCGACATTAGGAAGAACTCTTTCTGCTCCTAATTCGACGGTGTAACTTCGAGGTTCCTCTTTTTTGCCCGAATCGTCTTTAAGAACAAAGCCTACTTCAACCACAGCAAAATTTCCCTTGGCAGCTTTTTCTGCGGTCGAAGGTTCCAGACTTGCCATTCTTTCTCTTAAGTTGTTGAAAGTTCCTTGAACTTCCTCATCCGAAGGTTCGGTTACCTGCGTTTTTAAAGAAATGCCTTTGTATCCCTTCAATGTAATCTCGGGTTCCACTTCAAACTCAGCTGAAAAAGCAAAGGGTTTACCTTCTGAGAGCTCATTGATTTGAACTTCAGGGCGATTCACTGGAGAAAGCTTAGTTTGTTGAAGGGCCTCATGAAGTCCAGCTTCTAAAAGGTGAGAGACCACATCTCTTCGGATTTCATCCTTGAACTTCTCTTTTACCAAGCTCGCTGGAGCCTTACCTGGACGAAAACCCGGAATTCTTGCCGATTTAGCATAACGATTCACCATCATTTGCTCGTGCTTAGGAATAGTATCGCCAGCGAATTCGATCGTTAGCCTAACTTTAGTCGCGCTAAGACGGTCTACGCTTTTTACATTCAAATCATGGCTATGTTCTTTTTCGGTCACAAAAACCCCTGTTTTACTGGTTTAAATAGGCAGACCTTCTACCACGGCATGTCGCCTGGCACAATAGGCCTTTTAATCCGAAAAAGTTGTCTTATCCCAGTTTCAGGAATTCGAATTCTCTTGGAAAAACGATTGGATAAACAAGTAACCCACACCCACCACAATAGCCGAATCGGCTATGTTGAAAGCAGGCCAGTGGTAGACCTCTTTCCAATGAAAGTCTAAAAAATCGACTACAAAACCAAATCGAACACGATCAATCAAATTTCCGATAGCTCCACCCATGACTAAACTAAGAGCCACTCCAGTAAGTCTCTGGTTTTCCTTAAGTTTGGCCATTACGGCTGTAATAATGACTAAAGCCAAAATCGGTATGAGAATGAAAAAGGGATCACGAAAATAGGCTGGGGCATTATGTAAAATCCCAAAAGCAGCCCCCATATTTCGAACATAGGTTAAGGCAAAAATAGATTGGATAATGGGAAGGGTTTCCCCCCATTGAAAGCTTTTCAAAACCAAGTGCTTGGTCCACTGATCAAGAATAACCACCCATGGCACCGTAATTAGAATGGTAAGTATCTTCCATCTCGGAAAAACTTTCATTTAGAGCTCCCCTGATCAATTGCCATCTTTTTGTTTTGTTGAAAGGTGTTAATGAACATCAAAACGACACCCAAAATAATAGAAATGTCGGCAATATTAAACGGAGGTAAAAGAGGAGTTCCCTTCCAGTGAAACTCTAAAAAATCGATCACATGCCCATATTTAATTCGGTCCAGTAGATTCCCTATAGCCCCCGAGAAAATGGTAGTTAACGCCACAGAAGTAAGCATTTGGTCGTCTTGAAGCTTGATAAAGATAAGAACAATAAGAACCAAAGCAAATGCGGGGACCGCGATGAAAAAAATTTCTTGAAGTTGTTTAGGCGCATGTTGCAAAAGACCAAAGGCAAAACCGTTGTTATGCTTCAACACTCCGGTTAGAAACCCAGGAATAAGAATATGCTCTGCCTGATTTTGCCAAGCCGTTAAAACAACACGCTTTAGCAACTGATCCAAAGATAGGATCAAACCACTTAACGAAAATAAAATGAGGTACCTTTGATTCATGTACCCGAAGAATTTTACTACGAACTCATGGAATCTAAGAAAGCTTTATTTGTTTTAGTGGACATAATCTTATCCAACAAAAACTCCATGCTATCCACGACGTTCATAGGCTGAAGAACTTTTCTCAAGATCCAAACTCGATTCAGTACTTCTTTATCCATCAACAGCTCTTCTCTTCGAGTTCCAGACTTGTTGATGTCGATACATGGGAAAATACGTTTTTCCATGAGTTTGCGGTCCAAAGTGATCTCCAGATTACCTGTTCCTTTGAACTCCTCAAAAATCACTTCGTCCATTCGGCTTCCAGTATCTATCAAGGCAGTGGCAAGAATAGTTAAGCTACCGCCGTTTTCAATATTTCGAGCCGCACCAAAGAATCTTTTGGGTTTGTGAAGAGCATTCGAATCGACACCGCCCGATAAGATTTTTCCACTCGGAGGGACCACCGTATTGTAGGCTCTGGCCAAACGAGTGATTGAATCTAACAAAATCACGACATCTTTTTTGTGCTCAACCAATCGCTTTGCTTTTTCAATGACCATTTCAGCCACTTGAACGTGTCGAGTTGCAGGCTCATCGAAAGTCGAACTTACCACTTCACCATCCACATTTCTTTCCATGTCGGTGACTTCTTCAGGTCGCTCGTCGATAAGAAGAACAATCAAAACAACTTCGGGGTGATTGTGAGTAATGCTGTTAGCTATTTCTTGCATCAACATTGTTTTACCAGCTCGAGGTGGCGCTACAATGAGACCCCTTTGACCTTTACCAATGGGGGTTAAAAGATCAATGACCCGCGTGGAATATTTCTTGGGATCATATTCCAAATTAAATTTTTCATGAGGATAAAGCGGAGTCAGGTTATCAAAGAGAATTTTCTCTCGAGCCACTTCAGGCTCTTCGTGGTTGATCTTTTCAACTTTTAAAAGTGCGAAATATCTCTCGGAGTCTTTGGGAGGACGAATTTGTCCTTCCACGGTATCTCCAGTTCTCAACATAAATCTTCTAATTTGAGACGGAGAAACGTAAATGTCGTCTGGACCTGGTAAGTAGTTATAATCAGGGGCTCTTAAAAAACCAAAACCATCAGGAAGGGTCTCCAAAACTCCTTCACCATAAATGGAACCATTTTGCTCTGTTTGAGCCTGGAGAATTCCGAAAATGAGCTCCTGCCGTCGTAGCCCTCCGGGAGATTCAACCCCCAAAGATTTGGCCAGTTCGGTTAATTCGGAGATCGGTTTTTCTTTTAGCTCCTTTAAGTGCATGATTTACTACCTTCTGTTAGGTTGGATTAAACTTGCGGAATTATTTAAACTTACTATCTTTTTCCTAATATTTTTTTGGAGTTTGATTCGGCTAATACCTATATAGCCTAATTATTCCAACAAGGATTTTTAAGATAAAAACAGTGATACCCTACGAAAAAAAAGCCCGGTGTGTCAACAGAAATGTTTGGGCCCAGCGATTCTTTTCGCCAACTGGGCCCCAAAATCAAGGTTCTATATTTAAGCGTTTCCGCTCTTGATTTTAACAACGCGTGTGGCTTGAGGTCCCTTAGGTCCATCGGTCATATCAAACTCAACCTCTTGTCCCTCGGTTAAAGACTTAAAGCCTTCTCCCTCAATGGAAGAAAAATGAACAAAAACATCTTGCCCACCTTCTTGCTCAATAAAACCATATCCCTTGTTGTCGTTAAACCACTTCACGAAGCCAGTTGGCATAAATACAATCCTCCAATAATAACCCCCTAAAACTCTCTTGCTTTGGTGAACCCTTTTTTGAGCGATCTGTCTGTTTAAAGACGAAACGATCTCAAAGGGCGGTGTTTACTTTTTGTTAAAACCAAAAGAGTTTTAGGAAACCCCACCAAATAAAAACAGGATGCAAAGAAGATTAAAAATCCCCCCTCTTTTTAACCTGTTAAACCCACCATCAGCGATGATGTTGGAGCGAAGACTCCGTGTCAAGCGAGTTGATTGACAAGCAATGTCACTAAGTTATACTAATTAATATAGAAAACGTTATTTTTTTGTCCCTTCTATCGACGTAAAGCTTGTAAAAGTTAGCCCCTAAAATTAGCCAAAACAGGTGAACGAATGTTCTTTGCAAAAAAGCAACCCGCACCCCTAAAATCGGCACCGAAAAACATTACAGTCTCTGGAGCCAAAGCCGCACCTCATCCCGTGATGGCTGAAATTCAAAGACTGATATGGTTCGCGCTTTCTCTAACCCTTATTTTGTCCCTTTTCAGTTACTCTCCTAATGACCCTTCATGGACAACCTGGTCCTCTAGAAACCAGTTTCAGAATTGGCTAGGAAGATCGGGAAGCATTATCTCTGACCTGCTTTTTCAACTCTTCGGTTTAGCCAGCTTTTTAATTGCAGGACTATTTGCTCTTTTTGCTTACAAAAAAAAGAGTTCTTCAAATGAAAACTCCTCGGCTTACCTAACTTTCTCACCGATTCTATTTTTAATTGCCACCAGTACTCTCATTCAAAGTGTTTTTCCTGTGAGATGGGCCCCCTGGAATTTAACTCATACTGGAGGGATGAGCGGTCAAATAGTGCATCAGTTCTTATCGTGGTTGGCTGGCGATCTCGGGGCTTTTTTAATCAGTCTATTTAGCTCTTTGGCTCTCGCCATGTGGATTTTTAAATGGAACTTTGTCTCAGCAACCACTCAAAATTTTAGAGTTTGGTTATTCCAACTCAGAGAAAAACGGGCTGCGTTTGCAAATCGAGTGAGAGAACAAATAAAACTGAGACTGACCGCTTTTCGGGAAAATCGCGAAAAGAAAAAAACACCGCCCATTGGAGTTCCCGTTGCAGCAGGAATGGCAACCACGCCGAATCCATCTATTATCGAAATTCCCAAACCTGCAATTCAACTTCCCTTGCCTCTTAACAACCCCAACCAAGAAATCAAAGTAGAAAACACCCCTCCCATCTCCACCGAGCGCTCAGCGGAAGACGAAGAGCTCATTAAAGTGTTAAATCCAGACTTGGGCAAAGAGAAAATTCCCTCTTCAAAAGTGAAAATCCCCAAAAAAATAAATATTAATTTCCAACTGCCTCAACTTTCGATGCTCTCGGGTAAAGCAGAAGCAAAAACCAAACCGGTCGATAAAAATTGGTACTTGGAAAAAGCCCAAATCTTAGTAGAGAAGCTGAAAGACTTTGGGGTAGAGGGCGAGGTAGTTCACATCTCTCCTGGACCTGTCATTACCGTTTATGAATTTAAACCTGCGAGCGGAGTAAAAATTAAAGAAATATCCAATCTCTCTGACGATTTAACTTTAGCCCTTAGCGTTTTAAGTGTTCGGATTGTAGCTCCCATTCCCGGAAAACCCGTAGTGGGAATTGAAATTCCAAGTCCTCATCGAGAAACCGTCTTCTTTAAAGACTTGGTTCAAGAAACACCCTTCTTCAAAAGTGAAATCAGAATTCCAGTAGCCCTGGGACGGTTGGCTTCTGGTGAACCGGTTACAGCTGATCTTGCAGCCATGCCACATCTTCTCGTTGCAGGATCCACAGGAACCGGAAAATCGGTTTTCATCAATACTTTAATCGCGAGTCTTTTGTATCGCTTTAGTCCACAGCAGTTAAAACTCATTCTTGTGGATCCTAAAATGGTAGAGCTTTCACTTTATGAGGGGATTCCTCACTTGCTCTTGCCCGTGGTTGTAGATTCCAAAAAAGCTGCCTTGGCCCTACGTTGGGCAGTGGAAGAGATGGAAAGACGTTATACCTTACTTCACCAGTCTGGAGTACGGCATGTAGATGCTTACAACGAAAAACTGACTGAGCTCTATGGCGGTCCCTCAGAAGAACATCCGTTTTTGCCCTACTTGGTCGTCGTTATCGATGAATATGCTGACCTTATGGCAGTGGTTGCCAAAGATGTTGAGCTTTCAATCGCTCGCTTAGCCCAAAAGGCCCGAGCTAGCGGAATTCATCTTGTTTTAGCCACTCAACGTCCTTCGACTGATGTCGTTACTGGAACCATTAAAGCTAATTTCCCGAGCCGAATTTCTTTCCGAGTGGCTTCCTCCGTAGACTCCAAAACCATTCTTGATCGCACCGGAGCCGATAGACTTCTCGGCAGTGGAGACATGCTTTTCCACTCTGCGGGATTTTCAAGTCTCAAACGAATGCAAGGAGCTTTTGTTTCGGATGCCGATGTCGCTAGAATCGTAGATTATTTAAAAGATCAAGGTGAACCCGAATATGATGAGAGAATCCTAAAATCTCTAGAAAATGCAGATCAAACGGAAGCTGGGGGCTCTTTGGATGGAGACATGAGTGATGAGGAAGGCAAACTCTTTGATGCTGCTGTCCGCTTGGTGACAGAAAAAGGAGAGGCCAGCATCTCATTAGTCCAAAGGCACCTTAGAATCGGTTACAACCGAGCAGCAACTCTTATTGAACAACTTGAAAAAGAAGGGATTATTGGCCCTTCGACGGGAGCTTCCAAACGACGTCAAGTTTTGGTGGGACACTTGTAAACTTTATTTGATTCTCATCGTAATATCCCCTATAACCCTGTCTTTCCATAGAAAGCAGGGAGTACGATGAAGGAATTCAAGGTTAGCTTATTAGCTCTTTTATTGGGGAGCTCAACCCTTTTTGCCGATCCAGCCATCTACCTATGCAATCTTAAAATCCACTGCAGTCAACTTCATGAAGACCAGTCCGTCACCTTTGAATATGTGGCAGACCCAGAAAAAAAAGAGGTAAAAACAGTAGACCTGGGAGTGGTACGCGGACGGGTTTATGGACCTCATTATTTGTCTCTTTATCTTTTTGATACTCGCCACCCCAAAACCATTTGGACCAAGACTCACTCAAACTCGCTGGTAAATGACCTAGAAGTTTCGCTAGTGATTCCGGAGGACGATGAACACACCATGGTTGCCAATTTGCGCTGTGAAAAGAAACGCTAGTTTCCTTTTTTTTGAATGAGCCCTTTGTATCTTCCTCTTTAACCCTCTGGGAGTTGCTTTCCTGAACCACTAGATTTTGAATGCTAAATACAGGTCTGGTATAAGGTTCTTCTATGAAACTACACAACTTAAGTCTTTTACTCCTTTTTCAGTTTTGCCTGGGTTCGCCGGGGCAAACTCCTCTCACCCAGGTTCTGGACAGTCTTCAATCCACTTGGGACCAATCTAAAAATTACAAAGCTGAATTCAAACAAACTGTTTATTCAAAAAAATTACACTCTAAAGATGAAACCCGAGGGACAATTTTTGTCTCTAAACCTGGAAAAATAAGATGGGAAATTCCTGCACAAAGGATGGTTCAAATACTCAATGGGAACCGTCTGACTCAAATCAAAGAAAATCGACGAAGAAAAACAACGGTAGTCGATATTTACAAAGATGTTTCAAAGTCTGTCGACTTAAAATCCCTAGCTTTTTTGGCGGGAACAGCCTCATTTAAAGAAACCTATCAAAGTTCTTTAGGGGCCGAAGATACTGAAAAGATTGAATTAAAGTTCACTTTGAAGTCTTCGCCCAACGAAAGTTATCTTGCGGAAATTGATAAAAAAAGCTATTTTCTGCGCGCTTTAACAACGGATGCGGCCGATTCAAAAGTTCGAATAGAATTTACGAAGACCGAGCTTAACACCGAGGTTGACCCTAACCTCTTTGAATACAAGCCGAAACCGAAAGATATTGTACACGAAAATCCGTAGAGGAAATTGAGTATGCCATCATTCGACATTGTCGTTAACTTGAACCTTCAAGAAGTGGACAACGCTATCAATCAGGCTCAGAAAGAACTGAGTCAACGTTATGATTTTAAAGGAAGCAAAAGTAAGATCGAATGGGATCAAAAGAAAAAAGAGATCTCTTTAATCGGTGATGATGACTATAAATTAAAAGCTGTTATCGACATCGTTCAGGGAAAACTGATCAAGCGAGGCGTGTCGGTCAAGAATATTACTTTCGGTAAAATTGAGCCTTCATTCGAAGGAACTGTTAAACAAAAACTCACCTTGGCCGGGGGAATTCCTTCGGAAAAGGCAAAAGATATTAACAAGCTCATCAAAGATTCCAAATTAAAAGTTCAATCTCAAATGCAAGATGAACAGGTAAGAGTTTCTGGAAAAAATCGAGATGATCTCCAAGAGGTTATTGCTCTTGTGAGAAAAAGTGATTTGGGAATGGACTTTAATTTTATTAATTTTAGGGACTAATGTTAAACACAGATTCAAAAACAATATTTTTTCAATCTTTGGGTTGCCCCAAAAACCTCGTCGATGCCGAGGTCATGTTAGGGATCACTAAAGAACACAATTATCAATTTGTAGAGGACCCCTCTCAAGCAGAAGTGATTGTCGTTAATACCTGTAGTTTCATCAACGATTCCAAGAAGGAGTCCATCAACACCGTTCTAGAGCTTTCCGAAAACAAAAAAACAGGGGCTTGTCATAAACTCATTGTGACCGGTTGTTTACCTCAGCGTTACAAAGAGGATCTGAAGGCTGCTTTTCCTGAAGTCGATGCTTTTGTGGGAACCGGCCAATATGGAAATATTTTAGAGTTTATTGAAGGAAAAAAAGAAAGCGATGAGGGATTTAAACATCCCAAATACATTCACAACGAAAACACCCCGAGAATCAACTCACAACCCCAACATCGAGCTTATTTAAAAGTTTCTGAAGGATGTATCAAAAACTGTGCGTTTTGCATCATCCCTAAAATTCGAGGAACCTTACGAAGCCGTACCGTAGACTCCTTAGTTAAAGAAGCTGAGAAGCTGGTGGCTACGGGAGTGAAAGAGCTCAACCTGATTGCCCAAGATCTTACCGATTATGGTCGAGATCTCAGAGACGGAACCAATTTAGTCGCTCTATTAAAGGGTTTGATTCAAGTTGAAGGCCTGGAATGGATTCGGATGCTCTACGTTTATCCCGATGAAATGTCGGATGAACTGATTGAGCTCATCTCTACTGAAAATAAAATTTGTAAATATATTGATACCCCTATTCAGCACATTAATGACCGAATGCTGTCTTTGATGAATAGAAAAGTAACGGGGGATCAAATTCGAGAACGCTTAAACAAACTAAGAGAAAGAATTCCAAACGTAGCGATTCGAAGTTCCGTGATTGTGGGATACCCAGGAGAAACTGAAGAGGAGTACCAACAACTGAGAGACTTTGTTCGTGAGGCTCAGCTAGATCATTTAGGAGTATTTGCTTATTCACACGAGGAAAACACCGCCTCTTACACGTTGCCCAATCAGTTACCCGAAGAGGTTAAACAAGCTAGGCGTGATGACCTAATGAAGGTTCAACAGGCTGCATCAAAAAACAAATTAAAACGTTGGGTCGGAAAAACCTTGCCAGTTCTGGTTGAAGGTCCTTCTGAGGAGTCTGAGCATCTTTGGCAAGGAAGACATGAGGGACAAGCTCCGGATATCGACGGTCATATTTTGATTCGATCTGGAAAACTTTCTCAAGGAAACATTCTAAAGCTTAAAATCGAGCGAGCAATGGAGTATGATTTGATCGCCAGTGCGATCGATTAACAAACATTTACTAATCTTCAGTTTTTTCACTGCAAGGTTTTGTTTTGCCGATTATGCATGGATCCCCGATTATCATCACTTGCTCATCAAAGCCTCCGGAGAATATTTTACTAGCTCTGAAAACTTTGGCAGTGATGGAATAAAATCAGAGTTTACGAACTCTGGGCAACCCGCCACCTTCAACGAATATCGTTTTTCTCTGGAAGGGGAATATGGATTTGCAAAGAATTGGTCCGCCTTTTTAAAAATCCCTTTTGTTTCTGGACTTATCGATTCTGCAGGAGGAACTGCTTTAAGCGGCTCTGGCCTTGGCGATCTGAATTTGGGTTTTAAATGGAACTTCAACCCTCAAAGACCTCTCATCACTTTAGAGGTTTTTAGTCACCTCCCTCTCTACTCAACCTCCACCTTAACTTTAGATCAATTAGCGTTGGGAGATGGAAGCATTGATGTGGGGGGAAAACTTCATTTGGGATATCGGTTCAATCGTCACTTCGCTGCTGGCATTTCACCCGGGTTTATCGCCCGCACCTCAGGTTACAGCAGCGCTTTTGTTTTGAGTGCTTTTGGTGGAGCTAGTTGGAATCCGATTTATTTTAGACTCATGGGAGAGAATTATACTTCTCTAGATAAGCCGACTTCTATTTCGACTGAGAGTGCTAATTCTGAAATCGGGTCCGGTGGAACTTTTGCTAGGCTTTCTCAAAACCCTGATCATTTTTCGTTGGGAGCTAAAATAGGATACATAGCCAGCCGAAAATATCGAATTGAAGGCTCAATGATGTGGTCACTCATGGGAAGTTATGCCCCTGCTTTTTTTCGAGGTGGAATTAATATCATCGGGGATTTCGATCTTTACGAGGCGCCTCCTCCAAAAAC
Organism: Deltaproteobacteria bacterium; assembly: GCA_900299195.1. Lineage (GTDB taxonomy): Bacteria > Bdellovibrionota > FAC87 > UBA2466 > UBA2466 > UBA2466. The sequence continues at coordinate 15,115 of OMIX01000015.1, forward strand.
AAAAATTAAAGAAATACCCTTCGAGACCGAGCAGACTCCTTATGTAGAAAGTGAAGATGAGTGAAGTTGTTGTGATTAATATTTTGCTTGGTAAGTAACCCTATTTTCTTCGACTGCTAGGAGCTCTTTCGATAATAGCGCCTTGTGGCAGCTCTTGTTCGGCAGACCATTTTCTAATTCTTTTCTCACGTTTTCTTCTCTCTTTTTCTTCTTTTTTGGCTAGGTAATCTGGATCCATGTTTGAAGAATTTTCTGATCCCTTAGAATTTAAGGCAACTGTGGACTCTCTTGATTCAATTCCAGAAACACCCTCGGAGGATCCAAAATTGGAAGAACTACCCAGGAAGTTTGAATCCATCACGGTACTTCCCCCCGTCGAAGTTCCTGAACCTTCTGTTTTAGAACCATTTAAAGCGCTTTTATCACGATTAGCGACGATAGTGGAATTCGCATCTCCCGGGCCCCCAGAAGGATCCCCATTCACTTGTGAAGCTAAGCCATCTGAACTGTCGTCTCCTCCTCGAGAGGATCCAGAACGATCCGACTCAGAATCTCCATCCCCAATGCGTCCCCCAGAACGCTTACCAGTAGCATTGCCTGCGATCCCTTTAGGTTTTTTGTGTCCAGGACCCGCTGTTCCTGCATCAGTGCCCCTGGAGGAATTTCCCCCTCCATCCGTCCCCTTCGGAGAACCTGAGTTGTTCTTTGCAAGCAGACCATTGTTCTCCGGACCATCTTTGAAAGTTTTCCAAATTTTTTCTCCAAGAGGCATGGGCTTATCGGGACGATGGCTATAATACCGACTCTTGTCCGCATAGTACTTATGATACCCTTCTGGATCTGGAATGGCGGAAGCTCTCATTTGGGCACAGCCTACCCCCGTATAGCCGCCCCCGTGTTGGTGGTCTCCACTGCTATCATTGGGGTCGTTGGGATCTCCAATTCCATTTCCTGCCTTTTTTCCGTTGGGCCAGCCCATTTGACCGTGACCCATGGCCTCGTGAGAGTAAACGGCGCCGCTAGAATAGCCTTGAGAATCCACAATGCCTACTGCGACTTCTCCTGTAGCAAAACCTCCAAAACCATCTCCTTGTCCTTTGTGACTTTCAGCCCTTTTTTTGGATTCACCAGAAGCCCCATTAGCTAACTGATTACAACCGGCAACATTGGTCGTGGGCCGAGTGACTCCATTCACCGTCTCTTCAGAACCGCACATTTTGTCAGCCACTGTGCTACTTCGATTCGTAAGAACAAGCGAAGAGCCTTTTCCTGCGATTCCAGCTTCCTTGATATTACAACTTTGACTTTGAAGACTATTCAATGTTTCAGGGTCGTCCGGGTTGGGAACACTCACCGTTCTTACATAAGGTTTTAAATTAACTCCGCATGCAGCAGACATCTTTACCATTTCAGTAACCTGAGAATTCGCATCGGGTCCATCCACGAAAATACAGACTGGCCACCACAACCCAAATGAAACCCCCTTGGAAGACCCTTTGGGGCTTCCACCTTGTTTTTCAGGCGGCAACTCCCGATTAGGCGCATCTTTGCCCTCGGGCTTTGAACGCGAATCACCTCCAGAAGGAGAACCAGCATTCGATGGATTGTTTTTGGCTGTAGGGCCGCCCACGGTTTGATTGGGAAAAGGCGTAAGACTTCCAGCGGGCAAGGTTCCACCGGAGCCCACAAGTCCACTTCCTGAAGACCCACTCCCCTCCTTATTTTTAGATTCTCCGGAACCTCCTGAACTTATTTTTGGGTCTGGGGTAGTTGTTTTTTTTGCGATTTGAAATTTAGGATTAAAAGGTTCGCCTCTTCTTTTTTCAATGGGTGCCAACAACCTTTTGATCACTCCCTGCCTTCTATTAAATCGTCCCCCCACTGCCAAGCCGGGAGACAGCAAAAGAAGAATTGAAATGTAAACAGTAAGTTTCATGCTCTACCCGACCAAAAGTTACACAAAGGGAATTTAAGGTTAAGAGGTGCAATCGCAGTGCCCGAAACACCTGCCAAACAAATGAGAGTTTCAGACGCCTAAGTGTACAAAGATTGGGCAACTGTCACAAAACTGACTTTTCAAATATTCGAGCTACTCGATGCCTAAGTTAGTAGGAACTTTCCCTCCAGCCCAACTCACATCGCCTGGAAAATAAGTTCCAGGAAGAATAGTATGCCAAGGATCTGCGATAAGCAGGGTGTGATCGTTAGGTTTAGGAGGAACAGCGGGTGGGCGACCTGACGGATAAATCACTACAAAATTGTGTTGTGGAGATCTAATCTGAGCCCACTGAAATTTTAACCACTTTTGTATGGGGTGTTTTGGATCAAAGCGATTCATGAACCCCTCTAAAACTCCCTGCGCCCAATCGGCACACCAAGGGGCATTAATTTCATTTTGAAGCCCAAGAAACTCAATCCTCTTTCCCAGCTTAGGTCTCGCCCCCGGATGTTCTTTCAAAAACTTATCCACAATAGCGATATAGGCATCTGCAAATTCATTAGCAATTTCCAATTCGCTGCTCACATCGGGGAAAGGTTTGGGAGGCGTGGCTTTAAATAATTTTAACACATCCCCCACTATTTGTGATTTTATCGACGATAAATTAAGTCTCAAGGAATAGCGAGCTGATTCTGCCAACGTAAAACTGGAGCAGTGGACTGGCAAGTTAACCTGGGAACTTTTGTAAGCAACTTCCTCTAACTCAATCGAGGGAATTTTCTCAAGACTCTGAGCAAGAACCGATCGTGCAAAACGACATTTCTCTCCGGAATACTTAATAGCGACATCCTTCATTCTAATTTGCCCCCAAAAGGACCAATCACGCTCCGGATCCCCTTCAAAACGACCTTGTTCCGAAAGAGCGTGTTCATTAGGGGTTCGAGTCACTCTGCAGATTGGCTGCCAATCGACGGAATAAATGGCTCCAAAAAACAACCATAGGTAGACCTGCGCCCTTATTTTCATTTCCCAACTCTAAATTCTTCCTCCCTTTTCCTTCGCAGAGCCCCACTACTTAAAGTGCAAAAAAGTCTCCTCGGGTTTTGTGCCGGAAGACCCACATTTTGAAAACAAAGTGACAGTTTTGGGTGAGCAACTCTCTAAAAACTAGGCAAAGAGAACACAGGAATCTAAATCAGTTTGGCTTGTTTCATAAACATAACAAGCCCTAGGCCGCCAAAAAGTAAATTAGGGGCCCACACACCCAGCCAGGGAACGAGCCATCCACTTAGAGCCAGAGCATTAGCCCCAATATAAGCCAACCAATAAATCAAACCGACCGCAAGACACAAAACAACCGCCGTACTTCTCACACCCCGATGGCTTCTTGTTCCAATGACAAAGCCCAGCAAAGCAAAAACCACACAGGCAAAAGAAAGAGAAAATCTTCGATGCAGTTCCACTTTGAGCTTTCGATGCATGGGAGGATCAGGGAGGGTTTCTCTTAATCGCGTTTTCAGCTGGTGGTAATCAAAAGAGGGGGGACTATAATCTCTCCACGATCCCCCCTTTTCCCCTAACTCTAAATTGATGTCATACACATCGAAGTCGATTTTCTGCTGAGGCCCTTCTAGCTTTTTCTTATCTACAAAAATCGAGCCCTGAGTTAATCGCAAAGTTAAAATGTTTCTATCCGGGGCACTCCTCAATAGGCCTGCTTGGGCAGTGATCGCTAAGGGATTTCCCTCATCCCTTTCATCGTAAATAAAGACTTTTTGCAGTTCATTTTTTACGGGAATAATTTGTTCTGTAAAAATAACTAGTCCAAAAAAACCCTGGTGGAAAACTCCGGGCTTCAAGGCCGCCATTACTCTTTCGTTACCCAACTTTTCGATCAAAAGTTCAAACCTTCGATTTCCCTGGGGGACTGAAATCAAAGCGGAATAAAGAGCTACTGCACTAACCAACACAGAAAAAACACCTAACGGCAAAAATATCTGCCCTAGACTTACTCCGGTAGCCTGTAAGGCAACGACTTCGCCTTCCGAATTGGCGCGAGAAATCCCCATCAAAACGGAGAACAAGAAGGAAATAGGAACCGCAATCGGAATGAAAGAAAGCATCAAATAAGCAGAAAGTTTAAGCACATCTTTCATTCCCACCTGATGTACTACAATAAATTCACTTAAACGAATGGCCTGAAAAGTTAGCATAATAAAAAGGAAAATGGCGGTGCCCATTAAAAAACTTCCTAGCACCTCAACCGCCATGTACTTGGTAAGATACCAAGAGAACATATTACGCTTTTCAGGATTCATACCTCCATGATTATAACCATCCTAGCTTAAGTGCAAACTACAAAAAGCCGATTTGATTCCTGGTAAGTTTCCCACTATAACCTTCGTTATGTCCTTTAACTTTGAAGACTCCCTATTTTCGAACTGTTCGCAAGATACACCTTTAGCTCAGCGATCTCGACCGCAAGACTTTAGTCAGTTGGTAGGCCAGACTCATTTTCTCAATGACCGATTTAAAAAAATTCTGGAAACCGGCAGATGGTGCAGCTTTATTTTTTGGGGACCCCCCGGAACAGGAAAAACCACTTTAGCGACTCTTATTGCAAAAACAACCCAACGCCCGTTTGAATCGCTATCGGCCGTAGTTTGTGGGGTGAAAGAGATCAAAGAAGTTTTGGAGCGATCGCGTTTGTCTTTTAAGTCAGGTCGTCCAGCTCATGTCTTGTTCATTGATGAAGTTCATCGGCTCAACAAATCTCAACAAGATGTCCTTTTACCCTTCCTCGAAGATGGAAGCATTCGATTTATTGGCGCCACCACAGAAAATCCTTCTTTCGAAATTAATAATGCCATAGCTTCAAGATCAATGATTTATCGCTTTCATGCTTTAGAAAACCGAGATCTTCTCACCTTGCTTAAAAGAACCGCTTCAAAAAATGTGACTCAAGAAGTTTTGGAAAGAATTGCTGATTGTGCTCATGGAGATGCAAGGAAAGCTTTAAATTTATTAGATCATGTTTGTCTCTCGATTGACGATGGGAAACCCGTGGATCTTCAGACCTTTGAAGAAGCCACTCAAGCTCAATCTTTATACTACGATAAAAAGTCCGAATCTCACTATGACACCATTTCAGCTTTTATCAAAAGCGTACGTGGAAGCGACCCTGATGCGGCAGTTTATTATTTGGCGAGAATGTTAGAGGGCGGAGAGGATCCTGTTTTCATAGCACGAAGACTGATTATTTTAGCTTCAGAGGACATCGGTAATGCTAATCCAGCGGCACTGATGCTTGCGACGAGTTGTTTGCAAGCCGTTCACGCTATCGGAATGCCCGAAGCCAGAATTCCTTTAGCACAAATGACTACTTACTTAGCTTGTTCAGAAAAAAGCAATCGCAGTTATCAAGCTATTAATGAAGCAATTGATGAAGTCCAAAAATCAGGGATGCTAGACATTCCCATGAGCCTTAGAAACGCTCCGACGGAAGCCATGAAAAATTGGGGTTATGGCAAGAACTACGACTACCCCCACAATCACGAAAGCGGTTGGGTCGATGCGCAGTACTTACCTGAAAAAATTAAGCAAAAAAGATTTTATCGACCCAGTCATCGTGGCAGCGAAAAAAAATTTCAGGAGTTTTTAAGCGTTCGAGGAAAAAACCCATCACATGAAGATTCGAATTCCTGCATTTCCATAAATGTTAATTAGGGGATTGGGCTTTTGAGGATCGAGCCCATAACCATAAGCTTCCACCTCAAAGGCTATCATTTTAGCAATACGAATTCTTATGCCAGCGCCTACGTTAGCCGAGATCCCTCGAGTTTCAGGCTCGCTGATTAAAGTCGCAGAAGAGCTCCCTACAGGGGTCAAATAGTAAGAACGATCAGAAACAATGTAACCAGCCCCAACAAACACAAAGGGCTGAATGGAATTTTTGTCGGAAAGAAGATCAATGTCTAAACCCACGCTGTAAATATTTGTCTCTGTTTTGATATCGTTTAATGTCGCTATGACCGATGGGCTTCCCACATCGAGTCGATTCTGTAAGCTACTGACTACCGTGTATCGTCCCTCGATTCTCACTTGAGGAATCAGAAGCAAAGCCAATCCAGTCGCGCCAGAAACACTCACGGTATAGCGATCCTCATCCGTAAAATTTTTAGACGCTGACGCTTTAGCGAAAACTTCTAAGAGATGCGCTTGAGATATCGAACAAAAAGTCAAAATCAAGCTAATGCACAGAGTTATTATTGTTTGGTGAGTGCGTATTGGCATACTCTTATTGTATGCTAGTCCAGATAGCTTTTCAAAAACACGGGAGGTCAAGAAAATATGGCAACGGGTTACCTCATGCAAGCTATCAATTTATATGACTCTATTCATATTAAGAGCATTCGTTCGGTTTTATCAGGAAGAGTCATCGACAGCTCTCCCCAGGAGCTTAGACTTCAGTACGGCGAAAACAGTTACCTATTCGTTTATCGATTTGGATGTCTCGTGTTTTTTAACATGTCGAATGAACAGGTCGATATTGAAGTAGGAAAAATAAAGAGCGTTTTAGGAAACGGGTTAACTAACCCAACTACTGAAACCTATCAAGTGAATGTAGGGGATTTTCCCAACCGAGTTGAATTTGAGTATGTTGAAGTAAAAGAACTTTCGCTGGACATTCTTCGATTGATTGCAATATCGGTGGGTCAGTCAGCTGCTCTCGAATATTTTGAAGTGCTTGCAGATAGAATGCTTAATGAAGCCTCAACCTTTATGGAGGGACTGGCATCGCTCGGGGCCGTTTCCCTTAAGACGACCAGCCTTCTTAAAATGATCGGAACTTCAGCTAGAGCCCGCCAACATATTATTAGTAACGTAGCCATTTTGGATCCGCCTGATGAGACTTGGAAAAGCAAAGAGCTTGAAGAAATTTTTAAAGAACTTCAATCCAACTTTGATATTGAAGTTCGGTTTCGAACCTTGGATCGAAAACTAACTCTCATCCAAGACAACATTGAGATTTTGGCTGATTTTACATCCAGCCGAAGAACGATCATTCTGGAAGCTTCAGTGGTGGCTCTCATTCTCATCGAGATTGTATTAGCCTTACTGCACAAACGCTAAAAAATGAAAAAGCCCAGGGACTCAAACGAGTGCCTGGGCTTAAAAATATTGTCTACTCTTAGTTTAGTAGTTTCCGCTACCCTCGTCATCGTAACCGCCACCGCCATCATTACCACCACCGCCATAACCTCGGTCACGATCGCGTCCCCGGTCACTTCCCCCACGACTTCCTCGATACCCTCCTCGGTCACCACCATCTCTACCACCCCGGCCACCTCGATCTCCTCCTCCGCCGCCGCCGCCACCAAATCGTCGGCCTCCGCCGCCACCACCGCCAAAC